>DVJP01000039.1 GCA_018716725.1 Candidatus Merdivicinus excrementipullorum | reverse complement strand
ATTGCGCCGACCGGGCAGGTGCGCGCACAAAGGGTGCAGCCTTTGCACTTGTCGGTGAGGATGGTGACCTGCATCAGGTGCTTGCAGACGCCGGCAGGGCACTTTTTGTCCACAACGTGGGCGATGTATTCATCCCGGAAGTAGCGGAGGGTGGACAGGACCGGGTTGGGGGCTGTCTGCCCTAAGCCGCACAGGGAGTTGTTCTTGATGTAGTAGCAAAGCTCTTCCATCTTGTCCAGATCCTCCAGAGTGCCTTCGCCCCGGGTGATCTTGTCCAGCATCTCATAAAGCCGTTTGGTGCCGACACGGCAGGGGGTGCACTTGCCGCAGGATTCATCTACGGTAAATTCCAGGAAGAACTTGGCGATGTCCACCATGCAGGTGTCCTCGTCCATGACGATGAGTCCGCCGGAGCCCATCATGGAGCCGATGGCGATGAGGTTGTCATAGTCGATGGGCACATCCAGGTGTTCCGCCGGGATGCATCCGCCGGAGGGGCCGCCGGTCTGGGCCGCCTTGAATTTCTTTCCATTGGGGATGCCGCCGCCGATTTCCTCCACGATTTCCCGCAGGGTGGTGCCCATGGGGACTTCCACCAGACCGGTGTTCTTGATTTTGCCGCCCAGTGCGAAAACCTTGGTGCCTTTGGATTTCTCGGTGCCCATGGAGGCGAACCAGTCGGCGCCGTTTAAGATAATCTGGGGGATGTTGGCGTAGGTTTCCACGTTATTGAGGATAGTGGGTTTCTGGAACAGGCCCTTCACAGCCGGGAAGGGGGGACGGGGACGGGGTTCGCCCCGGTGGCCTTCGATGGAGGTCATCAAAGCGGTTTCCTCGCCGCAGACGAATGCGCCCGCGCCCAAACGGAGGTCGATGTCAAAGTCAAAGCCGGTGCCGAAAATGTCCTTGCCCAGCAAGCCGTATTCCCGGGCCTGCTTAATAGCAATCTGCAAACGGTGGACGGCGATGGGGTACTCGGCGCGGACATAGATATAACCCTGGCTTGCGCCGATGGCGTAGCCCGCGATGGCCATAGCCTCCAGCACAACATGAGGGTCGCCTTCCAGAACGGAGCGGTCCATGAACGCGCCGGGGTCGCCCTCGTCGGCGTTGCAGCAGACGTACTTCTGGTCCGCCTGGTTGGCCGCCGCAAAGGCCCATTTCCTGCCGGTGGGGAAGCCCGCGCCGCCGCGTCCGCGAAGGCCGGAAGCCAAGATGGTGTCGATGACCTGCTGGGGGGTCATTTCGGTCAAGACCTTGCCCAAAGCCTGGTAGCCGTCCACGCCGATGTACTCGTCGATGTTTTCCGGGTTGATGACGCCGCAGTTGCGCAGAGCCACCCGGTGCTGTTTGGCGTAGAAATTGGTTTCGTTTAAGGATTTCACGTTGTTTTCCTGAACGGTTTCCTTATAAAGCAGGCGTTTGACGATACGGCCCTTGAGCAGGTGCTCCTGGACGATTTCAGGGACGTCGGAGGGCTTTACTTCGGAATAGAAGGAGCCTTCCGGGTAAACGATCATAATGGGGCCTAATGCGCACAGGCCGAAACAGCCGGTTTTGACGACTTTTACTTCATCGGAAAGCCCGGCCGCCGCGATTTCGGTTTCCAGGGCATCAATGATCTGCTGGCTGTTGGACGAGGTGCATCCGGTGCCGCCGCAGACCAGGACATGAGAACGATACATGAAGCTGCCTCCTTATTTCAAATTGCTGACGCTGCCAATGGTGTATTCTTCCACGACCTTGCCATTGACCAGGTGCTCGGTAACGACACGGGCAGCTTTATCGGGGGTCATTTTGACATAGGTGGTCTTGCTGCCGTCCGGCTCAAAAACCTCTACCACAGGCTCGTACTGGCAGATGCCGATGCAGCCGGTCTGGGTGACCATGACATTCTGAAGCCCGCGGTTGGCAACTTCTTCCGTAAAGGCCGCCAGCACCGGGCGGGCGCCGGCCGCAATGCCGCAGGTGGCCATGCCGACCACAACGCGGATATTGTCAGCGGAATCCTCTTTCCGCAGATGCACGTTGCCTTTTACGCGGTCACGGATTGCCTTGAGTTCTTCCAAACTCTTCATAAAATCAGTCCATCCTTTCCTTATAGCCGGGAAGGCCCGCAAAGCCCGGCCTCCCCTTCCTCCAGGGATTCTTTGATAAAGGAAACCACCTGGGGGGTATTCAGCGGGACATCCTCCAAAACCTCTTTCAGTTCCCGGGTGTCCAGCGTGTATGTTTTTTCATCCCGTGTGCGGCAGTAAACAAAGTCCAAGTCTGGGTTCATGGTGATAAGGGACAGGATCGTGGCGTTCATATCCCCAACCGGCAGCATATCAATGTGGTCCGTGCAGTAGCGGGCGGTGGTGGTAGTCCCTTCCCCCACTTGGGAAACGATGGAAAAGCTGCCTCCGGTGGCTTCCGCCGACATTTTGAAAAACGGCACCCCAAGCCCCACCTTCCGGGTGGTGCGGGTGGTGAAAAACGGGTCCATCACATGGGAAACCTGCTCTTCCGTCATGCCGCAGCCATTGTCGGCAACGGAGATTTCTAAGAAATGCTCTGCCGTCCTTTCCGTGAGTGTAATCGTTATCAAAGAAGCCTTTGCCCGGACGGAGTTCTGGGCGATGTCCAGAACGTTCAAGGAAAGCTCCTGCATGAATCCCACCCTTTCCTTTGATATTACGCGCCGTATTTTGCCAGGATGTCGTCGATGTCGTCAGGCAGCAGCTTGCCGTAAACCTCGTCGTTGATGGTCATAACGGGGGCAAGGCCGCAGGCGCCGATGCAGCGGCAGGCGTCCAAGGAGAATTTGCCGTCGGGGGTGCATTCCCCGCCTTTGATCCCCAGCTTCTGCTGGAGCTTGTCGTAAATATCGCCGGACCCCTTTACATAGCAGGCGGTGCCCAGGCAGACGGAAATTTTGTACTGGCCCTTGGGATACAGGGAGAACTGGGCGTAGAAAGTGACGACGCCGTACACTTCTTCCAGCGGGATGTCGAGGCCTTCCGCAATAGCGGCTTGGACTTCCATGGGCAGGTAGCCGTAAACCTCCTGAGCCTGCTGCAGGACCGGCATCAGCGCGCCGGGCTGGTCTTTATGGGCGGCGATGATTTCTTCAAGTTGTTTTTTCTGTTCCGGTGTGTCCTGGAACAGGACGCCGGCTTTTTTGCTGGACATAACTGGTAACCTCCTTGTGAAATGGCGGCGGGACCCGCGCGCCGAAAAATACCGGCAGCCTTTTGAGGACATCCCGGCAAAGGGTAGGGGTTTTTCAAAATCTATGAAAAACACAGATACTTTCCCTAAGTATAACATGTTTTGTGGAAAAACGCCAGCAAACAGGGTGCAGAACATTTCGGGAAAATTTTAAACAGTTCTTACAAAAATAAAAAGCATATGAGGATACTATTGCACACCAGTGAAATATCCGATATAATTAGACTAAGTATATCTGCAATTTTTATATGGTATAGAAAATTGAAAGCCATAAAATCTTGACTTTTTGAAACAGGAGGGACCGGGATGAACGTACGGGATGTAATGAGGATATTGGACGCCCAGCTGGTCTGCGGGGAAGAAAACCTGGACACCCAGGTGCACGAAGCCTGCGGCTCGGATATGATGAGCGACGTGCTGGCCTTTGTAAAGGACCAGGCGGTGCTGCTTACAGGCTTGGTCAACATCCAGGTGGTGCGGACGGCGGACATGATGGATATGGTGTGCATTGTTTTTGTCCGGGGCAAGGAGCCGGACGAGGATATGATCGCCCTGGCCAAACGCCGGGGGATGGTGCTTCTAAAAACCCAGCACCGGATGTTTACGGCCTGCGGGCTTTTGTGGGAAAACGGCCTGCGGGGAGGAGGGAAGGCGGATGAACACGCTCAAATGGACCTATGATGTGGACGGGGACGATTTCACCCGGGCCGGAGAAGCTTCCTCCAACGTAAAAAAGAAGCTGCGGGCCTTAGGCGTCTCGCCGGAGGTGATCCGCAAGGTATCCATTGCCCTTTACGAGGGGGAAATCAACATGGTTATCCACGCAAACGGCGGGAAAATCGACGTGGAGATGACCCCGGAAAAAATCGACATGGTGCTGGCCGATACGGGCAAGGGCATCCCGGATATAGAGAAGGCTATGCAGGAGGGCTGGTCCACGGCCCCGGACGAGGTGCGCTCCTTGGGTTTCGGTGCGGGCATGGGCCTGCCCAACATGAAAAAATACTCCGACGAGATGCGGATTGAATCCACTGTGGGGGTTGGAACCACGGTTTATATGACGGTGTATGTAAAATGACCCGGCGAATCGCCGGCGATGCAGCCAGCAAGTTCGCTTGATGGCGCGCCGCGGCCGCACAGCTCCCAACCGCCCAAAGAAAATTACCCTTTTTCAAGCAGAAAGCCCCAAAGCGGACAGACAGGAGGTTTTCCTTATGCAGGAATTTTTTCATTCGGTGACCTTGGACCGGGATAAGTGCATGGGGTGCATCAACTGCATCAAACGCTGCCCCACCGAGGCCATCCGGGTCCGCAATAAAAAAGCGTACATTATTAAGGAACGCTGCATTGACTGCGGCGAGTGCATCCGGGTCTGCCCCCATCACGCCAAGCGGGCCACCTGCGACGGCCTGGATATATTAAACAATTACCCTTACACTATTGCCCTGCCGGCCCCGTCTTTTATGGCCCAGTTCAATAACCTGGAGGATGTGGACATTGTCCTCAACGCCCTGCTGGACTTCGGCTTCGACCAGGTGTTCGAGGTGGCCAAGGCGGCGGAGATCGTCTCGGCGGCTACCCGCATCCTCATGAAGGAGGGGAAGCTCCCGAAGCCCGTCATCAGCTCGGCCTGCCCGGCGGTGACCAGGCTCATCCGGGTCCGGTTCCCGGGGCTTATCGACCATATCCTGCCCCTCCACGCCCCCATTGAGGTGGCGGCGCGGCTGGCCAAAAAGGAGGCGGCGGAAAAAACCGGCCTGCCCCCGGAGCAAATCGGGGCCATCTTCATTTCCCCCTGCCCGGCCAAGGTGACCGCCACCAAAATGCCCTTGGGCACCGAAAAAAGCGCGGTGGATGGGGTCATCGCCGTCAGCGAGATTTACCCCAAGCTGGTGTCTGTCATGAAGGAGACGGCGGCGAAGCCTATGCAGCCCTTGTCCGAATCCGGGAAAATCGGCCTTTCCTGGGGCAGCAGCAGCGGCGAGTGCTCGGGGATCCTCAACGACAATTACTTAGCCGCCGACGGGATTGAAAACGTCATCCGGGTTTTGGAGGATTTGGAGGACGAAAAATTCCGGGATGTGGATTTTATCGAACTAAACGCCTGCTCCGGCGGGTGCGTGGGGGGCGTTTTAAACGTGGAAAATCCCTATGTAGCCAAAACCAAGCTGTACCGCATCCGCAAACACCTGCCGGTGAGCGTAAACCATATGGATACAGTGGAACCGGGGCTGTTGTGGGATACCCCCTTGGAATTTGTGCCGGTCCTCAAGCTGGACGAGGACATGTGGGCGGCTATGGAAAAAATGGAAAAGGTGGAGGAAATCTGCAATTCCCTGGAAGGCCTGGACTGCGGTTCCTGCGGCGCGCCCTCCTGCCGGGCCTTGGCGGAGGACGTGGTTCGGGGGCTTGCGTCGGTGGACGACTGCATTTTCCATTATAAGGACAGCATCCATGTACTGTTAAAGGACCTGCACCGGCTGGAGCAGGCGGTTCCCGCCCCCTTCCGGACGGAGGAAAAGGAGGAGAAAACGGATGACACCCATTGAATTTGCCCAAAAATACGGCTTTTCCGTGGTCAATGAGGGCAGCGGCGGCTGCCGGGACATAGAGGGGGCATATTGCTGCGACCTGCTGAGCCTGGTCATGGGCCGGGCCAAGGAAAACGACGCCTTCGTAACGGTCATGGCCAACGTCAATACCATCGCCGTGGCGGTGCTGGCGGACGTGGCCTGCGTCATCCTCTGCGAGGGCATCCACTTTGACGAAGCCTGCATCGCCCGGGCCAATCAGCAGGAGGTGTGCGTGCTGGAAACGGAAGAATCCGCCTTTTCCGTTGCCTTGAAGCTGGGCAAGGAGTTAAAGCTGTGTTAGCCCCCTACGACCTCCACATCCACTCCTGCCTTTCCCCCTGCGGCGAGGAGGAAATGACCCCCAACAATATCGTGGGCATGGCCCAGATATTGGGGCTTTCTGTTTTTGCCGTGGCCGACCACAATACGGCCCGGAACCTGCCCGCCCTGCGGAAACTGGCGGAGGAAGCGGGGCTTTTGCTCATCCCGGCTATGGAAATCACCACGGCGGAGGAAGCCCACATCCTGTCCCTGTTCCCCAGCGTGGAGGCCGCATTGGAAATGGGGGAGGAATTATACGCCGCTTTACCGCCCGTCCGCAACAAGCCGGAGGTTTTCGGCTTCCAGCGGATTTTGGATGAAAACGACCGGGAAACCGGAGAACTGGAAAAATTGCTGATTAACGCCGCTATGTTCCCCATTGACACGGTGTTTGAGAAGGTGCGGGGATACGGCGGCGTTCCCATTCCCGCACACATTGATAAGTCCGCCTATTCGGTTATCTCAAGCCTTGGCGTCATCCCGCCGGAACTGGATGTGAAAACGGTGGAGGTAAGCCCCGGCGGCGTTGACCGTGGGTTTGCCCCGCCCGATGGGGAGGAGTATTTTGTCATCACCGATTCCGACGCCCACGATTTGGAAACCATGTCCGGCCACGAGGCCCGGTCGTTGGAATTGGCGGAACTTTCGGTGGAGGAAATCCTGAAAAGATTTGGAGGATTGGAATGACCCGGCTATTTTTTGTACGCCACGCGCAGCCGCAGCACTCCTGGAAAGAGGACAGGACCCGGCCTTTGACTGCTGAGGGAATGCAGGACACCAATAAAGTGCTGGAATTTTTCCGGAATGTCCCGCCGGATATTGTATACAGCAGCCCTTACCGGCGAAGTGTGGATACCATAAAATCTGCGGCGGAATATTGGCAAAAAGAGATCCATACGGACGAACGGCTCCGGGAACGGGAATCCGGAACCAATGGAAACGGCCGCGAAATGATTCAAAAACGGTGGGCGGATTTTGACTATCACGAACCTGGCGGCGAGTCCATTGCCATGGCGCAGAAGCGCAATGTTGCCGCTGTGATGGAAATTTTGGAGCAGAATCCGGGGAAAACCGTGATGATCGGGACCCATGGGACTGCCTTGAGCAGTATCCTCAACTATCTGGAGCCGGATTTTGGGTGCGAGGATTTCTTTCGGATCATAGACTGGATGCCCTACATTCTGGAACTGGATTTTGAAGGGAAAACATATCTGGGAAGGAAAGAGCACTTCTTTATCCACAAACAGTTTGAAAACCGCAATCCGTAACTTGAAGCGGGAGAAAGGAGCATTTCCGTGAAGGATTTCGCACAAAAATTATATGACGCCGCCAAATCCGTAGTGAATCCCCGGAAACTCACAGAATACGCCGAAGCCGGGGGCGTAGGGGCCGCCATCTTGGCTGCCAACGGCCAAATCTACACCGGCGTCTGCATCGACATTGCCTGTTCCATCGGCTTCTGCGCCGAGCACGCCGCGGCCGCCGCCATGATTACCGCCGGGGAATCCAAAATCCTGGCGGTTGCGGCGGTGGGCTGGGACGGGGAAATTATGCCCCCCTGCGGACGGTGCCGGGAATTCCTCACCTCCCTGCACCCGGATAACCGGTATGCGGACGTCCTGCTTCCCGGCTGGAAAACCTGCACGCTGGGGGATTTACTGCCTTATGACTGGAAAAAATGGGATCCCCGTGATTAAAAAGTTTGAAAATGGCAAAATACGCCGCCCCAAAACGGGACGGCGTATTTTGTGTTCTATGGGAGTCTTATACCCGGTAAAGCAGGTCGGCGTAAGTGGGGATGGGCCAGGCTTCGGCGGAAACCATTGTTTCCATCCGGTCGGAAACGCCCCGCAGCTCCTCCATCAGGGTGCGGATGGTGTCCCGGTGATATTTGGCGTCCTCAAAATGGTCGGTGATGCCGGTGCAGGTATTCAGCGCGCCTTCCAGCTGGCTGGTGACCCGTTCCATTTCGGTGATGTATCCGGAAAGCTGTTTGACCAGGTTCAGAACCGCCTCATTTTCCACGCCGGCGGCCTTCAGCTGGCTGTAGGACTGGGCCATTTTCCCGGCGAATTCCGTGACGGCGGGAAGGATCTGGCGGCGGGACATTTCGCACATAGTGGCCCCCTCGATGCTCACCAGCTTGCAGTAGTTTTCCAGCATGATTTCATACCGGGCCTGGCACTCGGCGCCGGACATGACGTGGAATTTCTCCATGAGGGCGATGTTTTTGGGCGCGATCATGGCGGAGATGGCGTCCACTGTGTTGCGGAAGTTGGGCAGTCCCCGGCGTTCGGCTTCCTCCACCCATTCGTCGGTGTAGTTGTTGCCGTTGAAAATCACCCGGCCGTGATCCCGGACGGTTTCCTGGACAATCTTCTGGATTTCCGCGTCAAAGTCGGCGCAGGTTTCCAGCCGGTCGGCAATCTGGGACAGGGAGTCGGCCACAATAGTGTTCAGGATGTAGCTGGACACGGCGATGGAAGCGGAGGACCCCACCATGCGGAACTCGAATTTGTTGCCGGTAAAGGCGAAGGGGGAGGTGCGGTTCCGGTCGGAGCCGTCCCGGGGGAGCTTGGGCAGGGTGGCTACGCCGGTTTCCAGGATGCAGGAGGGGGTCTGCTCCACCACGTCCCCGTGGGCGATGTGCTCTAAAATGTCGGTGAGCTGGTCCCCTAAGAAAATGGAGATGATGGCCGGGGGAGCCTCATGGCCGCCTAAGCGGAAGTCGTTGCCGGCGCTGGCGGCGCTCATCCGCAGCAGGTCGGCGTGGTTGTCCACCGCCGTAATAACAGCGGACAGGAAAACCAAAAACTGCATGTTTTCGTAAGGGGTTTTGCCCGGGTCCAGCAGGTTCTGGCCGTCGTCCGTGGACAGGGACCAGTTGTTGTGCTTGCCGGAACCGTTGATCCCTTCAAAGGGCTTTTCGTGAAGGAGGCAGGCCAGGCCGTTTTTCTTGGCGATTTCCCGGATCACTTCCATAATCAGCTGGTTGTGGTCGGCGGCCACGTTGACCTGCTCAAAAATGGGGGCCAGCTCGTGCTGGGCGGGAGCCGCCTCGTTGTGCTCGGTTTTTACCGGGACGCCCAAATCCCAGAGGGCTTCGTCCAGCTCCCGCATAAACTGCCGGACCCGGAGCCGGATGCGGCCGCAGTAATGGTCCTCCATCTCCTGGCCCTTGGCCGGCCGCGCGCCGAATAAGGTCCGGCCGCAGAGCTTTAAGTCCAGCCGCTGCTCGTATTTCTCCCGGTCCACCAGGAAATATTCCTGCTCGGCCCCGACGGTGGGGCTGACCCGGGTGGCGGTGGTGCTGCCGAAGGCTTTCAGCACCCGCAGAGCCTCCCTGGCAATCGCCTCATTGGAGCGCAGCAGGGGGGTCTTGGTGTCCAGGGCCTCGCCGGTATAGGAGTAAAAGGCCGTGGGGATGTAAAGGGTCCCTTCCCGGACAAAGGCCGGAGAGGTGCAGTCCCAGGAGGTGTAGCCCCGGGCCTCGAAGGTGTTGCGCAGGCCCCCGTTGGGGAAGGAGGAGGCGTCCGGCTCGCCTACAATCAATTCCTTGCCGGAAAATTCCAAAATGGCCCGGCCGTCCTTAGCAGGGGTCAGGAAGCTGTCGTGCTTGCCTGCGGTAAAGGAGGTCATGGGCTGGAACCAGTGGGTGAAATGGGCCGCGCCCTGTTCTACCGCCCAGTCCTTCATGGCGGAAGCCACCACCTCGGCAACCTCCGGGCCTAAGGGCGCGCCGTCGTCAATGGAGTGGCGCAGGGAACGGTAGGTGCTGCGGGACAGCTTTTCCCGCATGACCGTATCGTTAAACACCTGGCAGCCAAACTGCGAAAAATCGTAACTCATGAAGGGCCTCCTTACAGTAATGTGATCTGATGCTCCGTGCAGGTTTTGATGGTTTCATCGTCCCAAACGGAAGCCTGCACCTCGCCGATGTGGGCTTTGTGAAGCATCACCATGCAAAGCCGCGACTGGCCGATGCCGCCGCCGATGGTCAAGGGCAGCTCCCCATCCAGCAGCATCCGGTGGTAGGAAAGCTTCTCCCGTTCCGGGCAGCCCGCCAACGCCAGCTGTTTTTTCAGGGACTCGGCGTTGACCCGGATACCCATGGAGGACAGCTCCACCGCCCGGTTCAATACGGGGTACCACACCAAAATGTCCCCGTTCAAATCCCAGTCGTCGTAATCCGGCGCCCGGCCGTCGTGGGGCTTGCCGTCGGACAGCTTGCCGCCGATGCCCATAATGAACACGGTGCCGAATTCCTTGGCCGCCGCGTTTTCCCGTTCCTTGGGAGAAAGGCCGGGATACCGGTCCAGCAGCTCCTGGGCGGATAAAAAGGTCACCTGCTCCGAAATCATGGGCGTCAGCTCCGGATTGGCCCGGTGAAGGGCGTCCTCCGTTTCTTTTAAAGCCCGCATGACCCGCCGGACCGTGTGGCGGAGGGTTTCCGGGGTGCGGGTTTCCGGGGTGATGATCTTTTCCCAGTCCCACTGGTCCACATAAACGGAATGGAGATTGTCCAGCTCCTCATCCCGCCGGATAGCGTTCATGTCGGTGTACAGGCCGGTGTTGGGGCCGAAGCCGTAGCGTTTCAGGGCCAGGCGCTTCCATTTTGCCAGGGAGTGGACAATTTCCACATTCGCCCCAATATCCGAAATGTCAAAGCCTACCGGGCGCTCCACGCCGTTTAGGTCGTCGTTGATGCCGCTGCCGGTCCGTACAAACAAAGGCGCGGAAACCCGGATCAGATGGAGCTTATCTGCCAGCTCCCGTTCAAAAGTATCCTTCACCAGCTTGATTGCAATTTCCGTCTGAAGGATATCCAGCGTGGACCGGTACCCTTCCGGAAGGCTGAGTGCTGAAACTGCCATAATGATTTCCCCCATTTACTGCAAAACTTATTCTTTCATCATACCATAAAACCGGCTGTTTTTCAATGAAACCGGCGGATTTTCGTATAAAATGGGAAATCTCACAATTTCATACGCAAATGGGCTGGTTTTGCAGGCAAAAAAGAATGCCACTCCCCCCAAAAAGGAGGGCCGGCAGCCCAAGGATTCATTAAAAAGGTATCCGCCCCCAACTATTTTTGCAAGATGTCCAGTCCCTGGATTTTCAGCGCCTTCCCCTTCTCCCAACAGTCTGCGGCCAGGCTTCATCATGGGCAGGCGGTCAGGTTTTGGCCGTTTAAAACGGCGGCGAAGCGTTCCCGGTTGGACAGGTGGTTTCCCTCTTGTGTTTTTCTTAAAAACAGTATACAATAAATTTATTCGCAGCAAAACTGGCTTTTTGATTATTTTCGGGGGGATGATTGTGTCGGACCGAATTGAGATGCCGTCTGAAAAGAAAAAAGCGGAGTCATGAATTGATGTATCAATTCATGACGTGCAGACCCGCCGCGGATGACCCCGCAATTTGATTTTGCTTTGCAAAAGCAAATTTTGAATCTTGCCAAAGTTTTTTACACAGCTTATTTGCGTAAGCAAACCACATGCCTTGGTGCAATTTGCAAAACCATACTCTCCTTTTCGACAAGCTGCCGCCCCAGTAAAACCGGGGCGGCAGCAATCAAGCGTTAGCCTTCAATGGCGATGGTGCGTTTTGCGGGAACCTGGGCCTGCTGTTTCGGCAGATTAAGCTCCAGAATGCCGTTTTGGTAGGAGGCGGAAATATTGTCCGCTTGGATACCGGACAGGTCGAAGGTCCGGCAGAAGGAGCCGTACTGGCGTTCCCGGCGCAGGTAATTGTCCTTCTTCTCCTCTTTTTCGCTGTTGTGACGGGCGGTGATAATCAGGCGGTCGTCCTGAACGTCAACGGAAATGTCTTCCTTCTGGAATCCGGGCAGCTCCGCTTCCATTACGTATTTGTCGCCTTCGTCTTTAATATCGCAGCGGAACTGGCCGCCGTTCATACTGCCAAACAGGCTCTTTTCTAAATTGTTCCATTCGTTCCAAAGGTTGTTTTCTTCACGGGTGAAAGGAATCATGCCAAACATAATATACTCCATTCTCCGCGCTTCAAAAATTTTTTCCGGCGGCGTACTCTGCGCGGGCGCCGCGCCGCTTCGGTCTTCCGGGCTTCTTACCCTTTCAACAATTCTTAGTATACCCCGCCTTTGTAACGAAACTATTCTATTTTTGTGAACCAGGAGTAAATATTAGCACTCAAACACAAAGAGTGCTAATTTACCTGTTTTCCCGCTTAAAAATTGCCTCTTGCATTCCGCAGTTAGTGTAGTATAATAAAATCAAGAAAAAAGGAGGCGGTTTTATGGCAAAGGTTATCATTAACGCGGCAAAGAAAAAATCCCGGATCAACAAAAATATCTACGGGCATTTTTCGGAACACCTGGGCCGGTGCATTTATAACGGCCTGTATGTGGGGGAAGATTCCAAAATCCCCAATGTCAACGGGATGCGCACTGATGTTGTGGAGGCGCTGAAAAATATCAAAGTCCCGGTGCTGCGCTGGCCCGGCGGCTGCTTTGCCGACGAATACCACTGGAAAGACGGGGTAGGCCCCAAAGAATCCCGGAAAAAAATGATCAATACCCATTGGGGCGGCGTTTTGGAGGATAATTCCTTTGGCACCCATGAGTTTTTGGAATTCTGCCGCCAGGTGGGGTGCGAGCCTTATATTAACGGCAACGTCGGCTCCGGCACCGTCCGGGAAATGAGCGAGTGGGTGGAGTACATGACCTTTGACGGGGTGTCCCCCATGGCCGGCTGGCGCAAGGAAAACGGCCGGGAAGCCCCCTGGAAAATCAAATATTTCGGCGTCGGCAACGAAAACTGGGGCTGCGGCGGCAATATGCGCCCTTCCTATTATGCCGACGAGTACCGGCGGTACCAAACCTATCTGCGCAATTACGGAGATAACCGCATTTTCCGCATTGCCTGCGGGCCGAACGCTGCCGACTATGAGTGGATGGACACCGTTATGAGCATCGCGGGGCCGTATATGGACGGCATTTCCCTCCACTACTATACCGTGCCTGGAAAAGACTGGGAGAATAAAACCAGCGCCACCGAGTTTAACGAGGAGCTTTATTACCGTACATTGTACCGGGCGGCAAAAATGGAGGAGCTTATTACCCGCCACAGCGCCATTATGGACCGGTACGACCCGGAAAAGCGCATTGGGCTTATGGTGGACGAATGGGGGACCTGGTATGATGTGGAACCCGGCACCAATCCCGGCTTCCTTTACCAGCAGAACACCATGCGGGACGCTATGGTAGCGGCGCTGACCTTAAATATTTTCAACGCCCACAGCGACCGGGTGCGGATGGCCAATATTGCCCAGATGGTCAATGTTTTGCAGGCTGTCATCCTCACGGAAGGCGAGAAGATGCTCCTTACCCCCACATACCATGTGTTTGACCTTTATCAGCGCCATCAGGACGCGGATTTGCTGGAGACCTCCGTCGAAACGGGAAAAACCGGCCTGCTTTTAGGGGAACAGGTTCCGCAGCTTACGCTGTCTGCTTCGGAGGGTGAAAGCGGCGTAATGCATATTACGGCCGCCAACCTCTCGGCATCGGAACCCTGTCCGGTGGACTGTGCGGTTTTGGGACGGGAAGCCGGCAAAGTTTCCGCCCGGATTCTGACAGGCCCCATGGACGCCTATAACACCTTTGAAAACCCGGAAACCGTTGGCATCCAGGCTTTTGCCGGGGTATCCGTCACCCCAAGCGGGCTGAATTTTACCCTGCCGCCTTGCAGCGCAGTGGAAATCGCGGTGGAATAAGCCATGGAAAACCAGCGGATCTGCCGGAAATGCCTCCTGAAGGAAATGGGGGAAACAGAATTCGCCCGGATTGTGGAAGAACGCCTTGCCGCTTTGCCGGACATTGTGAAAACCCCGGAACCGGAATATCAAAAGCGTCTGGCGGCCTGCCGGGAATGCGGCCGTTTACTCAACGGCATGTGCGCTCTCTGCGGCTGTTTTGTGGAACTGAGAGCTGCCAAACGGGTCAATTCCTGCCCGGATTCCCCGGCAAAATGGGAAGCAGTTCCGGCGGAAGAGTTTCCTTAAAATTTTGCAAAAAACAGGAGAGGATGCTGTCCTCTCCTGTTTCATTTCTCAAGGGTATGGGGCCGCGGCGACTTGCCCGCGGCGGCTCGCCGCTAGAAACCGGCGCTGCCGCTGGCTGTGGCGGTGACCGACTCCGTCAGGATCAAATCGTGGGAGTTGACGGCTTCCTGGCCCACCCGGGCGCTTTGGGAGGAATCGTGGGAGGTGACCAGGATTTCCCCTTTGGCTCCCCGGCGGCGGGCTTCCTCCTCCGCTTCCTTCCGGGCGGTTTCCTCCGCCAACAGGAAAGCGTTTTCGTAATCCTCGGTGAAAATCCGCTGGCGGGGGGTGCAGATGTAGCAGCCGTCCTCCTCCGACGTTCCCGCCGGGAGAATCTGAGCGGTGACGGTGGCGGATACCCGGCCGGTGACAGCCCCTAAGGCGTTGGCCACCGCCGCGTTTTCCGGGATGATGCATTCCGCCCCCAACGCTTTGGCCACATCCGGCAAAAACAGATGGGTGGAAGCCCCGATGCCCACTAAGGTCATTTTCGTTCGCGGGAAGAAGTGCAGCAGGGGGCTGGGCGCGTCCTGGTTGTCCCAGGCCGCTTCGATGATCCGGGCCAGGCCGCCGTTTAAGCCTTCCTTCCGGAAAGCGGGCGAAAGGTTTTCCAGCATGGCCTGGATCACATGGAGAAAGAGCTGCTTTTTCACCCGATTGGCCACCCGGGCGCAGAACCCGTCCGGCGTGATTTCCAGCTGGTGGGACAAAAATTCCGCCGCCAGACGGGAGGCCTCCCCGTCAAAGCGGGTGAAATCCCCTCGGATGTGCATGGCGTCGGTGGGGGTGAAGCCGCACCGGAGAATCAGCCCTTCCGATTCCAGCCGCTTGGTGTTTAAGGTGTACAGGTCCGCGCCGGCGGCCTCCGCCAGCTTGTCAATGCGCATGGCGCCCTTTTGCAGGGCCTGGCAGACAGCCTGTTCCTGGGCGGTATAATGGGAGTCCCCGGAAATATCCCGCACCAGGCAGAAAAACTCGTGGAGGGGGTGGGTGGAAACGGGCATCCGCTCCACCAAATCCGCCAAATTCTCCCGGACCCAGGGCCAGCGTGCTGCAGCGGCGCACAGGGGCATCACCCGCTGGGGGCCGATTTCCAGGCCGTCGGCCTGTTCGCCGGGCTTGGCAAGCTTCACCCAGCTGTCGCCGCCCAGTCCGATGGTGTGAATGTAAACGGAATCCACAAAGGTGTCCCATTTGCCGATGGACACACCGCCGTCGCCTTTCACCGGCACGCCTTTTTTCACCAGGGCAATGTCGGTGGTGGTGCCGCCCATGTCCACAATGGCGCAGTTTTCCGCCCCGGACAGGGCCACGCCCCCCAGGACGCTGGCCGCCGGGCCGCAGAGGATGGTTTCCACCGGCCGTTCCAGGGAGAATTCCTCCGACATCAAGGTCCCGTCGCTGCGGACAATGACAATGGGCACGGAAATCCCCCGGCTTTCCAGGTTTTTGTGGATAGCCGCCAGGAAATCGGTGATAACCGGGATTAACCGGGCGTTCAACAGGGTGCTGGCCCCCCGTTTGATGTAGTTTAAGCTCCAGAACAGCTCATGGCCGCAGACAGTGAACATGCCGAAGTGGTCCAGCAGCAGTTTTTTTGCCTTCTGCTCCAGAGTGGGGTTTTTGATGCCCTGGAAGGAGACCACCGCCAGAGAGTCCGCCCCCTCCAAAAAGGGCGGGATATCCCGCAGGAAAGCATCCCAGTCCGGTTCCCGGGCAACGGTTCCGTCAAACTGGATTTCCGCATCCAGGAAAAAGATTTCGCCGGCGGGAGGCAGGCCGTATTTGGCCCCGGTTTCCTCCACCACCGGCCGTTCCGCCCCGATGAAAATCAGCTTGGCCCGGCCGCCCTTGTCCTCCACGCAGGCGTTGGTGGCCAGGGTGGTGGAAAGGGACAGGGACTCGATCTGTTTCAATAGATCCGGCGGCAGGGCGTCCATAACGGCGTTGATGCCGACGGACAAATCGTCCCGGGTGGTCTGGGCCTTGCCGGAGGCCACGACCCGCCCTGTTTCCGTGTCGTACAAAACGGCGTCCGTGTAGGTGCCGCCGGTGTCAATTCCCAAAACCAAATGCATGACTATCTCTCCTTGGTGCTTTTCTGCTGAGCTGAATTTGATTTCTGTGCTTCATCCCAGCGTCAGGCCGCATTTTATTTTTATTATACCGGCCGGGGGGAATTTCCGCTAGGATAAAATTTGGATTTTTACCAGGATATTTGGATTTTTTGGGCGTCCGTTCAGCTGGAAAGGGCCGTCAAATCCTCCAACGACAGGCTGGGCTGAAGGGCACGGTCGATGGCGAAGGCGATGGTCTTGGCGGCGTTTAGGATAATGGCGTCAATTTCCCGGGGCGTGACCATCATGGGCGGGCCGTCCTCCCGGGCGCAGTCGGCCACTGTGGGGATGCCTACGGCGATGACCGGTACGCCCAAGGTGCGGCGGCTCAGCTCCTTGCGGCGGTTCTGGACGCCGGAACCGGGGGAGATGCCGCTGTCGCAGATTTGGATGGTAGTCCCCAGCCGGGAAAGCTCCCCGGCGGCCAGGGCGTCCACGGCAATGACGGCGGAGGGCTGGATTTCCTTGACCAAAGCGGCGATAATTTCCGCGCTTTCTATGCCCGTCTGGCCTAAAACGCCGGGGGCGATGACGGCGGAGGGCCGCAGCTTGGGGAAGGAGGGGGGCATGGCTTCCGGCGGGATGTGGCGGGTGGCCAAAAGCAGCCGGGACACCTCCGGCCCTAAAGCGTCCGGGGTGATGGCCGAATTGCCAAGTCCCACTGTCAGCACCGGCCCTTCCTCCGGCAGAAGCCGGGCAATCAGAGCGGCGGCCGCTTCCGCCTGGGCGGGGAGGTCCGGCGCGGCCTGGGAAAAAGGCGGGCAGCGGAGGGTGTAATAAACCCCTTCCGGCTTTCCCAAGGACGCCGCGGCATCCTCTCTCTTAATTTCCACGGAAGTGCAGGGGATCCCGTAAAGGATTTCCTCCCGGCAGGACGCGCCGGGAGGCATAGACCCGGCGGATAAAACCCGTTCCAGGGCCAGGTCGGTGCGTGGATTCATGGGGCAGGCTCCTTTCCGCAAATTTTCGCGTAAATTTCTTTTGGAAAACACTTGCAATTTCTTTTGAAAAATGGTATGATATAAAAGCTGTCATATGCCCGCCCATTGTGTCTCTGGGTTTGGGCTTGACAAAACGCTGAGAAGCGCAATCCTCGGTTAGTTTGCGCGGAGCAGGCTAACTTTATGTGAAGGAGGTGCAAATAATGCCGAATATCAAATCAGCAAAGAAACGCGTTAAAGTTTCTGCTACCAAGACTTTGCAGAACAGAATCCTGAAAGGTAACCTGAAGGCTGCCCTGAAAGCCGCTAACGCTGCTATCGCGGACAATGCCGCTGACAAAGCTGAGGTTGCAAAAGCTGCTTTCAAGACCATCGACCAGTCTGCGGCCAAGGGCATCATCCACAAGAACGCTGCTGCCCGGAAAAAATCTCAGATTGCATCCAAACTGAACGCAGCAAAGGCGTAATCCGGTAAGGAACGTCTTTGGAAAATAAAAGCGGTTGTCCCTTGAACCTCTGGGGGACAGCCGCTTCTGTTTTGTTCTATCACTATTTGGGATTCAGGAGGAAATAATGAAACAGATTCTGCTTACCTCGGCCGGATTGACAGACGTTATGCAGTCCTTGTTTGTCAGCCGGATTCACAAAAGGCCGGAACAGATTAAAATCATGTTAATCCCTTGCGCGTCCCTGGACAGCGACGGAGGGAGAGAAGGCATCATCGCCGGCATGGCCGGGCTGCTTCAAATGGGAATCCGGAAGGAAAATATCTTTCTTTACAATTTAACGTATCTGTTGTCGCACGGATACCAGCGCATATATTCTGCGGCGGAGGACCTTTCCGCTCTGCCTTTGGATATTCGTCTGCCAACCAGGGCGGAATTCCGCCAATTTGACGCCGTCCTGTTTACAGGCGGGAGGGCGGATACTTTGATGGATGAAATCCTCCGCACCGGCTTCCGCCCATTGCTGACCCAGGCAGTGGAAGACGGGCTGTTTTATATCGGGGTAAGCGCCGGAAGCATGGTAGCCGCCGGGAATTTTGAAAACGGCCTGGGCTTTCTGAAAAACCCGGTGATCCCCCATTGCCTCCAGGGGCTTCCCTGTGGAAACGTGCCGGAAAATGGGGAAATTTCTCTGACTGATAAACAGGCGGTTTGGATAACCGACGCGGGCGCGCAGATTATTGGGGAATAAAAGCCCAGAAATCCGTTTCCAACGTTTTGCTGCGTTAAAATACAACTTCCCGGTGGGATTCCGCGGAGTCGTAAAGGCCCTGCATAATCCGGGAGGTCAGGATGGCGCTGTCAATGTGGGAGGGGAGCTTTTCCCCGGTGCGGATACAGCGAACAAACGCGTCGATTTCATTCTGGAAATGGTCCCGGGTCTGGTATTTGGGGGTGCATTCCATCAGCGCGCCGCCTTTGACGGTATAAAGCTTAAAGTCCTTGCCGTACTGGAGCCGGATGCCGCCCTTGTCCCCCATAAAATCAATGTAGCTTGCGCCCTCGCCGATATTCTGGGCCCAGGCGCCGTTTAGAGTAATCACAGGGCCGCTGGTGCGGATTAAGCCCGTGACGGAATCCTCCACGTCATATGTCCCGTCGTACTTTGGCGGGCCAGCCCACATGTCGGTGTAAACGTAATTTTTCATATCCCGGCCCAGGCGGGAGAAGGTTTCGCCGGAAACAGTTTTGGGGATGGGGTCGCCGCAGCAGTACATGACGATGTCCAGGTAATGGACGCCCCAGTCAATAAGAGCGCCGCCCCCGGCCACCGCCTTGGTGGTAAAATCGCCGCCTAAGCCCGGAATGGAGCGGTAAGCCCGGAAACTGGCGTATACATGGAACACTTCGCCAAGCTCGCCGCTGTCGATGATGTTTTTAATGACGTTGACGCCGTTGTTAAACCGGTTGACCACGCCGATATTCAGCACCTTGCCGGTTTCGTGCTGGACCTTCTGCATTTCCAGCGCTTCCGCATAAGTGCGGGCCGCCGGTTTTTCGCAGAGGACGTTTTTTCCAGCCCGCAGGGCGTCAATGGCGATGACCGGGTGCATATTGTTGGGGGTGCACACGGACACCGCTTCGATTTCCGGGTCGTTTAAAGCGTCGTGGTAATCGATAATGGCCGTGCCGCAGCCGTATTTTTCCACAGCCTTTTGGGCCCGTTCCGGGATGATGTCGCAGAAATACTTGATTTCCGCGTCGGGATTGTTTAGGTAAGAGGGAATGTGGGCGCTGTTGGCAATGGCGCCGCAGCCGATGACGGCAACTTTCAGTTTGTCCATACAAGATCACTCCTTTTATTTGGGTCAGAAGCCGGGTTGCATGGCTTTATTATAGGAGCGATTCCGAAAAAAATCAAGAAGTTTTTGAAAAAAATTGAAAATGCACAGGCGCGATTCCGGAGACGGAAATTGCTCTTCTGTGCAGGGAAAGGAGAAGCAATATGACGGCAGTATGGCGGAAAAGCCCCCAGGATTTCGGGGACGCTTTAAATATCCGGGAAACAGTTTTTGTAAAGGAACAGGGCTTTGCCAACGAATTTGATGAAACGGACAAGACCTGCGACCATTTGATTTTGTACGACGGGGAGAAAGCCGTTGGGTGCGCCCGGATATTCCCGGACGGGGAAGCCGGCTGGCATATCGGCCGGGTGGCCGTGCTGCCGGAATACCGGGGCAAAGGACTGGGCGCCAGGCTCCTTTGCGAGGCGGAAAAGCGGGTGCTGGAACTGGGCGGAAAAATGCTCTGTTTAAGCGCCCAAATGCAGGCGGAGGGCTTTTACAAAAAGCTGGGCTACCGGACGGTTTCGGAGCCGTATCTGGACGAACACTGCCCCCATGTACGGATGGAAAAAATCCTGTAAAGGGAAAATTTTGCAAAACCGGTGGACAGCCGCCGGTTTTTGTGGTATACTGACAACGAAACAAAAGCAGAGTAGGGTTTTGCGCGTTAAGTGTCGCTCGGACGGGGAGTTGCCGGGCGGACGAAAAGCCGGGTTCCGGCTTGCGGTGCAAGGCCCGCATCCCGCTGCTATATACCGGATAGGGCCTCCTATGGGGTATGTAGCTACGAGTGACATATCTGCAAAGGAGGTATTTTTATGCAAAAAACAGAAAACCCAAGCAATCTTCGGACGTTCCGCACTCCCTTTACCCCTTCCTACTGGAAGGAAGCGGCCGGCGAGGTCAAAAAGCCCCGGGTACTGGCCGTCACCGCCCTGTTTATCGGGCTGGACATTATCATCGGGATGTTTTATATCCCCATGCCCTTCGGGGACAACCTGCGGGTGTACTTCGGGTATTTCACCAATTCCATGTGCTGCATGGTCTGCGGCCCGGTAATGGCTTTAATTTTCGGCTTTGTCCGGGACATTCTGGGCTTTCTGGCAAATCCCAGCGGCGGTTTTTTCTTTGGGTACACCTTAAGCGCCATGCTGGGTTCCTTCGTGTATGCGCTGTTTTTTTACCGGGCGCGGATTACGATAGCCCGCATCCTTTGCTGCAAGCTGATTATCAACGTGTGCGTCAACATCCTGCTTGGTTCTTTGTGGAGCGCCGTTCTGTTTTCTAAGGGGTACTATTTCTACATGGCCAGCAGCACTGTGAAAAACCTGATGCTCCTGCCGGTGGAAGTGATTTTGCTGGTGCTGTTTTACCAGGTGACCCTGCCCATCCTGGTAAAGATGAAATGGATCCCTGAGCAGCCCAAGGGCCGTATGCCGCTGATATAGAAAAATACGGACCATTGCGCGCCCACCGTTTTCTGCCCCACGGAAAAATTCCATTCTGCTTGAGAAAAGAAGGTATTTTATGAGAGAGATTCGCAAAAAGAGGGCGGTTGCCACCGCATCTGCAAAAGAAAGGAGATGATGCAAAAAAGAAAAGGAGAATTGCTTATGAAACAGATTCCAAATCCCAGCGAGATTTTTCCCAACCAGTACCACACCTCGTGTTTTATAAAAAACGTAGTCAAGGCCCCCAACATCATTATCGGGGACTACACCTATTACGACGACCCAGTAGACCCCACGGGTTTTGAGAAAAATAACGTGCTCTTTAACTGGCCGGAATTCGGCGACCGGTTGATTATCGGCAAATTCTGCTCCATTGCCAGCGGGACAAAGTTTATCATGGGCCCGGCCAACCACCGGATTTCCAGCGTCAGCACCTATCCCTTTGCCGTATTCGGCGGGGCCTGGGAGGAGGCTGTGCCGCCCCACATGGCCCAGCTGCCCTTTAAGGGGGACACGGTCATCGGCAATGACGTGTGGATCGGCCGGGAAAGCGTCATTATGCCGGGGGTGAAAATCGGGGACGGGGCCATTATCGCCGCCGGTTCGGTGGTGGCAAAGGACGTGGAGCCGTACCATGTTGTGGGCGGAAACCCGGCCCGGTTTCTCAAAAAACGCTTTGACGACGAACTCATTGCGCTATTGCTGGAATGGAAGTGGTGGGACCTGCCGCCGGAAGAACTGGTAAAGGCCCTGCCCTTGCTGTGCGACCCGGATTTGGAGTCGGTCAAGGCCCATTTAAAGGCGGCGGCGAAACCTCGCTGTTAATTTGCCGCTCTATACGAGCGTTCCGGATATTTTGTAGGGGACGATGCCTAAAAACGTTTCAAAAATCGGGCGGATGTGGGCATCCGCCCCTACTTTTCCATCAAAATATTCTGAATAAATTGCAGGGGCCGTGGGTCATCAATTGATGACCCACGGCCATTTTCGCTATATATTCCCAAACATATACACAATCAGCGGGAAGAAATATACCATAAAAGCCACCCCAATGGCTGCGGCGGTAAACAGCAGCGCCGCCCCCTGTTTCAAGGGCATACGGGCCGAAATCCATTTCTTTCCAAAGCGGAAAAAGAGGAAGAATAAAACCAGCCCGCCTATGGAAATCCACAGCCCGGCGGTAAATCCGGGCGGGGTGTAGGAAAGTTCCACAATGTTTTCCCCCGCTTCCAAAGGCAGGGAAAGGTAATTGCCGGCGGCACGGGAAATGGGGACCTCCTTCCCGTTGACCACGGCTTTCCAGCCTGTGTCATAGGAAAAGGGGACAAAAAGGCTTTGGCCCTCTTCCGCTGTGCAGACAATGGTCCGGCGGCCGCCGTCCCCCTGGATTTCCCCGCCATTGGCGTTTTGGCAGAGGGTTTCCAAAAGGCCGGTATCCACCCCGAACACCTCAAAGGATTCCGGCCGGATGTCCTTGCTTAGCTCCACCGTCACCCGGACTATATCCCCGGCTTCAAATTCCCCTAAATTCAGGATGCCGTTGTCCGACTGGGTGGGGTACTGGTCCCGGATCACCCGCCCGTTGACGGAAACCTTGCAGGATTTGTTTACCTGCTCGTTTAAAGCGTTGGAGGGCGGGGAAGCGCAGTCAAAGTAAAGGATCATGTCCCGGTCCAGCCGCAGGTTCCAGGTGAGGAAACCGGAGGACGCGCCCTCCAGATAATAGCTGCCGTCGGAAAGGGTCACACCCTCCAGGCTGTCCGGCTGGAAAATGGTGAAAAGCCCCTGGCTGTCCGGGAACAGGCTTTCCGCCACGGCCCCCTGGATTTCCGCCCGGGAACCGGCGGGCAGGTCCTCCAAAAAGCCCGGCTCCGCATCTGTGACAACGGCGTCCGGCAGCCGGTAGGTCAGGCGCTTGATGGCAAAAACCGGGCCGCAGTACACCGTGTCCGCCGAGGAAAGCTCCTCCGCCCCCAGTTCGCTCCGGGGAACTACTTCGTAGCGGTTTCCCAAAAGAGCGTCGGCAAAGGCGGTGCCGCCGTTGGAATTCACTTCCATCCAATAGCCGGAATACCCCAGCCGCCGCTGGGAAACCAGGGTGGTTTCCGGGGTCAGGGAGGTGTAATGGGACAGACTTTCGTAGCCCATGGCGGAAAAGAGGTTCACGTCGAAATATTTCCGCTGGGTCTTGACCCGGTAAAAGCCCTCCTCCGGGATTTTGCCTGCCAGCTGGACGGCGTTTTGGTAGGTTTCGTGGCTGGTATCCACAGCGCCCATGTAGACGCCGCTGTTAAAAATGCACTCGCCGCCAATGAGCAGGGCCAGCAGGCAGAGGGAAAGCCGCCGGGTAAGCATCCCGCCTTTATATGCCCAGAACCAGACGGTGTAAGCCGCCGCCCCGACGGCCAGTGCCATGAGCAGAAGAAGGAAGGAATCCCGGTCCCCCCAGAGGGTGCTGGTGTAGGCCGACAGAGTTTCGGAACAGTTGGCCAGCAAGAACAGTTGGAAGGCGACAAGCCCCGCGGCGGCAATCAGCGTCACGGCGGCAGGAAGCTTTGCCGAACGCCGGGGGAATCTATCAGGCTCTGCGGAACGGAGGATCCGCCAGGCCAGAAACAGCAAAAGCAATGCCGCCATGTACCCGTACCGCACCGGGAACCCCTGGTAGCTGCCGGTGTGCCACATTTTGTTGATGGGCCGCACCGTCATGGCGATGAAAAACAGCAGGCACATCCAGGCCGCGGCGGTAAACACCCCGGTTTTCAGCTCTTTTTTCCGAAGAAACAGCAAAGCCGCAAAAGGCAGGGCGGAGGTCATAATTACGGGCAGGGTAGTAAAAATCTCCGCGCTTAAGGAACCCGCCGACAGGCTCTGGAACAGCCCTTCTCCCCGGGCGGAAGTGAGGACCTCCAGCAGAGAGGGGAGCCAGATCACCGCCGTCATCAGCAGGGACAATACAGCCCCGCAGCCCAAAAGCAAAATCCGGTCTCCCTTTCGCTGCTGGGAGCCGCAGAAAAACTGGTAAAGGCCGTACCCCAGCAGCAGGAAAATCACCGCCATGTAGCTTAAGTAGTAATTGACTGCCAGCATCCCGGAAAACGCCAGGATAAAGGGCAGGATTTTCCGGCTTTTTTCCAGGGACAACAGGGAAAGAAGGAGCAAGGGGAACAGGGCCATCATATCCAGCCAGACGATGTTCTGGTAATAAAACATGGCGTAGCCGGAAAAAGCGTAAGCCAGCCCCAGCAGGGCCGGCAGAACTTTTTCTTGCTGTCCGGATACCCGGCGGAAAAACAAAGAGGCTGTCCCGGCGCAGACCATCATTTTCCACAGCACCATCCAGTTCATGAGCCAGGGAAGCCCGGACAGGGGGCAGAACACCGAAAGCAGGGAAAAGGGGCTGGCCAGGAAGAAAAAGAAGATTCCCCAGAAATTGACGCCGCCTGCGCCGCCGCTTAGAAACATGCTGCCGTTCCCCAACAGGACGGAGCGGAATTCCGCCATCAAAGGGATCACCTGCTGGTTCATGTCGCACCAGGCGATACTCTGTTCCCCAAAAGGATATAAGCCGAAAAGGGCGTAGGCCAGCAGCAACACTCCGCCGGTCAGCAGCGGGGAGAGAAGCCCGGTCCCAACAGCCCGGGCCATCCGGCCCTTGTTGATACTCATTGGAGGGCGCCCTCCGCCGTGTGGCAAAGCAGGTAGTCAAGCCATTCCTCGTAAACGGTGGTGCCGAAGTGCATCCCGTCGGCGCTCAAATCCGTAGGCAGGAACCCTTCCTCGTCAGCAATGGCCTCGTTGACGCTGACATAATACACTTCCTCCTCCGCAGCCATCTGCTTGAGCATGGCGTTTAGTTCTGTAATCCGTTCATTGTTGAGGGTTTCGTCCTCTTTTTCCCGGGTCACCGGCAGGATGGACTGGACGTAAATTTCCGTCTCCGGATGTTCGGCTTTCAGGCCGTCGATCAGCTGGCCGTACCAGTCCACAATGTCCTCAAAGTTTAAGAAGGCCACGCCGTTGGCGCCCAGCATGATGTAGATTTTGCCCGGATCCAGAGAAGCCGCCGCGTCCAGCACCGTTTTGTCCATACCGTCCTGGGAAATGCATTCCCGGGTGAGAATGGTTTGAGGGTTGATGCCGGTGTCCGCCAGCACCTGATCCTCCGGCAGAAGGCCGTAAAGGCTCAGGCCCGTGGTCAGGGAATCCCCGATGAAAACAGCGTCGTCAAGGTAGCTGTCCGGCTGTTCAGATCCTTCCGGAACGGGGGAGCCGATGAGGGAGGCGGTGTCCGGGCCGGAAGATTCCGCCGGAAGGGAAGCATCTCCGCCTGTGCTGCCGGCTGCCGCGCCGGAGGATTCCGGGGTAACCGGAACGATGGGGGTGAAAAAACCGCAGGCGGATAAGGAGCCTGCCAGTATCACCGCCGTCAAAATCAGAGCAAAGCGTTTCATAAAAATTAAATCCATCCTTTCAAAGTTACAGCACCAGTCCGCCGTTTGGGGCCAGCACCTGGCCGGTGATAAAATCAGCCTGGGGGGAGGCCAGAAACCAGACCGCCTCCGCAATATCCCCGGGCTGGCCGATGATCCCCAAAGGGGTTTCCTCCCGGAGGGCGTCCAAAGCCTCCGGCGGCAGGGCGCCGTTCATTTCGGTGGCGATAACCCCCGGGGCCACGCAGTTGACCTGGATATGGGAAGGCCCCACTTCCTGGGCCAGGGCCTTGGTGAAGGCAATCACCGCCCCTTTGGCGGCGGAGTAATGGACCTCGCAGGAGGCCCCAACCTGCCCCCACATGGAGGAAATGTTGATGATTTTCCCCCTTTGCCGCCGGATCATCCCCGGCAGCACCGCCTGGGTGCAGAGAAAGACGCCTTTGACGTCCACTTGAAACATCCGGTCCCAGTCCTCTTCGGTCAAATCGGTAAAGAGCTTCTGCTGGGCGATGCCGGCGTTGTTGACCAGGACCTCAATAGGCCCCAGGGCTTCCTCCGCCCGGTTCACCATGGAAAGCACCTGATCTTTTTTGGAAACATCCGCCTGGACCGCCAGGGCGGAGCCGGGGCGCAGGCGGTTTAAGTCCGCCGCAAGCTCCTTGGCGGCCTCTGCGGATTTCTGGTAATTGACTGCCACCCGGAAGCCCTCCCGCCAGAATTTGACAGCAGTTTCCCGGCCGATGCCCCGGGATGCGCCGGTAATCAGCGCCGTTTTTTCCATGGGGACCCCTCCTTTTCACAATTAAAATAGTATAGCACATCCGGCGGCGAAAAGAAAGACCTGTTTTCTGAATTTTACGGGGAGGCCCCGCAGCCAATTCGCTGCGGCCGTCCTGCCACGCGACAAATTTTGGCTGGTGCAAACAAGTTGCACCTCTGGCAGAAGTTCCCCGTAATCTCAACGAACTTTGCGGCGAGCCGCCGCCGGCAATTCGCCGCGGCGTTTCAATTTCTATCTACCCGCTGGAACGGCGCGACAGGCTGCGCCGTTATGGGTAGGATTCATTTCCTATCGCCTTGATAAATCAAACGAAAATAGAATATGTAGGAACTGTCGTAAATAAATTCACGACAGCCCCTGCAAACAGGTTTTGTGTGTTCCGCCATTTTATTTTCTTCTCCTGCGGGCATTTCTGTCGTTTCCTCCCCTTGACAGAAAAGAAACAGGGTGCTAAAATAAACATATCATAAACCATCGAACAGGAAGCGGATCATCCGCCAGCTCTTCCGCCCAGAGAGGAACGCCGCCGGCTGCAAGCGTTCCCGGAAGCAGGATTTTCCGATACCGCCTGGGAGGGTGCGGTGAACCGCAACGGCTGGCAGCCGTTATCCTGCCGACGAGTGACAGCCCTTTTGTTGGGCTGTAATCCGGGTGGAACCGTGGAGCTTAATGCTTCATCCCAGTTTTGGGATGAGGCGTTTTTTATTTTGGAAAGGAGGCTGGAAGATGTTTTTCCGTCAAACAATGCGTCCCCGGGCGGGACGGCGAACCAGCCGCCTCCGCCGCTGCTGAAAGGCAGAAGGCGGGGGCTTTCCAACCAAGATTACCGCTTATTTTAGAAAGGAAGATTTTTTATGGTAAACATCACTTTAAAAGACGGCAGCGTCAAAAGCTACGACGCGCCTATTTCCGCAGCGGACGTCTGCAAGGACCTGAGCATGGGCCTTTACCGGGCCGCCTGCGCCTGCAAAATCAATGGGGAAGTAAAAGACCTGCGCACTGTCATTGACAGCGACGCTTCCCTGGAAATCCTCACCTTTGCCGACGAGGACGGCAAAAAAACCTTCTGGCACACCACTTCCCATATCCTGGCCCAGGCCGTGAAACGCCTGTTCCCCAATGTGAAGCTGGCCATCGGCCCGGCTATCGACACCGGGTTCTACTACGATTTTGACGCGGAAAAGCCTTTCACCCCTGAAGATTTGAAGGCTTTGGAAGCTGAGATGAAGAAAATCGTCAAGGAAAAACCCGCCATTGAGCGGTTCACCCTTTCTCCCGCTGAAGCGACAAAGCTCATGGAGGAAAAAGGCGAGCCTTACAAGGTGGAACTGATTGCCGAGCATGCCGAGCAGGGGGACGAAATCTCCTTCTACAAGCAGGGCGAGTTCACCGAGCTGTGCGCCGGCCCTCATCTGATGGACTTGGGCGCGGTGAAGGCCTTTAAATTGACGGCCACCACCGGCGCTTACTGGCGGGGCGATTCCAAGAACCGCCAGCTCTGCCGGGTTTACGGCGTTTCCTTCCCCAAAGCCTCCGAACTGGAAGAACACCTGAAAATGATCGAGGAGGCCAAAAAGCGGGATCACAACGTCATCGGCCGCCAGCTGGAATACTTCACCACGGTGGACGTTATCGGCCAGGGCCTGCCTATCCTCCTGCCCAAAGGCGCGAAAGTCATCCAGACCCTTCAGCGGTTTGTAGAGGATACCGAGGACAACGAATGGGGCTATGTCCGCACCAAAACCCCCTATATGGCAAAACGGGAGCTTTATAAGATTTCCGGCCACTGGGACCACTACCTGGACGGCATGTTCATTTTGGGCGACCCCCACGATGAAACCAAGGAATGCTTCGCTCTCCGCCCCATGACCTGCCCCTTCCAGTACCAGGTGTTCTTAAACAGGGCTCGTTCCTACCGTGACCTGCCCATGCGCCTGGGCGAAACCTCCACCCTGTTCCGCAACGAGGATTCCGGCGAGATGCACGGCCTTATCCGCGTCCGCCAGTTCACCATCTCCGAAGGCCATATCATTCTCCGCCCCGAACAGCTGGAGGAGGAGTTCCGCAGAAGCCTGGAATTGGCTAACTATATGCTCAAATGCGTGGGCCTTTCCGACGACGTTTCCTACCGGTTCTCCCAATGGGATCCCAAAAACCCCGGCAACAAATACGAAGGAACCCCCGAACAGTGGGAAAAAGCCCAGTCTGCCATGCAGAAGATTTTGGACCATATCGGCCTGAAATACTCCATCGGCATTGACGAAGCCGCTTTCTACGGCCCCAAACTGGACATTCAGATCAAGAACGTCCACGGCAAGGAGGACACCCTCATTACCATCCAGATCGATATGCTCCTGGCTCAGAAATTCGGCATGGAATATGTGGACACCGACGGCCAGAAGAAAACGCCGTATATTATCCACCGCACCTCCATCGGCTGCTATGAGCGCACCCTGGCCCTGATGCTGGAGAAATTCGCCGGCGCTCTGCCCATCTGGATTGCGCCGGAGCAGGTCCGTCTGCTGCCTGTCACCGACCGTGCCGCGGAACGCTGCCAGGAACTGGAGAAAGTCATGAAAGCCGCCGGGCTGCGGGTATCCACCGACCTGCGCAGCGAGAAGATCGGCTACAAGATCCGGGAAGCACAGATGGAAAAGATTCCCTTTATGCTGATTATCGGCGACAAAGAGGTGGAGGACGGCGCCGTTGCTCCCCGTTCCCGTGCAAACGGCGATTTGGGCAGCATGAGCGTGGAAGAATTCCTCTCCATGATCCGGACGAAGATCTCCGAATTTGCGGCGGACTAACGGGATACCGGAATATGTAAAACCCGTAGGGGCGCCCCTTGTGGGCGTCCCTACAATTTCATGGAAAGGATTCTGGAAAATTTGTAGGGGCGGATGCCCATATCCGCCCATCCTTTTTTGATGGATTTCGGAAAAATCCCGGGACGATGCAGGCATCGTCCCTTACAATTCTGTTTCCAATGGGTTTTACAAAAAAACGGCGGGACGGGAAACCCGTCCCCTACAAAATATTCCGGAACGTTCTGGAAAACGATAGGAGACAACATAGTCAAGCCTCTGTCGCTGTCGTAAAACTTACGACGCACAGCGGCTTATGCAGTTGGTTCGGCGCTGTGCGGCCGCGCCGCGTCGTCAAGCAAGCTTGCCGACAAACAGCGGGGTTTCCCCGCCGCCGGAATATTTCTTTGTATATCGGGGAATCTCTGCCAGAGGCGCAACCTGAATCGTGAATTTATTCACGATGTGTGCACAGCCGAAGTCCAGCGCGAGGCTGTACAGCCGCGGCGAATTGCCAGCGGCGGCTCGCCGCTGATTTAAGAATTGTTTAATGTTTTCTTTAGTTCATCTTACAACCGGTGCGGTATACTGATCACTGTAAAGAAAATCCCTCAGTTGAAAGGAAGGACTCCTATGGAAGAAACCATTTTCTCCTCCCGGGAACTCACCAAGCGGTACCGGGACCTGGCTGTGGACCATGTGACGTTAGACATCCGCCCCGGCCAGATTTTCGGCCTGGTGGGCAAGAACGGCGCAGGCAAAACCACCCTCATCCGGATGATTACCGGCCAGACGTTCCCCACCTCCGGCGAATTCTCCCTCTTTGGCCAGACCGGGGAGCATAACCTTGGCAAAATGCGCCGCCGCATCGGCTGCATGGTGGAAACCCCAAGCTTTTTCCCGTACCTGACCGCCCACGACAACTTGGAGTTTTACCGCATCCAGCGGGGAATCCCCGGCGCTGAAAACGTGGACCGGCTTCTGGCCCAGGTTGGCTTGGCGGATACCGGCAAAAAGAAATTCAAAAACTTCTCCCTTGGCATGAAACAGCGGCTGGGCCTTGCCTTGGCGCTTCTGGGCAACCCCGACTTCCTGGTTCTGGACGAACCCATTAACGGCCTGGACCCCATGGGCATCGTGGAATTCCGGGACGTCCTGCTTCAGATGAACCGGGAGCACGGCACCACCATTATGATTTCCAGCCACATTTTAAGCGAGCTTGCAAACCTTGCCACGGATTTCGCCTTTATGGACCAGGGGCGTCTGCTGGAACAGACCTCCGCCCAGGCCATCCACGACAAATGCCGCAGCTGTTTGGAAATCCGGGTGGACAACGCCCCCATGGCGGCCACCTTGCTGGACACCCTGGGTTCCGCCGAATATGAGGTGCTGCCCGGCAACGTCATCCGTCTGTACAGCCACATGGAAGACCCCCAGACCATTTCCCGGATGCTGGTAAACGGCGGCGTAGCCCTGCTGTCCATCGACACCCGCAGTTCCAACCTGGAGGATTACTTCCTGAATTTGATGGGAGGGAAACAAGCATGACACACTATCTTTCCGCTGAAATGTTCCGCACCGTCCGCCGCCGGTACCTTTACTGGACCTTGGGCGTCTGCGCCTTGGTGCTGCTGGGAGTTGTTTCCCTGTTCGCTTACGCCAATTCTACCATTGACGATCCCTCCCAAATGGCCCACACGGAATTCCTGTTCCTGTTCTTTATCCAGTTCCTGCCCTCCATCGGATTATATTTTACCCTGCTCATCGGAGATATGACCTTCTCAGAGGAGCATAAGGTCCAAACCATGCGCAATACGCTCTTTTGCGGTACCCCCCGCATTACGGTCTACCTGGGGAAATTCATCAACAGCCTGATTTTCTGCTGTATCATGATGGTGGCCCTGCTGGCCGTTGCTTTTGGACTCAGCGCAGTGATGCTGGGCATCGGGCCGGAATTCCAGGAAACCATGGTTTCCTTCGGCATGATGCTGGCCGGCTGCATTCCCCTTTGGATTGCAGGCGCAGCCCTGTCCGTGGCATTGTATTCCAATATCCCCAGCACAAACCTGGCGGCGTTTTCCTTTATTGGAATTTTCGTGGTACCCACTAGCCTTCTGAGACTCACCGCTTTTATGACCCAGAAGGAAATTTTCGGGCAGATCCGCAGCCTTCTCATTACCAGCCGGCTGGATGAGCTGGCCAAAGGCGCGGCCGCCGAAGACCCTGCCTTTCTCATTACCTGCTGGATCACCGGCATGGTATTTACCGCCATTTTTCTCATTGCCGGGTATATCGGCTTTTCCCGCAAGGAAGTTAAATAGCCCGGAGGCCGGGCGGCCAATCCGCCGCGGTCGTTGTACCCCGCGTTGGACTCGTGAACGGCGGGATGAACCGCCGTTTTCGGCACAGGTTCCCCGAAACGATATCTACATGTATTGTGGGGCCGGGTTGTCCGACCCGCATAAAAGATTGGAGCATTTCCGAAAAACGCGGGCCGGGGGACCCGGCCCCTGCCATACGAACGGTTCGTCGGTATTGTAGGGGCGAACCTATATAGCCAATGGATAGAGGCGGACAGTGTTCGCCTCTGTGCTGTTTGATTCATCCATTACACCAGGAAAGAAGGCGCCCCATGTTAAACTACCTGAAAGCGGAGCTTTGGCGGTATTTCCGCCGTCCGGCGGGAAAAGCGCTTCTCATTTTGTCTTTTGTTCTGCCTGCGGCCCTTGTTTTGTACGTTTGGGGCGGAAACCGGTGGATTGACTCGGAAAACCCCATTACCCTGGCCGATACCTGGGCCATAGCGGCGATTCTCATGCCCTTTGCCGGGGTCCTTTTCCTCATGGCCATTGTGGACGCGGCTTTTGCAGATGAAAACCGCCTGGGCACCATGAAAAACAGCGTTGCCGCAGGCTTTTCCCGGTGGATTGTTTATTCCGGCAAGATTCTCAGCGGGATTTTGCTGTCTGTCCTGCATCTGGCCTGCGCCTGGGGTTCTTTTTTACTGGCGGGGATGCTGCTTCTTCCTTTTGGAATTCCACTCCGGGCGCTGCTTTTGCGGCTGGGGCTTCTGTTTTTGGAGATAATCCCCTTATGGCTGGGAGTGCTGGGGATTCTGTACCTGGTCTATTTCAGCTTTCGCAACGGCCTTGTGGCGGCTATTGCCGCGGCGGCTGGCTCCTTTTTGATTATGGTTGCCCTCCTTTCCCTGAACGTCTATGCGGCGGAGGTTTTGGCGCAGCTTCAGCTGATTATTTATTTTTTCTCCGTAGTCCTGGAAAACTCGCTTCTGACGGACTTTTCTGATTTGCAGGTCGATAGGCTGTTTCTGGCAAGATGCTGGCTGGTAGGAGGCGGCTATTTCCTGGCCTGCGCCGCCGCAGGCTGGCTTTTATTCCGAGGCCGGGACATTTCGTAAGGGGGTGGGGGGATGCTCAATTTCATTTACGCGGAGCTTTGGCGGTATTTTCACCGTCCGGCGGGAAAAGCCCTTCTGATTTTGGCGGCGGGGCTGCCGGTTCTGCTGAGCCTTTACATTTTTATCGGCCTTCACTGGGTCCAAATGGGGGATATTTTCACCCAGACCGTTGGCGTAGTGGCAGTTTTGATGCCCTTTGCCGGCATTTTCTTCCTGGTTGGGATTGTGGATGTATCCTTTGCCGATGAACTGCGCCGCGCCACCCTAAAAAATCACCTGGCGGCAGGGGTTTCCCGGCCGGTGATTTACGGGGGGAAAATCCTCAGCGGGCTTTTGCTGTCCATCCTGCATCTGATTTTAGCCTTGGCGGCCTTTTTCCTGTCATCGGCGGCGCTTCTTTCCCTGGACATACTGGAAATTTTTGACAGCATGGGACTTTTGCTTTTGGAGGTTCTTCCCCTTTGGCTGGGTGCCCTGGGACTTTTGTACCTGCTGTATTTTAACTTCCGCAGCGGGCTTCAGGCTGTGGCGGCGGTAACCTTCGGAAGCTTATTCCTTTTCCCCATTTTGTCGGCTGTCAACGTTCCGGCGGCGGAGATAATCTCCCAGCTGAATTTGGCGGAATGGCTGGCCAAGATGATGACCCAGCCTATGAGCAAGGCTTTGGTTTTGGAATGCTGGGCGGTGGGGTGCTGTTATTTTGCTGTGTGCGCGGCAGGCGGGTGGCTTTTCTTCCGCCGCCGGGAAATTCGATAGGAGGGGAATGTTTTTGCTCAATTATATTCACGGGGAATTGTGGCGGGCGCTGCGAAAAACCGGCTCGGCGGTCTTCTTTTTCATGATGCTGGCGCTGCCGGTGGGAGCCAACGCGGTATTTGCTTTCCTCAATTTCAGCTGGCGCACATACCAGGGCCAGGCGGACACTCCCCTTCTCTTTTCAAACAGCCTCAGCTACCTTTCGGCGGTGATCCCTCTGTTTGGATGCCTGCTGGTGTTTTTTACCTCCGACCTGGTGTTCGGGGATGAACTGCGGTTCCACACCTTAAAAAATTCCGTGGCCTCGGGAATGGGCCGGGGGACGCTCTATTTTGGCAAGCTCCTGGCAGGGTTCCTTTATTCCCTGCTGGGATTGGCGGTGGCTGTGATTTCTTTGCTGGTTTCGGGGCTTTTGCTGCTCCCCTGGGACTTGGGGGAGCTGCCGGGGCTGCTCGGAGGATTTTTCCTCCATCTGTTAGCCTGCATCCCTTTGTGGCTGGGGGTGCTGGGATTTTTGAATTTCCTGCTGTTTTCCATCCAAAGCGGCGTAGTCATCGCGGCTCTTTCCGCGGCCGCGGCATTTTTCGGGCTGCTTTTCCTGTCGGCGCTGCCCGTTGCCGACCCTGTCTCGTTTTATCTGCCCGCCTGGTTTTTGCAGCTTTCCGGATATGCGGCGGGGATTTCCGCCGGTTACACGCCGGAGTTTTTGGCGGGGTGCTGGGGGATCGGGCTTTTATATACGGCGGTGTTCAGCGCGGCGGGATACCTGGGCTTTTTCAGAAGGGAATTAAAATAAGGAAAGGAGGGGTGCGGGATGTTGGTCCTGACGGTAATACTTGGCATTTTGGCGGCGGCTTTTGCGGCTCTTTGGCTCTTGTCTCGGAAAAATCTAAAAAACGCGGTGGAGGAGCTGCGCCGGATTCGCGGGGGCCAGACAGGGCGGCGTCTGCGTCTTTCCTCCCCGGACCGGCTTATGGAACGGCTCATCGCCGAAGTGAACCATTTGCTGGACGACCAGCAGAAGGCGGAGCAGGCCCACGCCCAGGCGGAAAAGGAACGCCGGGACGAAATCGCCAATATCTCTCACGACCTGCGGACCCCGTTGACCTCCATTTTGGGGTATTTGCAGTTGCTTAAACAGGATAGCTGCACCCCGGCGGAACGCCAGGAGTATTTGCAGATTTCCGAAAACCGGGCCAAGTCCCTCCAATCCCTGTTGAGCGGGTTTTACGACCTTTCCCGGCTGGAGGCCGGAGGGTACGCCCTGGAACTGGAGCCGTTGGATCCGGCGGGCATCCTTTACCAGATGGCGGCGGATTATTACGCCGATTTCCTGGATGCGGGAATGGAGCCGAAGCTGCTGATTCCGGAAACCCTGCCCCTCATCTACGCCGACAAGCAGGGCATTGCCAGGGTATTCCAGAATCTGACCCAGAACGCCTTAAAGCACGGGGGCGGCTACTTAGCCATTTCCAGCCGGGAGGAGCCGGATTACTTGGCTGTCTGCTTCTCCAATCCCGCGCCGGAACTGACCAAAGAGGACTGCGCCCGGATCTTCGACCGGTTCTTTACTGCCGACCGGATGCGCACCGGCCAGAATACCGGCTTGGGGCTGGCCATTGTCAAGGCCCTTTGCCAGAAGATGGGGGGCCAGGTGTCGGCCTCCCTGGAAAACGGCGTTTTAACCCTGGAAACCCGCTGGAAAAAGAGCAGGTTCCGCAAATAATAGGGGCGGGCAGCAAGGAGTACTGCCCGCCCCTATTGCCCATCAGCCGGAACAGAGCGGGGCCTTTCGCAATATGTATTTTTAAAAATAAAACAAATCTTCAAATTTTTTATCTAAGGCAATACAAAGAATCAACGCCAATTTCGCAGTGGGATTAAATTGCCCTGTTTCAATAGAGCTTATGGTATTACGAGAAACTCCAACCATTTCAGCTAACTGGGTCTGTGACAATTTTTTTTCAGCTCTGGCATCTTTCAAACGATTCTTTAATACAAGTTTATCATCCATATTTTCCGCCGCCTTACAAAATTGTGGAAGATACAATCAGGCTATAGAGGTGGTATCCGGACATTACGGATACCATTATCGTATAGGCGATTGCGATCGCAAGTTCGTATTTACGGTGCAATTTAATATATTTCACCCAGTTAATCGTCATATTTGCACTGAAAACAAGCGCCCATAGCCCCCAGTTGATGCCTCCGCCGGCAAATATTTGTGTCACGAAAAAAATGGTTGCCAAGGACATCTGAACTACAACCGCGCTTCTGCTGGCTTGCTTTAAGACTTCCTGCTCGTATACGTCCTTATTCCTATTTTCTTTCCTGCTTTTTTCCAAAATTTCTTCTTTATTCATACTCTTTCTCTCCCTTCTTCGCGCCAAGTTTACTTGGCTGTTTTTATTATACATATTCCAAGTAAACTTGTCAACACTGATTGCAAAGTTTTATTGGTATTTTTTGTACGCAATAGGTGCGGGGCCGCTGTCTTTATTGTTCCTGCTGATCCTCCTTTATTAACTGCGGGCATTCAATCGTTTTCTCATACCGGGGCGTCCATGTCATGAATTTCATGGCATGGACGCCTTCCTATTTTCCGGAAATTTTTGGAAAATGCGGCAGGTTGCTCTTGCCTGGAAGCGCGGAATGTGGTATCATAAAAGAAAAGGCAATTTCGGGGGTGCAGTGTGTGGACAAAAATACCCGTGTGCTGGTAACGCCCGCGTCGGACGGCGATATCCCCTTTCTGCGGAATATCGAAGTGCGGCTTGCGGGCTATTTTAACAGGGCGGAAGGCCAGTATATGGAACAGGAGGACGGCAGCTGCTGCCTTCTGCTGTTTTGTACGGAAGGGCAGGGTTTTGCGGAAATCGACGGCCGGGTGACGCTGGTGAACAGCGGGGAGGCGGTGCTGCTTCTGCCCGGGGACACCCATGTTTACGGAGCCGGCGCGGAACATCCCTGGTCCATTTTGTGGGTGAGCTTTACCGGCCAGATGGTGGATTTTCTCCGGGAAAAGCTGGAGATTTCCGGTTCCGGGACGATTCTGCGGCGGAATACCCGGGAAAGCCTGCCCCTTTTGGAACAGGTGCTCTCCATTTTAGCGGAAGGCCAGGACTTGATGCGGCTTTTGGAGGCTTCGGCCTGCTTGCAGCTTGCCCTGTGCCGCATGACGGCCCAGAACCTCTGCTACGGCGCCCAGCGCCGCCATGTGGAACGGGCCAGGGAATATCTGCTGGCCCATATTGAGCAGGAAACCTCCTTAGAGGAGCTTTCTGCCGCCGCCGGCGTGTCCAAATTTTATCTCATCCGGATTTTTAAGGCCCATTTCGGCACCTCCCCCATGGAATATCTGCGGGGGGTCCGGATGCAGCGGGCCTGCGACCTGCTTTTGGAAACGGACCTGCCGGTGAAGGAAATCGGCCGCCAGCTTTCTTACAGCTCGGCCTACCATTTCGCCCAGTGTTTCCGCCAATACGCTGGATGCAGCCCCAGCGTTTTCCGCAAATCCATGGGCAAGGGCCGCGGGCGGTAAAAATTCAGCAAAAGAGGGAATCAGAAGCATGGCAATTGAGCAGGTAAAAGAGTATTTCAGACAATTCGGACGGGAAGGGGACGTGATGGAATTCCCGGTCTCCAGCGCCACTGTGGAGCTGGCGGCCCAGGCTCTGGGGACGGAGCCTGGCCGCATCGCCAAGACCATCTCTCTTTACGGGGAGGAAGGGGAGTGCCTGCTGATTTTGGCGGCGGGCGACCGGAAAATTGACAACGCCAAATTCAAACAGGCCTTCCACAAAAAGGCGAAAATGCTGTCTTTTGAGGATGTGGAGCCTATGACCGGCCATGCGCCGGGGGGCGTCTGCCCCTTTGCCAATCCCGCAGGTTGCCGGGTGTACCTGGACGAATCCTTAAAGGCGTACGACACGGTGTATCCCGCCTGCGGCAGCGCCAATTCCGCCATTGCCTTAAGCTGCGGGGAATTGGCGGAGTATTCCAAGGCCCAAGGCTGGGTGGATGTCTGCAAGGGGAAGGAAAGCTGATGGCGGCGGTTCAAACCTTTCTCAAAAAGGAGCCGGTGCTGGTAATTTCCGGGACGCTGGCCTTCCTATCCGTCTTTTTTGTGCCGCCGTCGGCGGAGTATCTTTCGTATATTGATTTCCGGACCCTGGGCATCCTGTTCTGCTTAATGGCGGCGGTGGCCGGACTTTCCGGAGCCGGGGTATTTGACGCCCTGGCCCGGGTTTTGTCCCGGAAAGCGGGGACGGTCCGGAGGCTGTCTTTGCTGCTGGTTTTGGCGGCATTGGGCCTGTCCATGTTTATCACCAACGACGTGGCCCTCATTACCTTTGTGCCCCTGACCATCCTGATGCTCCGGGAGGCGGGGCAGCGGGTGCTGATAATCACGGTGGTCATGGAAACTGTCGGGGCCAACCTGGGCAGCGCATTGACCCCCTTTGGGAACCCCCAGAACCTTTACCTCTATTCCCGGTATGGCATGGGCATGGGGGAATTTTTATCGATAACCGGGCCGCTTTGCCTCATAGGGCTTTTGCTGACTGCCGGCGGAGTGCTGGTTTCCCGGCTTCCGGCGCAAAATATTGCCCCAAAGGGCGGGGAAGCCGTCTTTCACCGGCGGAAGGCCCTCTTTTATGGGGCGCTGTTTATTCTCAGCCTGCTGGCTGTCTTTCGCGCGATCCCGTGGCAGCTGGCCTTGGCTGTTGTAGCGGCGGCCCTGGCTTTGGCGGACCGGGAAATTTTGAAGCGGGTGGATTACAGTCTTCTCGTTACCTTTGTGTTCTTCTTCATTTTGGTGGGCAATTTGGGCAGCATCCCGGCGGTGGAAAGCTGGGTTTCCGGCCTGCTGAAAGGCCGGGAAATGGTGATTTCCGCCCTGGTGAGCCAGTTTATCAGCAACGTCCCCGCGGCATTGATGCTGTCCGGCTTTACGGACAATTGGCAAGGGCTCTTGGCCGGGACCAACATCGGCGGGCTTGGCACTTTAATCGCCTCCATGGCAAGCCTCATTTCCTTCCGGCTGTACGCCAAAAGCGAGGGGGCCAAAGCAGGGAAATATTTCGCCGTATTTACCGCCTGGAATTTTGCATACCTGCTGGTTATGCTGGCGGCAGGGCTGCTTCTGTGGCGTTAATTTTACTAGAGAAAAGGAGAATTATCATGAGCAATATCTGGCATGACATGAATCCTTCCCGGATTCATCCGGACGACTTTATCGCGGTCATTGAGATTACCAAGGGCAGCAAGAAAAAATACGAGCTGGACAAGGAAACCGGGTTCATTATCCTGGACCGGATCCTGTACACCTCTACCCACTATCCGGCCAACTACGGCCTGATCCCCCGGACCTATGCAGACGACGGCGACCCACTGGACGTGCTGGTCCTCTGCTCCGAGGAGCTGGAGCCGCTGACCCTGGTGCGCTGCTACCCCATCGGCATAATTAAGATGATCGACAACGGCCGGGACGACGAAAAGATTATCGCCATCCCCTTTAACGACCCTACTTACAATGTCTACCACGACATCAGCGAGCTGCCGCCCCATATTTTCGATGAAATGACCCACTTTTTCCAGGTGTATAAAGCCCTGGAAAACAAGGAAACCGCTGTGGACGAGGTCAAAGGCGCAGGCGAAGCAGTGAAAGTGGTTTCTAAGTGCATTGAAATGTACCAGGAGGGGTTTTGCGGCAAAAACCGCCGGGAGGACGAAACTCCTAATAAAAAATAATCCGTTTTCCACTGATTCCAGGGAAGAATGTGGAAAAAGCTGAAAGGGAAACCAATGGAGGATTTGGAGAAACTTTTGCAAAAAATTACGGCGTCCGTGAAGGTCTGCCCCGGCGTCCAGGGGATTGTCCTGGGCGGTTCCCAGGTAACCGGCACAGCGGGGCCGGATTCGGACCTGGATGTCGGCGTTTATTATGACTGGGAAACTCTGGATTTGGAACAGCTGAACGCCATTGCCTGGAGCTTAGACGACAAACACCGGGAAAACCTCGTCTGCCCCGAAGGGGGCTGGGGTCCCTGGGTCAACTGCGGCGGCTGGCTTATTATAGACGGCGTGCCGGTGGATCTGATCCTGCGGGATGGAAACCGGGTAAAAAAGGCGGTGGAATCCGCGGAACGGGGCGAATTTTCCGCCCATTACCAGACGGGGCACCCCCACGCCTTTCTGGATATTATGTACCGGGGGGAACTGGCCGCCTCCCGGCTGCTGTACGCGAAGAATGAGAATTTTTCCCAGTTAAAAGAAAAGGCGGAGCCGTATCCTGCGGCATTAAAGGAAGCCTTAATCCGTTTTTTCGGTTTTGAAGCCGGGTTTTCCTGCATGCTGGCGGAAAAAAGCCTATCCAAAGGCGACCTTTCTTATGTGGCCGGGCATCTGTTCCGTTCGGTTTCGGCCATGAACCAGGCCCTGTTTGCCTTAAACGGCCAATGGTGCTTAAATGAAAAGAAAGCGGCCCTCCGGGTCGATGCCTTTGTCAAGGCCCCCGAAAATTACTCCCAAAGGGTAAACCGGGTGTTCCGTTCCTTGGGCGGTTCCCCGGAGACGGCCGTCCGGCTCCTTCAGGAGCTTTGCGGGGAAATGCGAAAACTCTGCGCCCCGTATCTGGACAGCTGAAACGGCTTCCTGATAAAAACAAAAACCTGCCGTTTTAAAACCCGGCAGGTTTTTGTTTTGCGCGCCCGCGATTAAGCCTGGCAGAAGCTCAGAGCAGCGTCCGCAGCGGAAGCCGCGTCGGAGGTGTAGCAGTCAGCGCCGATAGAATCGCAGAAGTTCTGGGTAACGGGAGCGCCGCCAACCATGATCTTCACTTTGTCGCGCTGGCCTTTTTCGGTGAAGTAGTCCACAACGTTCTTCATCTCGCTCATGGTGGTGGTCAGCAGAGCGGAGCAGCAAACGATGTTGGCATCGTTTTCCATAGCGGCATTGTAGAACTGCTCAGCGGAAACGTCGACGCCCAGGTCAACGACTTTCAGGCCTTTGCCTTCCATCATCATCTTGACCAGGTTTTTGCCGATGTCATGCAGGTCGCCTTTTACGGTGCCGATAACAGCGGTGCCCTTGGATTCCACACCAGCGGAAACCAGGTAGGGTTTCAGGATGCCGACGCCGGCGTTCATGGCGCGGGCGGCAATCAGAACTTCCGGTACGAAAACTTCGTTATTTTTGAATTTCTCGCCAATAACGTCCATGCCGGAGAGAAGCCCCTCGTTGAGGATCTTCGCAGGCTCGATGCCCTCATCGATCGCCTGCTGAACCAGTTCTTTTACCTTGGGCGCGCGGCCGTTTTGCAGGTAGGTGCTGATTTCTTCCAGAATAGCCATAATCCATTCCTCCATTTTTTGTCATCAGGGAATCCTCCCTAAAATGGGAATTCTATCCCTTTCCCTTTATTATAGCGGAAAAAAACTCAGAACTCTATCACTATTTTCGGGATTTTTGCATTTTTTTTTAGGACAGAATGAATAATCCCCATTCCGGCCGGGTATCGAGAAAGGCATTGTTTCACTTGGCGGCATTTTCGGCGGAATCCTGGCCGCCCCACATCTCGTGCAGCCCGGCCCAAAGGGCTTCGGCCTTTTCCAAAGAGAGCTTTGCCGCCTGTGCCAATTCCTCCGGCGAAGCCTCCAGCATCCGCTTTTTGGTGCGGAATTCCCGCAGGAGGGCTTTTGCCCGGGCGTCCCCGATGCCAGGCAGCTTTTTCAAGTCGCTGTCGTAGTTTGCTTTTTTGTGCAGCGTCCGCTGGTAAGCCAAAGCGAACCGGTGCACCTCGTCCTGAATGGCGGTGACAAAGGTGAAGGCGGATTTCACCGCTGAAAGGGCGATTTCCCCTTCCTCGCTGACAATGGCCCGGGTCCGGTGGCGGTTATCTTTCACCATGCCGAACAGCGGGACGTCAATTTGCAATTCCTCAAATACCTTCCGCACCGCCGAAACCTGGCCCTTGCCGCCGTCTAAGAGAATTAAGTCCGGCATCCGGGAAAAGCCCGGGTCCCCCTCCTTGAAACGGAGCATCCGCCGCCGCAGGACCTCCGCCATGGAGGCAAAGTCGTCCTGCCCGGCCACTTCCTTGATGGCAAACCGTTTGTAGTCGGATTTTAAAGGCCGGCCGTTTTCAAACACCACCATGCCTCCTACACGGCCGGTTTCGCCCCAGTTGGAGATGTCGTAGGCCTCGATGTACATGGGCGGGGAGGGGAGCTTTAAGAGGTTCCCCAGCTGCTCTAGGGCCGCCACCTCCTTGCCGGTGCGCTGCACCCGGTCGGACAGCTGTTCCAGGGCGTTGTTGCGGGCCATTTCAATGAGCTTTTTCCGGTCGCCCTTCTGGGGGACGCTGGCGGAAACGGCGTGGCCCGCCTGATGCCGCACAAACTGTTCAAACAGCTCCAAATCCTCCGGCGGCTCGTCTAACAGCACGCACCGGGCGATGTCCTTGGCCCCGGCGTAATACTGGGTGAGGAATTCCCCCCGAAGCTCCCCCATATCGGAGGAATCCTCAAAAAAGTAGGTGAGCTTATCCATAAGCCGGCCGTCCCGGTACTGGATTACCACGGCGCAGATAACCAGGTGGTTCTGGGCAAAGGCGATGACGTCCAGGTTTTTGTCGGCGTCAAGCAGTACCTGCTGGGTGGCGGTGATCTTCTGAATGGCTCGAATTCGGTCCCGGAGCCTTGCCGCCCGTTCAAAGTCCAGGTTCTCCGCCGCTTCCTCCATCTCCTTTTGCAGGTTGCCGATGGAGGAAACGGAGCCGTGCTTGATATATTCTACCGCTTCCCACACCAGCTTCTGGTACTCCTCCTTGCCCATCTTCCCCTGGCAGAGGCCAAAGCACCGGTGGATGTGGTAATTTAAGCAGGGGCGGCTCTTGCGGAATTCCTGGGGGAACCGCTTGGAACAGCTGGGCAGGCAGAACACCCGGTTTGCCTCGTCCACGCTCTGCTTGACGATGTAGGAGCTGACGTACGGCCCCAGGTAGGTTCCGTCCCCGTCCTTTTGCTTGGCGGCGGTAATGCGGGGGTAATCCCCGCCGGAAATGTGGATGTAGTGGTACCCCTTGTCGTCCTTGAGCAGGATGTTGTATTTGGGACTGTGGAGCTTAATGAGGCTGCATTCCAGCACCAGAGCCTCGAATTCGCTGCCGGTGACAATGTAGTCAAAATCGTGGACGTGGGCCACCATCTGCCGCACCTTTTCCGTGTGGGAGCTGTTTTCCCGGAAGTAGCTGACCACCCGGTTTTTTAGGGCCTTGGCCTTGCCCACATAGATAATGGTGCCCTGCTTGTCCTTCATCAGGTAAACGCCGGGCTGAAGGGTCAGGCTCAGGGCTTTTTGTTTCAGTTCTTCAATGGTCAAATGGGGCGGCCTCCTTTTATCCAGCGTTTTCGGACTCCATAAAGAAAGAAGCCGGCGAGGAACCCCGCCGGCTTTGTACGTGCGATTTATTCCGCGAAAGCAGAATCAACCAGTTTGACCAGGCTGTCCACCGCGGCCTGCTCGTCAACGCCGTCCGCGATAATGCGGATGGTGGTGCCGCCGACGATACCCAGGGACAGTACGCCCAGCAGGCTCTTTGCATTTACCCGGCGCTCTTCCTTTTCCACCCAGACAGAGGATTTAAACTCGTTAGCTTTCTGGATGAAGAAAGTAGCGGGACGAGCGTGGAGACCAACTTGATTTTTTACAGTTACATCTTTCAAATACATAATTCTTACTCTCCTATACCATAACCTTGCGCCGCATCCGGCGCGTATAACTCGGACAGGCATTTCTTTCCTTTTCGCGCCTGTCCTCTGACAAATTGAAGCATTTATATTATAGCACAGTCCCGGAACTAGTCAACCGATTTTCCGCAGGAATCCAAAGGTTTTCCCGAAATTCGTGAGAGGATTAAAATTTCCATAATAGTTTTCCACATATTTGTATACTGCGCACATTTTTCTTTCCACAATTTACAGGCCATACAATGTGGAAAACTCAAAAAAGGCCTTCATTTCAGCATATCCGGGCGTTTTTTCATGGTCCGTTCCACGCTCTGCTCCATGCGCCAGCGCTCAATATTGGCGTGGTGGCCGGACAGCAAAACCTCCGGCACCCGCATCCCTTCCCATTCCTCAGGGCGGGTGTACTGGGGGTATTCTAGGAGGCCGTTCATGTGGCTCTCGTTTTCGTAGCATTCCTCCGAAGGCAGCACCCCGGGGCAGAGACGGGCAACGCTGTCCACCAGCACCATGGCCCCCAGTTCGCCGCCGGTGAGGACGTAGTCCCCGATGGAAATTTCCTCATCTACGATTTTTTCTAAGACCCGTTCGTCCACCCCTTCATAATGGCCGCACAGCAAAAATAGGTGGGGGATTTCCCGCAGCTCCAGGGCTTTTTGCTGGGTCAGGGTCTTTCCCTGGGGAGACAGATAGATGACATGGGGCTTGGAGCCGCTTTGCCGCACCACGTCCAGATAGCACTGCCAGATAGGCTCCGGCTGCATAACCATGCCCTTTCCGCCGCCGTAGGGGGAATCGTCCACCCGGTGGTGCTTGGGGTCGGGGGAGTAATCCCGGATATTGTGGCAATGGATCTCCAAAAGCCCCTTTTTCCGGGCGCGGCCGATGATGCTTTCCCCCAGAACAGCCTCGCACATTTCCGGGAACAGGGTGGCGATGTCAAAACGGATCATAGGGCCTCCTTAGTCGTCGAACAGCCCGTCCAGGGGCTTGATTTTCATGACGCCGTTCTCCAGGTCGGTCATTTTGACCACCTGGGGGATGGCGGGGATGTAACGGGTCTTGCCGTCGGCAAAGAGGATGTGGTAAACGTCGTTGGCGCCGGTCTGGCTCACGTCGGTCAGCTCCCCGTACACCAGGGATTCGTCGTCCGCGTCTACGACCTTTAACCCAATGAGGTCGGCGATAAAATAGGTGCCTTTGCTCAGTTTGATGTCGCTGCGGTCCACATAGAGAATTTTGTTAATCTGCTTCTGGGCCAGTTCCGGGGTGTCGATGCCCTGGAGCTTTACAATCACAATATTTTTATGGGGCCGGGCGGACTGCACCTTGTATTCTTCTCCGTCCAAAAACATCCGTTTAAATTTTACGGCAAAGGCGGGGGTATCGCACCAGGGCTGCACCCGCATTTCCCCTTTTAGGGCGTGGATAGCCACGATTTTTCCGATTTCCAGCTTGTCAGCGCTCATATGGATTCTCCTTTGCAAGAATTTCCCGGCACCAGGCAAGGGCCTGCTCCGCAGCCTGAGCCGGTGACAGGTCCGAGGTGTCCAGCAGGGTGATGGGCGGGGTCGTTTTCCTGTGATTTTCGTAAAACCAGCGGTTAAAGTCCCGATGGGCGCGGCGGAAACCGGGGTCCGTCATGCCCCGGCGGTCCATGCGTCGTTCCAGCGCCTGGTCCCGGCAGACCACCGCCAGGAAGTGGATGCCGGTGAAAAATCCCGTTTCCGAAAGCCCGGCAAACTGGGAAGGCTCGCAGCAGCCGCATAAGACGGCGGGCTTTCCGGCTTGCTGGCAGACGTTCTGGCAGACCCGCAGCCAGGTGCGGCGGTATGCCCGGTAATTGTCCCCCATAGCCTCCCATTTTTCATCCCAAAGGATGTCGCTTTCCAAAACAATCAGGCCGTTGTCCTGCAAAAACAGCTCCCTGTTGACGGAAGATTTCCCGGCGCAGCTGGCCCCGGTAATCCAAAATAAGGGGTACCGCCGGATGGGGACGCCGGCCCCGCAGACTGGGCAGACTACCGCGTTTTTATCCTCTGAAAAGCACAAATCCTCAGAATATTTCCCGCAGGACGGACAGACGTGCAGCACCGCAGTTCCTCCTTTCAGACAGAAAAACGGAGCAGGCCCAGGGTGGGCGCAGCTCCGCTTGCCGGAAACCTTAGTCGATTTCAACCATGACCTTTTCGTCCCGCATGGAGGCGCTGGCGCGCACCACAGTGCGGATGGCCTTGGCGATCCGGCCCTGTTTCCCGATAACCCGGCCCATGTCGGACGGGTCCACGTTCAGGTGGTAAACGGTGACGCCTTCCTCATTGGGGGCGTCCACAGTCACCTTGACCGCATCTTTCTTTTCAACCAGGCCCTTGGCCAGGGTAATCAGCAATTCTTCCATACAAAAACCTCGTTTCGGCCGGGAAGTCGCTTATTTGCTTTCGCTCAGCTTCAGAATCTTCTTTACGGTGTCAGTGGGCTGAGCGCCGTTGGCGATCCATTTGTTGGCTTTTTCCAGGTCCACGTTGATGACGCTGGGATCTCTGGTGGGATCATAGGTGCCGATTTCTTCAATGAAACGGCCGTCTCTGGGGTAACGGGAATCCGCTACAACGATGCGGTAAAAGGGAGCTTTTTTCGCGCCCATGCGGCGCAGTCTGATTTTAACAGCCATGGAATTTTCCTCCTGATATGAAATTGCCGGTGTCCGGCGGTATTTATGTGATCCGCAGGGAACTGCGTTTCAGCCTTACATCATAGGCGGGAACTTTTTCATCATCCGCCGCATATTGCCTTTTTTGTTGAATTGCTTCATCATGGTTTTCATCTGCTCGAACTGCTTTAAGAGCCGGTTTACATCCTCCACCTTGGTCCCGGAACCGGCGGCAATGCGCCGTTTGCGGGAGGGGTTGATGATGGAGGGCTTTTCCCGTTCCGCCGGGGTCATGGAGGTAATCATGGCCTCCACCCGGGTAAACTGCTTTTCGTCGATATCCATGCCTTCCACTTTGCTGCCGATGCCGGGGATCATGCCCAGCAGCTGCTTAATGGAACCCATTTTGGAAATCTGCCGCAGGTTGTCTAACAGGTCGTTCATGTCGAAGCTGTTTTCCTTCATTTTCTGGGCCAGCTTTGCGGCTTCCTTTTCGTCCACCGCGTCCTGTGCCTTCTCAATGAGGGTTAAAACGTCGCCCATACCCAAGATTCGGGAAGCCATCCGGTCGGGATGGAAAGGCTCCAAGTCGTCGATCTTCTCGCCGGTGCCGGCGAACTTAATGGGCTTGCCGGTGACCTGCAAAACGGAGATAGCGGCGCCGCCCCGGGTGTCGGAGTCCAGCTTTGTGAGGATAACGCCGGTAATGGGCAAAGCCTTGTTAAAGGTGTCCGCCACATTGACGGCGTCCTGGCCGGTCATGGAGTCCACTACCAGCAAAATCTCGTTGGGGTTTACCGCGGCTTCGATCTGCTTTAACTCCTCCATCAGCACTTCGTCAATGTGCAGGCGGCCGGCGGTGTCGATAATCACCAGGTCGTTGCCGTGGTCCTTGGCGAATTTCAGGGCCTCCGCGGCGATTTTCACCGGGTTTTCCTTGCCCATTTCAAAAACCTGGGCACCGGCCTTTTCGCCGACGATTTTCAGCTGGTCGATAGCCGCCGGGCGGTAAATGTCACAGGCCACCAGCAGAGGGCGATGCCCCTGGGACTTGAAATACCGGGCCAGCTTTGCCGAATGGGTGGTTTTACCGCTGCCCTGAAGGCCGCACATGAGCACCACGCAGGGGGGCTTGGAGGGGAACTGGATGCGGGCGTTGTCCTTGCCCATCAAAGCGGTCAGCTCGTCGTTGACGATTTTAATGACCTGCTGGGCCGGGGTGAGGCTTTCCAAAACCTCCTGGCCCACCGCCCGTTCGCTGACGGTCTTTACAAAGTCCTTGACGACCTTGTAGTTGACGTCGGCTTCCAGGAGGGCCATTTTCACTTCCCGCATGGCTTCCTTAATGTCCGATTCGCTTAATTTTCCCTTGGAACGGAGCTTTTTAAAAGCCGCCGCCAGTTTTTCCGAAAGGCTTTCAAATGCCAATGAAGTGCCCTCCTTTAGGTTTAGAAATTTTCATCTAAATAGTCGTTAATGAGCGCCCGCACGGTTTTGGCGTGTTCGTCAATGGTGTGGGAGTAGGTAAACCCCTTGTTGACGCGCTCGATTTCGGTGCAGCGGGCGGTAATTTCCTCCGTCACCGCCACCAGTTTTTTGAACTTTTCGGCGAAGTGAAGCTTTTCCTCCATTTCCAGCAGGAAAGCCTCGCCCCGCTTGATGTTGTCCCGGACGCCTTGGCGGGTGATCTGCTCGTGTTCGGCGATTTCCGCTAAAGAAAGGTCCTGGTTGTAATAAAGTTCGATGACGTCCCGCTGTTTGTCGGTCAGCATAGGGCCGTAGAGGTCCAGAAGGTCGGAGATCGCCAGGTTTTTGCTCATTTGCCTTCCTCCTCCCGCGGGTGTAAATTCATTTGCTTTACAGATGATATTCTACCAGAAAGCCGCGCTGCTGTCAAGGGGTTTCCTTTACACCGGCGCGGATTTTTGAGATTCTACGGAAATGCCAATAGAAGAAAAGGAAGCGGAAGGTTTTTTAGGGAAATCATAGGTCAAAAAGGCCCTAACTGCGGGAAAATCAGGTGGTATAATGGAGAAAAAGGGGGAAGGAATCATGGAAGAAATCCAATACGAATTAGAATTGCCGGAAGAATTATATGAGCAATTATGTGATTTAGCAGAACATAATGGAATAACCGTAGAAGAACAGATTTCCCGATGCTGTCAGGCAGTGATCGACAAATTTGTAGGGGCCGGGTCGCCCGGCCCGCATTAGAAATCGAGCGTCCCGGAAAAAACCGCGGGACGGGAAACCCGTCCCCTACAATTTTTCGATAGGTTTTGGGACATTTGTAGAGGTCTCCACGCCTAGCCCATGTATATTTTTTTCATGAAACGGCCATAATACGGGAAAGGAGGAAGTTTTTTTGAATAATTTTAAAATATTCCCAAAACCCGTTGACAGGCTGTCCCATCTGTGTTATAGTAAGGGTAGAAAAAATTGGAAGGAGCGATTATCATGAAATATGTTTGCAGTGTTTGCGGCTGGGAATACGACGAAGAAGCCGGCGTCCCTGAGGAGGGCATTGCTCCCGGCACCAAATTCGAGGACCTTCCCGAGGATTTTGCCTGCCCGGTGTGCGGCGTTGGCAAAGATATGTTTGAAGCGCAGTAAAACTCATTCGGCGGGCGGGTTCAACGTCCGCCGGTTTTTATGAAATCTGTCAAGAAAAAGGAGAATCCCAGTATGATGGCTGAAAAAATCAAGGACGGCATCTGGTCGGTTGGCATTTTAAACCCCAGCCTGCGGGTGTTTGACATTATTATGTCCACCGAGTACGGCACTTCCTACAATTCCTATATCGTAAAGGGCACGGAGAAAACCGCCCTGGTGGAATGCACCCACCTGACTTATTTTGACCGGTATCTGGAAAACATCCGGCAGGTCTGCGACCCCTCCGAAATTGATTACCTGGTGCTGAACCACAACGAGCCTGACCATGCCGGCGGCGTGGCCCGGCTGCTGGAACTGAACCCTAACATGGAGATTGTCTGCTCCCAGGCCGGTTCCATTTATATTAAGAACATCACCAACCGCACTGATCTGAAGCTCCATGTGGTGAAAGACGGCGAGGAGATTTCCTTAGGCGGCCGGACTCTGAAGTTCTTAGTAGCCCCCTTCCTCCATTGGCCGGACTCCATGTTCACCTGGGTCCCCGAGGACAAGACCCTGTTCCCCTGCGACTTCCTGGGCGGCCATTACTGCGAGCCCTTTACCTTTGACTACAATATCGCCCGGAACGACGCTTACGAGTCCTCCTTCAAGGGCTATTACGACGCTATTTTCGGGCCGTTCCCGTCCTACGTCCAGAAGGGCCTGGAGAAGATCAAGGATCTGGACATCGAAATTGCCTGCCCCAGCCACGGCCCTGTTTTGACCAAGGGCTGCCGCCTGGAGTACACCATGGAAAAATATAACGAGTGGTCTACCCCCAAGGAAAAAGGCCCCAAGCAGGTTCCCGTGTTCTATTGCAGCGCATACGGCAACACCCGGAAAGCAGCCCACAAGATCGCCGAGGGTATCCGCCGCGCCCTGCCCGACGCCAATGTGGAAACCTTTGACATCATCAAGCACCCCATGGCCGACCTGGCGGCCAAATTAAACGCCTGCGACGCCTTTGCAGTCGGTTCTCCCACGCTGAATCGGGACGCTGTGCAGCCGGTTTGGAACCTTCTAAGCCATGTGGACGCCATCAACAGCGCCAAACGCCCGGCCCTGATCTTCGGCTCCTACGGCTGGAGCGGCGAGGCGGCCGCCAACCTGAAAGCCCGTCTGGAGGGCCTCAAGATGAGCGTGTTCGGCGAACCCTTCCGGTTTGTGTTCGTCCCCAGCGAGGACGATTTGAAGAAGGCCGAGGAACTGGGCTTCCAGTTCGGCGAGAGCCTGAAATAACTTTTGGATGCAAAAATCCCCTCTGTTTTGGAAAACAGGGGGGATTTCGTATAGAAAAATATTTTTCTAAAAGGGAAAAAAGAAAAGTTTTCGTCCACCTTTTTCAAAAGGTGGTGGGGTTGAGGGGCAAAGCCCCCATCGTTTTCCGCAGAAAACGAAATCTTACTTTTCGCGCCTCGGGCGCGAACTATCAAAATAATAGGCGGCTCGCAAAGCCGCCCGCGGATGACCGTCGTCAAGTTCGCTTGACGACACGATTCTGATTTTGCAAAGCAAAATCAAATTTTTGAATCTTTCAATTTTTCTCTACGGCTCATTTGCGTCAGCAACACAAAAGGTTTTGTATATTTTACTATGGAGCGTTTCGCTTTTCATTTAGTCCACCAAAACGGCGGTGCCGGAAACGGTGACCATCATCATGCCGTTGTCAGACCCCAGCATTTCGTAGTCAATGTCAATCCCGACGACGGCGTTGGCCCCCATTTGGGCGGCCCGCTGCATCATTTCTTCCATGGCGGATTCCCGGGCGGTAATGAGTTCCTCCTCATAGCTGTGGGAACGGCCGCCGAAAAAGTTGGACAGCCCCGCTGCGAAATCCTTGACAAAATTGATGCCGGATATGTTTTCACCGAATACGATCCCCCGGTATTCCCGGATGGGATGCCCTTCGATGGTGGGCGTTGTTGTTAAAATCATCGTTTTTCCGCCTTTCTGTATGTGTAAAAATTAATTGCCGTAAATGCCTTTTCCCAGTGCTTCCACATCCTCCAGGGTAATCACCGGTTTGCCATCCGGCCCTAAAAGCGGGGTCACCCCGCCCCCGCCGCTGGGAAGCTCCAGGCTCAGGTAATGGACGCCTGTCTGGGTATCCACCAGAACGCGGATGCCTCTCAACATGGTGCTTTCTTCCCATACTGCGACGAAACGTTTTTCTTTTGCCATTTGATTTCTTCCTTTCAGCAGTTATCCTTCCAGTACGCTTTGCAGTTCCTCGAATTTCTCCCGGGTAATCAGGGCGTCGCCCTCCCCGATTTTGAACTTCACCAGATAGGTCCAGCGGCCAAAGGGGTAGATCATTTTAACCGCCGAGGTGTTGATAATGTAGGACCGGTGGCTCCGCATAAAGAGGGAAGGGTTTAATTTTTCCCAGATTTTATTTAAGCTGTCACCGGTGGTGTATACGCCGTCGGTGGTGTGGATCTCCGTGATGCCTTCCTCCCGGCGGATGAAAATAATGTCCCCAACATCCACTAAAATCATTCCGTCGTGATTGCGCAGCAGGAGTTTCTGGCGTCCGGCCGCCGCGTCCGCCGCCCGTTTTTCAAACATGATCCGCAGCTTGGAGAGGGTCTGGAGCACCCGTTCCACCTTGAAAGGCTTAATCAGGTAATCGGTGGCGTAAACCTCGAAAGCCTCCGGCATGTACTGGGCGTGGGCGGTGGCGATGATAATGGCGGCCCCGGGGACTTCCTCCGAAATTTTCCGGGCAGCCTCCACGCCGGTGAGCTTTGGCATTTCCACATCCAAAAACACCACGTCCGGCTGAAGCTCCGCCGCCTTTTCCACCGCTTCGGCCCCATCCTCGGCTTCCCCCACAATGGCGAAACCGTCGGATTTCTCCACAATTTTCCGCATAACCAGCCGCATGGCCGGGTCGTCGTCCGCCAAAAGAACCTTAAAATCCACGAAAAACCTCCTTGATTACCGCAGCTTCCGGCGGCATCTTGCGAAATACCCGGAGCGGACCGCCAAAGGCGGCTCCAGAATCTCATCCGCCAGAATGGCCCCGCCTAAGCCGCTGCCGGCAATTTCCGTTAACACCCGCAGGGACCCGGAAAGCTGTGAATCAGAGGGACGGAGCGGGCGGTTTTTGGCGCGATCCGTGGACACGCCCTCCGGCGCGGGGGAATCGGGGCGCAGCATTTCCGGCTCCATCCTTTCCGGTTCCATTTTTTCCGGGACCATAGGCTCCGGCGTCAGCCGGGGGGAATCGGCGAGGAGTTCTCCATGCTTCTGTTTTAAGCGCTCTTTCAATTCTTGCTGGCGCATCTGCATTTGGGCGGCGGATTCCGGAGAAGCCGGCTGCTGCCTTTGCGCTGAGGCCGCGTTCAAATCCAGCCCCAGCTTTTTAAAAAACTTGGAGCCTTGTTTGACCAATTTGTCCACATCCGCATCGTCCAGGAAGTCCGCAGCTATATTCAGCAGGTCGTCAAAATCTGCCATTTGGAACACTCCTTTCCGTTTTCAGTGGATTACTGGTCCAGTTTCTGGGATTCCGTGTTGGCCGGGCGGGCGATGGATTCCCGCATCTGGGTGTCGGCGTTAATGTTCTGCATATTGTAGTAGTCCATGACGCCCAGCTTGCCTTCCCGTAAAGCTTCGGCCATGGCTTTGGGCACTTCGGCTTCCGCTTCCACAACCTTGGCCCGCATTTCCTGGACGGAAGCTTTCATTTCCTGCTCCCTTGCCACCGCCATGGCCCGGCGTTCCTCCGCCTTGGCCTGGGCGATGCGCTTGTCGGCTTCCGCCTGGTCGGTCTGGAGCTGGGCGCCTACGTTGCGGCCCACATCCACGTCGGCAATATCGATGGAGAGGATTTCAAAGGCGGTCCCGGCGTCCAGGCCCTTGTTCAGGACGGTTTTGGAGATGGAGTCCGGGTTTTCCAGCACTTCTTTGTGGGTTTCGGAGGAACCCACGGTGGTGACGATGCCTTCGCCTACGCGGGCGATGATGGTCTGTTCGCCGGCGCCGCCTACCAGGCGGTCAATGTTGGCCCGGACGGTGACCCGGGCTTTGGCCCGCAGCTCGATGCCGTTTTTGGCGATGGCGGCAATGACGGGAGTTTCGATGACCTTGGGGTTGACGCTCATCTGGACGGCTTCCAGCACGTTCCGGCCCGCCAGGTCAATGGCGGCGGCCCGCTCGAATTCCAGGGGGATGTCGGCACGCTGGGCGGCAATCAGGGCGTTGACCACCCGGTCCACGTTGCCGCCTGCCAGGTAATGGGCCTCCAGCTTGTTGATGGGCAGGTCGATGCCGGCTTTGGTGGCCTTAATCAGGGGCACCACGATTTTGGAGGGGACTACCCGCCGCAGGCGCATACCAACCAGGGTGCCGATGCCGATATGGACGTTGGCCGCCATAGCCGAAATCCACAATGCCACCGGAACAAAGCTGAAAAACAAAGCCAGTACAATGACAATAACCGCCGCAATAATAATCCAAGCGAGATAAGGTTCCATAAAAACAACTCCTTTAAATTTGATTTTCCGGCTGTTTGGCCGGTTCTACGACAATACGGTTCCCTTCCACTTCAATGACGGTGACGGGGACGTCCTTTTCAATGAATTCCCCCCGGGTCACCACATCCAGCCGCACGCCGTCCAAATCCGCGCAGCCCGCCGGGCGCAGGGGAGTAACCGTTTTGCCGCTTTTCCCCAGCAGGTACTTCATGTCCTCCGTGCCGGAAAAGCCGGACTGCCGGTCGGTGGCGTCCTTCAAAATGAGCTTCTTGGAAAGCCTGCCTTTGCTGGCGGAATAGAGGACGATGGTCAGCATGACGGCCAGAATGGCCAGGATGACGACTCCCATGAGGATGCCCTGTTCCACCGTCTCCGCGGTGACAATGACGCCGACAATGAGGAATACGATCCCCAATGCGCCGGGGACCCCAAAGCCGGGGTTGAACATCTCCACAATGACCAGCAGGAATCCCAAAATAAACAGGATCACGGACCAGGTGGACAGGTTGGTGAATACCTCCAGAATGTCCATGGCGCTCCCTCCTTTCTTGCCTTTATCATAGCAGAAAAAGCGCCGGGAGGGAAGGGATATTTTCTGAACTGTCGCTTTTTGCCTCTGAAATGACATTCAGCGGGGGATTACCCCGGTAAAGACCGTGCGGCCGCCGCCGCTGGACACCTCCAGGGAACCGCCGTGTTCCGTCAGGATTTGGCGGCAGATGAAAAGCCCCATGCCTTCCCCCTGGGAGCCTTTGGTGGTAAAGCCCGGCTCAAAAATCTGCTTCCACAAATGGGCGGGAATAGGCGGGCCGTTGTTTTCCACCTCAAAGGCGTACTGCTTTAAATCCTCCCGGAGGCGCACCGCAATCTGGCGGGAGTCCGGCGGCGTATCCTTTTCCAGTGCGTAAATGGCGTTGTCTATAAGGTTCCCCAGCACCCGGCACATTTCCCAGGAGGGGACAGACAGGTCGGAAAGGTTGGAGGAGATCTCCAGCTCCATTCGGATGCCCCGCTTGCGGCACATGTCGCTTTTGGCCTGCAAAATGGCGTTGATGGCGGGATGGGCGGTTTTTAAAACCCGGCTGATGCGCTGGATGTCCCCGTAAACCCGTTCCAGGTAATTGTGGGCTTCCTTATATTCTTCCAGTTCAATGAGGCTGTATACCACCTGGATGTGGTTTAAAAAGTCGTGACGCTGCGCCCGGAGCTGGTTGTTTAAGCTGTTTAAGGAATCCAGGGAATCCTCCATCATCCGGATCTTCTGGGACAGCCTGCCCATGGGGTACAGGCCGAAGATGGTGGTGGCCCCGCCGATGACCGATACCAGCCCGATCATCAGCAGGTAAAAGCTCTCCGCCCGGTCCAAGGTCACATTGTCGTCAAACACAGACAGCACGGCTAAGAACACGATAGCGGCCATTTGCAGGGCGTTGAGGGCTATGAGGACGCCCACCGTCTTGCGGATTTCCAGATTTTTCTTGGCCATAAACAGCCGCCTTTCCTTTCAAATTGGTTACTGCTGGGGTTCGCTGCCGGTAAGGCTTGAGAGGTCAAACATCATCCCTTCTCCGCCGGCCACCGCAGGCAGCTTGCCGTCCCATTTTTCAATCCAGGCCATTTTCAGGGTGTTGTCGGTGATTTCCTGGTTCTTCAAACGGTAGCTTTCGGCTTCAGCCTTGGCCTTTTCGATTTCCTGCTGGGCCTCGATCTCCACCCGGCGCAGGTCCTGTTCCGCTTTCAAGGCATTCTGCTGGGCGGTCTGCTTGGCTTCGATGGCGGCGTTGAACTCCTCGCTGAAATCAAAGCTGATAATGTTAAAAAGCTCTACGGTAATGCCGTAAGGGGAGATTTTCTCCGACAGGTTTTCTTTCATTAAATCGCTGACCTTCTGCCGCTCCGTCACCAGCTCCTCAGCGGTAAACTGGGCGGTGACGGCTTTGACGGATTCCAGGATGGCCGGCTGGATGATTACCTCCTCGTAATTCCGGCCGATGTTGCGGAAAACGCTGGCGGCGCTGTCCTGCTGGAGCCGGTAGTTGACGGCGATGGTGCTGCTGACGTTCTGCAAATCCTTGCTGGCGCTGGTGGAATTCGCCTCGGACTTAAGGACGCGGTTGTCCATATTGACTACCTGGGTGACAAAGGGGGCGACAAAATGCATCCCCTCCGACAGGACCTCCTCGCTGACGCTGCCCAGGTGGACCTGGACGCCGGTGTGGCCGGCCGGGACGATTTTCACTGCGGAAGCGCCGACTGCAAGGGCCGCCAGCGCGGCCGCGCCGGTTAAAACAATGGCTGCGATTTTCTTTTTTGTCATCATCAAAATCCTTTCTGTAAGGTCGGGGGTGTTCCGCGGAATGTTAAATGTGAATTGTTTAACATGGTTCTATTATACGGGATAACCCGTCGGAAAACAAGGCGGAGTTTTGATTATTTTTTATCAATTTTCTGCCAAAAAACGCCTGGGCGTGAATTTATCTATCTGGCTCATACTCGTTTATACACGCATATACTCTTATATTCTCCGGATTTCTTCTGTTTTATTTCTTGCCGTGCAAATATGCTGTGAAAAAACGTTTCATCTATGTAGGGGCCGATGCCCACATCGGCCCGCATTTTTGGGGAAACAGGTACAAGAACCGCGGGCGCGCATTGCGCGCCCCTACAAATTACCTGAAATGTTTGATAGAAATGTAGGGGCCGGGTCTCCCGGCCCGCGTCCAAAAGCGGAATATCTCGGAAAGTCTGGCGGGACGGGAAACCCGTCCCCTACAAAATATCTGGAACGTCCGATAAGAATGTAGGGGCCGCAATTCCCCGCAAACAAAAAGGCCCGGATTTCTCCGGAGCCATATTTTTGCCAATCAGCCGGCTTTTTTGCAGTCGGCGAAAATGGATTTATAAAAACTGTTTCGGTTCAGCACTGTGCATAAGAGCATCCCCAGGGTGTAGCAAACCGCCGCTTCTCCCACTGCCACGGAAAAGAAATTCAGGGCAAAGGGGGTGTGGTAAACGAAGGTAAGCTCCAGGCCCACAACCAGGCCGTTGACCAGGACGGGGGGGACAGCCGCCAGCAGGAATTTTCCCACAGCAGGCAGGCCGCTTTTTCCGATCCAATAGGTCAGCAGAGCGGCAATAAGGGTTGCCAGGGTGCCGATGGGGGCGTCAATAAGGCCCAGCATGTTGGTGCCCATGAGAAAGCCCACCAAGTTGGAAAGGAAGCACCCGAAGGTTACGCCCCACAGCCCCACAACCGGGGAAAAGAGGGGCAGCAGGGTCAGGGCCTCGCTGAGCCGCAGCTGGATAATACCCGCGGAGGTGCCGAAAGCCAAGGGCCCGCTGACCAGGGTCAGGACAGTGTACAATGCGCCGATCAGGGAAATTTGTACCAGGATTTTCGTTTTGTTTTTTGCGTTCATGATAGCTCCGTTTCTCCGTGCAACAAAGTATTTTTCCCGGGTTTCCGGGGCAGGCTGCCGCCGCCGGGCACGGGGAAACGGCGGGCCTTTTATTTGGTACGCTCCTTATTGTAGCACAGCTTGGGGGCAACTGCAAGAGCTTCCAGGCGTTTTGCCGTGATTTTGGGAATTTTCTGTAAACGTACAGCCCCTTTACCTTGACTTTTCCGGGAATTTGGCCTATAATTATCAGTACGAGTGTCCTGCTTTCGGAGCGATGAACAGCGGGAACATCAACTGGTATTGGAGGAATTGTTCCATGAAACGAGTGGGAAAGCCCGTCTTTTTTGTTGTGGCGGTCCTTATCGTCGCGTTTTTGTGCACCTCCCTTTTGGGGATCAGCACAACCTACGGTGACCGGACGGACGTCTACATTAAAGGCGGCAGCGATATCCGGTGGGGCATTGACATCCGCGGAGGCGTAGAGGTCACCTTTACTCCACCTGAGGATGTGGATGCCACGGAAACTCAGATGCGCGCGGCGGAGGCTGTCATCCAGCAGCGGCTTATTACCCTGAACATTACCGACAGCGAGGTTTATACCGACTACAGCCGGGACCGCATCATCGTCCGGTTCCCCTGGAAAGAAGACGAAGCGGACTTCGATCCCCAGGCCGCCATTGCGGAGCTGGGCGAAACTGCCCGCCTGACCTTCCGGGAGGGCAATGAAACCGACGCGGAAGGGAAGCCCACCGGCGTTACGGCGGAGAATATTATCCTGGAAGGGGACGACGTGACGGAAGCCGGGGCTTATTATGACCCGGAAAACCAGACCTACGGCGTCAGCCTGACCTTAAGCGAAAGCGGGACCCAGAAGTTTTCCGACGCCACCACCCGTCTGGCCGAGGAAAACGGCATCATCTCCATCTGGATGGATGACACCATGATTTCCTATCCCAATGTAAACGACCCCATTACCGATGGACAGGCTTCTATCACAGGCAATTTCACGGCGGAGGAGGCCCAGGACCTGGCGGACAAGATTAACTCCGGCGCTCTGCCCTTTGCCCTGGAAACCGCCAACTACTCCACCATTGACCCGTCCCTGGGCACCGGCGCACGGGATATTATGATCATGGCCGGAGCCGTGGCCTTCCTGCTGGTGTCGGTCTTTATGATCTGCATGTACCGCCTGCCCGGCGTTGTGGCGGTTATCGCCCTGATGGGACAGCTGGCTTTGTCTGTGGCGGCCGTTTCCGGCTACCTGCCCTTTATCCCCAGCTTTACCCTGACCCTGCCCGGCATCGCCGGCATTATCCTGGCTATTGGCATGGGCGTGGACGCCAACGTTATCACCTCGGAGCGCATCCGGGAGGAAGTCCGCAGCGGCAAGTCCATTGACGGCGCCATTGAGCTGGGTTACCAGCGTGCATTTTCCGCTATTTTGGACGGCAACATGACGGTAGTCATTGTGGCCATTATCCTGATGGGCGCTTTCGGGCCGCCAAGCTCCCTGTTTGCCAAGCTTTTAAGCCCCATCTTCTTCCTGTTCGGCTCCACCCTGGCCGGCACCGTTTACTCCTTCGGCTACACCCTGCTGGTGGGCGTTATCGGCAACTTTATCTTCGGGATTTTGTCCAGCAAGCTGATGCTGAAATCCATCTCCCGGTTTAAAGCCTTCCGCAAGCCTAAATTCTATGGAGGTGAGCGCTGATGCTGCGGCTGAAAAAAGATATCGACTTTTACGGGCACCGGAAAATTTATTATACAATTTCCATCTGTCTTGTTGCCCTGGCGGCGGTCTGCGCCCTGGTATTCGGAATCAAGGTGGACATCCAGTTCACCGGCGGAACCATCGCCACCTATTCCTATGAAGGGGACCTGGACTTTGCCGCAGTGGAAAGCGCGGCCAGCGAAGTCACCGGCTTTTCCGTCACCAGCGGCAGTTCCCAAAGCGTCAGCGGGGATACTAAGCAGATTTCCTTAAGCATCGGCGCCAAGGACGGCATGACCGTGGAAATGGAGGGCCAGCTGACCGACCGGCTGACCGAGGAATTTGCGGACAATAACCTCCAGTATGTTTCCTTTGACAGCGTGGCGGCCACTATGGGCCGGGATTTCCTGTTTAAATGCCTGATCGCGGTGCTGGCGGCCTTCCTGTTTATGATTGTCTATGTGGCGATCCGCTTCCGCCGCATCGGCGGCTGGTCGGCGGGCGTTACCGGCGTTATCGCCCTGATCCACGACTGCCTGATGGTTTTGTCTGTGTTTATCATCTTCCGGCTGCCTATCGACGACAACTTTATGGCGGTTATCCTCTTTATCCTGGGTTACTCCATTAACGACACCATCGTCATCTTTGACAGGATCCGGGAAAACGAGAAGCTCTACGGCAAGTCCATGGAATTTCCGGTTTTGGTCAACAAGAGCATTTCCCAGACCTTTACCCGCACCATGAACACCAGCCTGTCCACCCTGCTGGCTATGGTGTCCATCTGTGTGTTTGCCGTGATTTTCGGCGTCAATTCCATTCTGTCCTTTGCATTCCCCATGGTGGCCGGTTTGATTTCCGGCTTCTATTCCAGCGTCTGCCTGTCGGGGACCATTTGGGCATGGTGGAAGGATTCTCAGAAAAAGAAAGGCAGAAAGCCTGCCAAAGCAAAATAAACTGCATGGAACGGGGACCGTATGGTTCCCGTTTGTCGTTTGAGGAAGGAGGGACCCTATGGTTTTTGGAATCTCAACGGCTTGTTTTTACCCGGAGCTGACGGAAAAAGCGGCGGAATGGATCGCCGGGGCGGGGATCCCCGCGGCGGAGGTGTTTTTTAACGCCCCTTCGGAGCTTGCGCCGGAATTCCTGCGGAAGCTCCGGGACACCTTCCAAAGGGGCGGGACGCAGGTAATATCGGTCCACCCGTTTACTTCAGGGCTGGAGCCGCTTCTGCTGTTCAGCGAATATGAAAGGCGGTTTATAGACGGGGTGGAACTGTACCGCCGGTATTTTGAGGCGGCGGCTTACCTGGGGGCTTCTTATGTAGTTCTCCACGGGGACCGGAAGGAAAGCCAAAGTCCTCAAACCCTTTATTTTGAACGCTACGCCCGCCTGGACGAAGCGGCCAAAAGCTGCGGCGTGCGGCTTTTGCAGGAGAATGTGGAGCGGTGCCGGGCCGGCCGGGGGGATTTCCTGGCCGCCATGAAAAAGGTCCTGCCGGACGCTTTATTTGTGCTGGATTTAAAGCAGGCCCGGCGGGCCGGGGAGGACGTCTTGGGCTTGCTGAAAGTTCTTGGTCCTTCTGTCCGGCACATCCATATGAGCGGCTGCGGGCCGGAAGGGGACTGCCTGCCCCTTCATCGGGGGGATTTTGACTGCCGGGGATTTTTGCGGGAGCTTACAAACCAGGGCTTTTCCGGCAGTGTGATTGTGGAGCTTTACCGGGGCAATTACGGCGCGTATGAGGAGCTTTCCCAGTCCGTTGCCATTTTGGAAAGGGGCTTCCAATCCCTGGAAGGCTGATTTCAGAAAATAGGCTGGGTTCTATCCGGGATTGCTTGTTTTTGGGGTAAAAACATGGTATGATAAAGGTAGAAAAAAGCGCGAAAAGAGGGAGAGCTATGAAATGTCCGTATTGTTCCTATACAGAAAGCAAGGTTGTGGACTCCAGACCGGCGGAGGACAGTGAGAAAATCCGGCGCCGCAGGGAGTGCCTCTCCTGCGGAAGGCGGTTCACCACCTATGAGGCGGTGGAAAACACCCCCCTTGTGGTGGTGAAAAAGGATAAATCCCGGCAGCTCTTCGATCGGGAAAAACTGCTGCGGGGGCTTTTGCGGGCCTGCGAGAAGCGCCCTGTTTCCATGGAAACCCTGGAGCGTTTTGTGGATTCCATCGAGCAGAATTACGCCAATGAAATGGTCAAGGAAGTCAGCTCCGTGGAACTGGGGGAATATGTCCTCCGGGAGCTGAAAAAGCTGGATAAGGTGGCCTATATCCGGTTTGCCTCTGTTTACCGGGATTTTTCCGATGTGGATTCCTTTTTGGTGGAACTGAAAAAATTGCAGGAAGAGGATTAGGCGGGAGCCGGGAGTAAAAAAATGGGCTATTTTCGGAAAAACTGGAAGCAGATCCTGCGCAGGATGCGCTTTAATATCATTGCGCTGCTGGTATTCCTGACTATCGCCGTGCTGGGACTGCACCTGCTTCAGGCCAGGCTTTTGCAGAATGCCCAGGCCCTTGGCGTGACCCTGGCCAGGAGCTGCTCCATTGAGGAAGAAAACAATGTGACGGTTTATGAAACCCTGATGCGGCTTGGGACCCAATATATCGACAGGCTTTTGGAAAGAGATCCGGAATTTCAGGATATTCAGGAAGCGCTGGAAAGGTTTTATGACAATATTTCGGAAACTGTGGGGGATAGCGTGATTGACCCCTACGCGGTGGTGGATGGGATTATAATCGCCGCAAACCCCTGGGAAGGGGATGAAACCTTTGATGTGAGCCAGGCAGAATGGTACCGGAAGGCAATTGAGGCTGACGGGGAGATCATTTTTACGGACGCATACACCGACACGATATACGGCAAGCCGGTCATCACTATCGCCCAGAAATTTACGAATTTTAACGGCGTTCTGGCCTTTGACATTTTCCCGGAAAATTTCCGCCTGACAACCCATTCGATGGGAATGCCGGAGGACAGTTCCTATTATCTTTGCGATCAGAAGGGCGCCCTCCTTTATTACCAGACCAGTTTGGGGAAAGGTTACGATGAAATCCAGAAGTACATTGAAACTATCCTGCCCGGCATCCGCAGCGGGGAGCTGAATGATTACGATACCTATATCCGGGATTTTGAGGGAAACCGCCGGGGGGTCTATTATTGGCAGATGGAAAACGGCTGGGTCTCCATTATCACCATCCCTTACCGCACGATTCTTGCCGGGCTGCGCCAGCTGACCTGGATATTTTCCCTGGGCTTTGCTTTTTTCCTGGCTGTGCTAGCCTTTATGGTGTGGAAAGATTACCGGCTGAATAAGCGCATCAACCGGGACGGCGAAATTCTCCGGGTATTGGGGAATTCCTACTATTCCATTTACCGGCTGGACTACCAGATAAAAACCTTCGAAATCGTGAAAGGGCCGGCGGACGTCTATGAAAAAATCCCGGCACAGGGGCCTTATTCGGTGCTGCTGGAAAAAATGCAGGAATTTATCGAAAATGACGCTTACGAGGAATTTTTAAAGAGCTTCTCCATTGACAGCATCCAGAACCTGGTTTCCCGTAAGATAAAGGATTTCGGCGGGGATTTTCTGCGGCTGTTCGGGGAGGAGTATAAGTGGGTGAATGTCCGGCTGCTCTTTGACGATTCCCTGGCGGAAGGGGAGGTTATCCTCTGCTTCCGGGTAGTCGACGCGGAAAAACGGCAGCAGCTCCAGCAGCAGCGGCTTTTGGAAACAGCCCTGGAAACCGCCAAACGCAGCGAAAAGGCGAAAAACGCTTTCTTTAACAACATGTCCCACGATATGCGCACGCCGTTAAACGCCATTATCGGCATGTCGGAGTTGGTGCAGAAAAACCTGGACGATCCCCAGAAGGCTGCCGGATATATGGAAAAAATCAATTTTTCCAGCAAGCAGCTGTTAAACTTAATTAACGACATTCTGGAAATGTCCCGGTTAGAGCAGGGGAAGATTTCCCTGGATTACCAGCAGTTCGATTTGAAAAAATGCGTCAACGACTGCGCGGCCCCCTTCTATGCCCAGGCGGAAAAGGAACAGAAAACCTTCACCGTGTCCTTTGATATAGAGGATCACACGGTTTTGGGGGACTTTTTCCGGATTGGCCAGATTCTCAATAACCTGTTGTCCAACGCCTTTAAGTACAGCAAAGCCGGAGCGCAGATTTTCCTCCGGGTCAAGCAGCTGAACCAGCAGGAACACACCAAGTACCAGATTGTGGTGGAGGATACGGGCATCGGCATGTCCCGGGAATTTGTGGAGCGGATTTTTGAGCCGTATGCCCGGGAAACCCGGTTCGGCGCCCGGAATGTCAGCGGCACCGGCCTGGGGATGCCCATTGTCAAAAGCCTGGTGAGCCAGATGAGCGGCCAGATTGTGGTGGACAGCGAACTGGGCAAAGGAAGCGCATTTACCATTACCATCCCCCTGGAAACGGTCCGGGAAACAGAGAAACCAGCGCAGGAAGAGGAAACGCCGGAGGCCTCCGCGTTCAGCCTGGAGGGGCGGAAAATCCTGCTGGCGGAGGACAACGACTTTAATATGGAAATTGCCACGGAGATCCTTTCCATGCACGGCGTCCAGGTTACCCAGGCCTGGAACGGCGCCGAGGCGGTGCTCCTGTTCCGGGAATCCCTGCCCTTTTCCTTTGACGCCATCCTTATGGATATGCAGATGCCGGAAATGGACGGCTGCGAGGCTGCCCGGAATATCCGGGCCATGAACCGGCCGGACGCTCAGACCGTCCCCATTATCGCGGTGACGGCCAACGCTTTTGCCGAGGATATTGCCATGACCACGGAGGCCGGCATGAACGCCCACATTTCCAAGCCCATCGACTTTGAGGTGCTCTGCCGGACACTGGAAGAGTGGATTGGAAAAGGAAACGGAAACGGATAAACCATTGTAAACGGGGCCGAAAGCCCCGTTTTTGACGCTTATTTTGCCGGAAGGCCGGTATTTTGGAGGAGTCAAGATGAAAATAGAGCGCATTTACAGCAAAAACGCGGCGTATCAGAAATTTGAGGTACTGAAAACCAACCGGAACAAACGGTACAAATACCGCCAGTTCTTTGTGGAGGGCGTCCGCAACCTCAACGAGGCGGTGAAAAACGGCTGGCATATCTGTTCGTTTTTATATACCCGGGAAAAGAAGCTCTCCGACTGGGCGGAAAATATGCTGAAAAGCGTCCCCGCCGAAGTGGATTTTGAACTGACGGCGGCTTTGATGGAGGATTTAAGCGGCAAGGAGGACACCTCCGAGCTGATGGCCGTGGTGCAGATGCGGGAGGACAGCTTCGACGAAATCGCTCTATCGGAAAACCCCATTTTGGCCCTGTTTGACCGGCCCTCCAACCGGGGCAACCTGGGGACCATCCTGCGCTCCTGCGACGCTTTGGGAGTGGAGGGGCTGATCCTCACCGGCCATGGGGTGGACCTTTACGACCCGGACGTCATCGTGTCCTCCATGGGGTCCTTTTTCAATGTCCCGGCCATCCGGGTGGCGGACAACCAGGCGGTGCTCTCTTTTGTGGAGGATATGAAGCGCCGGTATCCCGGCTTCCTGGCCGTGGGGACCACTGCCCACCGCCAGTATCCCATTTATGATTTGGACCTGTCCGGCCCTGTGCTGTTCCTCATCGGCAACGAAACCGAGGGCCTTTGCCGGGCCTTTAAGGAGAACTGCGACATCCTGACCACCATTCCCATGGCGGAAAGCTCCTCCGCTTCTTCTTTTAACGTGGGCTGCGCCGCCACAGTGATGTTTTACGAGGCAGTGCGCCAGCGGAAAAAATGACCACGTATTAAGGACAACTATTTTTCTGTGGTTGACAAATCTTCCGGTTTATGGTATGATAACAGAAAACCGCCTATAAAATACAGATGTATTTATAATACACACAGGTTTGGGCGGGAATCATCCGGCTTTCACCGACAAGTGTCCTTCAGAAAAAGAATTTTTGATTTTATCTGATTTCTATTGACGGACACATTTTCCGGCGGTATAATAAAGTTCGGATCTTCTGTGAGGTGGATTCCATGAAATATCTTGTGCTGCTCTGCGACGGAATGGCGGATACGCCGGTGCCGGAATTGGGCTTCAAAACTCCCATGGAGGCGGCTTTCAAGCCCAATATGGACAGGCTTGCCCGGAAAGCCTGCCTGGGGCTGGCCAAAACGGTGCCGGAGGGCATGAAGCCCGGCAGCGATGTGGCGAATCTTTCGGTTTTGGGGTACCGCCCGGCGGAATGTTATACCGGGCGTTCCCCCTTGGAAGCGGCCAGTATGGGCATTGACCTGAAACCGGAGGAATACGCCGTCCGGTGCAACCTGGTGACCCTAAGCGGCGAGCCGGATTATGGGGAAAAAACCATGGCGGATTACTGCGCCGGGGATATTTCCACAGGGGAGGCGGCCCAGCTTATTGAGACGCTGAATGAACAGCTCCCGGCGGGGATGCGGCTGGTTCCCGGGGTCAGCTACCGGCACTGCCTGGTTTGGGAGAACCCTTCCCCGGATCTGGGGGAGCTGACGCCGCCCCATGACATTTCCGGAAAGAAAATCGGGCAGTATTTGCCAGATCCCCAAAAAGCGGGGCTTTTGCGGGAGTGGATGGAAAAAAGCTGCCGGATCCTTCCTGATCATCCGGTAAACCGGAAGCGGGAAGCGGAAGGAAAGCGCCCGGCAAACGCGGTTTGGTTCTGGGGACAGGGCCGGAAAGCGGAGCTTGCGCAGTTTTCGGATAAGTTTGGGGTAAAAGCCAGCGTCATATCCGCGGTGGACCTGCTTAAAGGCATCGGCAGGCTGGCGGGGATGGAGGTTTTAGACGTCCCCGGAGCCACAGGGTACCTGGACACCAATTTTGAGGGCAAGGCCGCGGCGGCGGCGGATGCCTTCCGGCGCGGGCAGGACTTGGTTTACCTGCACCTGGAAGCGCCGGATGAGTGCGGGCACCGGGGGGAAACGGAAAACAAGGTGCGGTCCATTGAGTGGATTGACCGCCGTGTTTTGGGCCCGGTGCTGTCCTATTTGGAAGAGCAGGGGGATTTCCGGGTATTGATTATGCCGGATCATCCCACGCCTCTAGCCGTGAAAACCCATACGGCGGAGCCGGCGCCCTTTTTGCTGTATGACAGCCGGGAGCCGCAGCCGGGGGCGTCAGCCTTTACGGAAAAGCTGGCCGCCCAAAGCGGGGTATTTCTGGACGACGCCTCTCACCTCATGGAGCTTCTAATTCATTGGAAATAGGGTGACTGGTGTTGAAATGGAATTGGAAGGAACTGGGGCTGGACGCGGCCCATGTGCTGGCAGGGTCATTTTTATACACAGCGGGGATTTACTGCTTTACGGCGCCTAACGAGATTGCGCCCGGCGGCGTCAGCGGCATATCCACCATGGTAAACGCCCTGACGGGCATCCCCATGGGTATTTTGACCTTTGTTTTTAACGTGCCGCTGCTGCTCCTGGCCTTCTTTTTTGTGGGGAAAAAGTTTACGGTCAAGACCTTGGCTAACATTGCGGCCATTACGTTTTTCCTGGACGCGGTGCTGGTGCATTTCCCGGTTTACCAGGGGGACATGATCCTGGGGGCTATATTCGGCGGATGTTTGATGGGGGCCGGGCTTGCTTTGGTGTTCATGCGGGATTTTACCACCGGCGGCAGCGACATTGTGGCCAAGCTGGTGCAGACTAAGCGGCCGGATTTCCAGATGGGCCAGGTGATTATGGCCGTTGACGTGTGCATCGTTATGCTGTCGGGCTTTGTTTACGGGCGGATTGAATCGGTGCTGTACGCCGGGATCACCATTTTTGTTTATACCCGGGTGGCGGACCTGGTCATGTACCGCCGGGGAAGCGGGAAGGTAATTTTCTTAATTTCCCGGAAAGGCCCGGAAATTGCCCGGCGCATTATTCTGGAATGCCACCGGGGCGTTACGATCTTAAACGGCAAGGGGGCGTACACCGGGGTGCCCAGCAACGTGCTGATTATCGCCATCCGCAGCCGGGATTATTTCCAGCTGAAGTCGATTGCCTCCCAAGTGGACAGCCATGCTTTTATCATCGCTTCCGACTGCGGAGAAATCCACGGCAACGGGTTCCGGCCCGGCGACTTGCCTGAAGTGGCGGCCGCGGATTGGAACGGCGGCGCAACGCTGCCTCCGGATGGGGAGTAGGATTTCCGTTTTCAAGGCAGGGCGGTTTTTCTGTTTGGAATAAAAAAGATGGAGAAATGCTGAAAAAATATGTCAAAAGATAAATTTTGACAAAAACGCTTGATTCTTATGGAAAACTATGCTATAATAATCAAGTCGTCTGGGTGTGGCGCAGATGGTAGCGCGCTACCTTGGGGTGGTAGAGGCCGCTGGTTCAAATCCAGTCACTCAGACCATGCGGCGAATCGCCGCGGATGAACGCGCACTCACGTTTCGTGGGTGCGTTTTGCTTTTATCCCGCGAAGGGACAAGGATAAATTCGATGGATATACGGCCTGGAGCAGAACGCGCTCCGGGCCTTTTACTTTATTCTGCGTGAGTGTCCCGCGCTGGTAATGTCAGCAATTTTGTACAGTAGACACATGCGGCGAATCGCCGCGGATAAACGCGCACTCACGTTTCGTGGGTGCGCTCTGTTTTTATCCTGCTTTCTTGCAAAAAGAGGGGGCGCTGACGCTCCCTCTCTGTGTAAATATTATTCTACGATTTCGGCAGCTTTTGCGTTATACCGGTCCAGAACTTCCTGATATCCCATATCGGTAATGGTTTGGACAAAGATATCCCAGTTTTCCAATGGCTCATCGCCTTGAATGAACTTAATCTTTGTTTCATCAACATAAGTCTGGATGGCAGTCATAGCATTGGAGTTTTGCTGTGCTTCTTCAGTAGTCCAGGTAATGGGCGGTTCAAAAACAGTGGGAGGGATCAATTCGCTTTCCGGCCACGGCTCATTGGCAAAAGCAAGCTCCCAAGGCACTTCCACCAGTTCGCCGTTGACATAGCAGGGGTCATTAGGCGCAAGATCTAAGTAAGCGGCCGTATCCGTGGCGCACTGCAGGCCGGGACGGGTACTGGCGCTGGCCCGCATCCCCCATTCGTTTGCTTTGCCCCAGGGATCTTCATCATTTTTGATTTCATCTACCAGGGTGGGCTTGCCGTCTTCGCCGTAAACAAACGATTCACCCTCGATTCCCCAGCTGATTAACTCAATTACCTCATCGCTGTACTGAAGGTCGCAAAGCTGTATGCAAAGATCGACGTAGTCGGAGTCCGCGTTAATGACGGCCGCTTCCCATTGAATAACCGGTTCATTGACGTTCCAAACATCCTGCCATGCAACGCCGTATCGTTCATCGCTGGGAGCTAGGGCATTGACCCAAAAGGCGTCCGATTCTTCGTTCAGGTTCCAGTTGTAGGAGTCTGAATACCACTGCCCCAGCTGCATAAAGTTGGAGCCATTCAGGGCTTTTGTCTGGTGCATATTGGAGTCTTCCGTAAAGCTCTCCGGGTCCAGCAGCTCTTCGGCGTATAATTGGTGAAGCCAAGTCAGCATATCCCTGTAATTGGTGGTAACAGGGCCGTAGACATACTCATCGCCGTCCCAAAAGATGCCGTCGCTGGTGTGGAAAATCCCGGTTTCTCGGCTTCCGGCGCGGCTCACCGGATAGATGTCCGGATACAGCTCCTTTAATTGTTTGGCAGCTTCGTAAAATTCCGCAGTGGTTTCCGGGATTTTAATGCCGTGTTTTTCAAAAATATCATAGCGGTAGGTTGTGGTATTGTAAATTCCTACGCCTTCTTCCATACGGGGGATCTCTACGTTCTGGAAACCGTAGCATTGTCCGTCCGAATTAAAAACCTTATCTCGCCCGTACTGCACCGTGTTGACAAAAGCCATGTAATTGGGCATCATTTCTTCATATTGCCCAAGATCAATGAAAAGCCCCTGATCCTCATAAGGGACCGTATCGCTCATATTCATTACATGGATGATGTCGGGGAAGTCTGCGGAAGCCAGCGCCACGTTTTCTTTTTCCTGATATTCTGCCCAGGGGATAAAATTCCATTCAAAGGTAATGTCGCAGCCCAGCTTCTCACTCATCATTTCCTCCCAAGCCTGGCCCACAGGGGTGTCAGGAGGCAATTGGCCGGAATGAGGCATCATGACGCCGATAGCTGCGGATTCAGGGGCCGCACTGTCACCGCCACTGCCCGTGGATGCTGTACCGCCGCCATTGTCAGCATTGTTTCCACAAGAGGACAGCGCCGCGCCTGCTGTCATGATGGACGCAAGAATGAAAGCCAGTTTCCGATTCTTCTTTGCCATAATCATTCTCCTTTTCCAATTATTTCCAAGATGTTCCAGTCATTAGCCTTTCACAGCGCCTAGGGTAACGCCCTTTGCGAAATATTTCTGCAGGAAGGGGTAGATGATCGTGATAGGGAACATTGTAATGACAATTAAGGCCATCTGAACGGATTTCATATTGACCCGCATCATCTGCATCTGCATTTTCATAGCCTGGTCCATATTTCCGGTGACGCTGTCCGCGGCGTTAAACAGATAGCGGCGCAGTACCAGCTGAAGGGGGTATTTTAACTGATCGGAAAGATAAATCAGCGCGTTAAACCACGAGTTCCATGTTCCTACAATTGTAAATAAGGCAAAAGTGGCCAGCAGCGCTTTCGAGAGTGGGAAGATAATCCGGAACAGGATCACAACATCGTTGGCGCCGTCAATGTAAGCGGACTCCCGCAGCTCTTTGGAAATCCCCTGAAAGAATGTACGGAAAACAAATACGTTATAAGCCCCCACGCATCCCGGCAGTACCATAACCCAGTAGGTATCCATCAATCCCATATTCTTGATACACAGGTAAGTAGGGATTAAGCCGCCGTTAAAAAACATGGTGATTGTCAGAAAAACGGTGATTGCCTTTTTCCCTTTAAAGTCGTCTACCGACAACGGATAGGCCAGCAGTGCGGTGAGACCCAGCGTGAGGATTACAGAACCAATGGCGTAAAGAACAGTATTCAAATAAGAACGCCACACCAGCGGGTCTTTTAAAACAAGCTGATACGCGCCAAAATTGAGATCCTTTGGTATAATGGCAACATATCCCATCATGACCTGGTCGTTGCTGCTGATAGATACGGCGATGACATTCAAAAATGGGTACAGCATGATAACGCCTATAAGCAGCATAAAAATAATGTTGCAGATGTCAAACATCCTTGATCCAAAAGACCCTTTCCTTCGTGACATAATAGAATCCCCCTTTTAGAACAAGCTGATGTCTGACAGTTTGCGGGCAATCCAGTTTGTGACAACCAGAAAGATAAAGTTTACAACCGTTTGGAATAACCCGACGGCAGTCGTATATTCAAACTGCGCCCCTTGGATACCTTCGCGGTAGGTGTATGTACCGATTACGTCGGCGGTTGAATAGGTCGCCGGCGAATACATCAAGAGAATCTTATTGCTGTCGGCTCCGAACGTCCCGCCGACTGCCATAATCAGCAGGATAACGATAGTGGGTTTTAGGTGGGGAAGCGTAATATGCCAGATTTTCGCAAGCCGGCTGGCGCCGTCAATATCCGCCACATCATACAGCGTCGGGTCGACGCCGCTTAAAGAGGCCAGATAGATAATGGTGCCGAAGCCCACGCCCTGCCAGATGCCGGACGCAATATACAGCGTGCGGAAGTATTCGGGTTCTCCCATAAAATTAACCGGCTCTGCGCCAAAAATCCCGCGGATATCATTAAATATGCCGTCAGACGCGCAGAACGTGGAGAGCATGCCGATAATAATCACGGTAGAAACGAAGTTGGGGTAATAAGAAATTGTTTGGATGATTTTTTTAAAGCGCTGGTTTTTGAGTTCATTAAATAATAAAGCCAGAATAATTGGAGCGGGAAAACTCCACAGCAAATTATACAGCCCCAGCAGGAAAGTATTTTTGATTGTGCGGACTGCAAGGGGATTTGAGAAAAACATTTCGAAATATTTAAACCCAACCCAGGGGCTTCCCAGAATCCCCTCTTTTATGCGGTAGTCCTTAAAGGCCAGCAAAATGCCGTACATGGGAACATAATTGAACAGGAAAACAATCAGTACCCCTGGGATTGCCATCCCATACAGCCATTTGTGGCGTTTCCACTCGCGCGCAATACTTACGCCCAAGGAACTCTTTGCCTGCTGCAACGTCATAAATCCGCACCCCTTTTCCTTATTGGATCAAATCGCCTATATGTCAAAAAATACTGCCGGTTTACCCTACAATCAGGCCTGCGCACCGCCTCTTACGGCAATGTCATTTTTACATAGGCATCCCATGGCCGGCAGATCTTCCGTCTGTTCCCGGCATAGGAGGCCAATATAAAATCTGTTTCTACAGTTCTCTTCCTTGTGCGTATGATTGGGCGGCACAATCCATCAATAGCAATGTATGTTAGGCTGTTCAAGATATGCTCAAACTTTATTGAATTAATACCTGAAAATGGCTGAAAATCCGCCGCCCATTAGATTGTGGTTTGCAGCACGCTGTATTCTGACCGCAGCGCGGTAATAATTAGGGGCTTATATCCAGCGTTACATTCCATGTTATGCCGCTTCAGCCCTGGCAGTGAATAAATTTCGATTTTTTATCCTTACAAAAAGAATTTTCGAAGACGAAAAAGGGAGCGCCTTAACATGACAAAACCCCCGGTTCTACCGGGGGTAGGTAAAAAGCCTTGGCAGGTAAATTCGGGAAAGCCAATGGTAAGGCAAAAGGAATGAAACGCTTTTCTTAAAAGGCAATAGGCAAAAATTAAGAAGCAGTGTAAGCTTTAAATGGAGATCACAGCACAGTATCTGCCGCCACAGAAGAGGAAGGCGCGTATTTTTCCAAAAAAGCGGGGATATTGTAAAAATCCTTCAGCCGTTCTTTTATGACGGCGTAATCCCATTCCCACCAGCGCGTTGATTCCAGCCGGGCAATGGTGTCCGGGTCAAACCGCATTTTGATCTTTTTGGCCGGAACGCCAGCCACTACGGAATAAGGTTCCACATCGTGTGTGACAACGGCGCCGCTGCCCACAACAGCCCCGTTTCCAATTTTCACGCCGGGCATTACGGTAACTCCGTGGCCCAGCCAAACGTCGTGGCCTATAACAACTCTTCTTTCCCGGCGGGCTGCAAAAAATTCCTCGTCGTCTTCCCCAAACCCAAACAGGCTCCTGCGGTATGTGAAATGGTGCTGCGCCACTCGGGTATAGCATGGGTGGTTGCCGGGATTGATCCTGACAAAGGAAGCGATGGAACAGAAATTCCCGATTTCCGCCGCAAAGATTTGGTTATACCCGGCGCAGTAGGAAAACTGCCCCATGGAAACGCTTTCCAGTTCGCAGTGGTCTTTAATTTCAGTATAAGGCCCTAAAAACGTATCCGTTAAGAGGACGTCTTTTCCGATTGTGGGTTCCATTCCTAGCATATCGCTTCCGCCCCGCTTTCTTCCGCCAAAAAATCCCCGATTTTTGGGGCGTCCGGCTCATATTTGCCGTGAAAATCACTGCCGCCGGTTAAAAATAGATGGAAACGCTCTGCGTATTCCCGGATTACCTCCCGGTCCATAGCGGTGTGAGAGGGGTGGCGGAGCTCCAGCCCGTTTAAGCCGCAGTCCACCAGGGACGGGATCAGGGAGAAATTTTTCTGCTGGCCGCTGTGGGCCAAAACTGCCAGGCCGCCGGCTTCCCGGATGACCCGCACCGCCTCAAAGGGGTTCAGATAAGTGATATCGAAGGCGCAGATGCCTTTGTTTTTAAAAACCTTTTGATAAAAACTCCCGAACATGTCCGGGGCCTGGCCGGTTTCAACAAGATACTCCATAACATGCTGCTTGTAGAGGTATTTGCCGTCCGCTTTGCACAGCTTGTCCAGGTCGATTTGATAGCCGTTCTGCCGGAGGATTTCCACCTGCCGCAGCGTGTTTTGGTTCCGGGCCTCCAAAAGAGGGCGGACAAACTGCTCTACCATTGGGGTATCCTTGATATGATAACCTAAAATGTGGGCTTTTTGGCCGCTTTCATAATCCATGGCGGAAATCTCGATGCCGCCGATAACCGGAACCGGCAAATCCTCCGGGATTTGGGACAAATGGGAAAGGGTGTCGTGATCCGTGACGGCAATGGCGTCCAATCCGTTCTTAGCAGCTTCCTCCGCCAGTTCCCGGATGGTGAAACTGCCGTCAGACACCCGGGAATGGGTGTGCAGATCTGCTTTTTTCATGTGATGACCCCCTCCGAAATATTGAATACCCGGTCGCAGAGGCCGTCCATAAATTCCAGGTCATGGAAAATCCCGATCATGCTGGTCCCTTGGTTTTTCAGTTTTACCAGCATATCCTTCACCAGCAGCTTGGTCTTGTTGTCCAAAGAAGCCGTAGGCTCGTCTAAAAGCATCAATCGGGGCTGCTTCACCATGGTGTGGGCCAGGTTCAGCCGCAACCGTTCGCCGCCGGAGAAGGTGTTGGGGTAAATGTCCCAGAGGTTTTCCGGCAGCCGGAAATAGGTAAGCATCTCCTCGGACCGGCTTTTTGCATCCTCGCCGGATACGCCGGTTTCCAGCAGGGCGTTCATGACATGTTCCCTGGCGGTAGTCCGGGGCATGACGTTTAAAAACTGGGATACATAACCCAGTTCCTTTTTCCGCAGATAGAGGATTTCCCGTTCGGAAGCCTGGGTAAGGTCAATCCGCCCAAAGGCGGCGCTTTGATAATAAATATGTCCTTCCGAGGCCAGGTAGGTGCGGTGGATGCACTTTAGGATGGTGGATTTTCCCGCGCCGGAAAGGCCCACAATCCCGATAAACTGGCCTTCTTCCAAGGAAAAGCTGATGTTTTGGCAGGAGTGGATCTCTTTTTGCGCATTGTGCAGGTAAAAATTTTTCGCCACATTTTCAATCTTTAATATTTCCATGGTTACCTCCGGTATTCCACGCGGGATGTGGTGCGGCCGTCCACCAGCACATGGGTAATGACCGGATAGCCGTCCAAAATCCCAATGACCAGCAGGTCCGCTTTTTTGCCGGGTTCAATGGAGCCGTAATCCTGGCCAAGTCCCATAGCGACGGCGGGATTTAAGGTGGCTTTTTTGACCATTTCCGGCAGGGGGACGCCGTATTTCAAATGCATGGCAAAGATGCTGTGAAGGATAGCCGGGGGGTAATAATCGGAGCAGAGGATATCCGCGCACCCGGCCTGGATTGCCTCGGCCGCCGACATATTGCCGGAATGGGAGCCTCCCAGCAGGATGTTGGGCGCCCCCACCACCGTTGCGAAGCCCAGGGACCTTGCATATTTTGCCGCCTCTAGGTTAATGGGGAATTCGCTGATGTCCACCCCGATTTCCCGGTTGATATCCAGCTTTTCCAGGGTGTCGTCGTCGTGGGAGGCCACGGCCACCCCGTTTTCATGGGCAAACCGGCAAAGCTCCTTTAACTGCTCAAAGGACAGGGTCTTTTTGTTCCGCTGCATTTCCAGCACCTTTTCAAACCCCAGCTCCTCGATTTCACGGCCGTGGTATTTGCGGATGGTTTTCTGGTAAATTTCCAGGTTCCGGTACTGCCCCTGCCCCGGCGAATGGTCCATGAAGGAGATTTCGTGGGCAAGCCCCTGGGCAATCATGGCTTTGGCAATGTCGTAGGCGTCCAAATTGTCGATTTCAATGCGGAGATGGAACCGGTGGTGGATTAAATGGTTCCGGTCGTGAATATCCCGGATTAACGCCGCCATTTTTTCCACGTTTTCCCGGGTGCGGAGGGGGGATTTCCCAAACAGCTCGTCTTTCAGCAGGGAAAAGGAGTGATAAATGGTGGTAATCCCCAGATGGAGCAGTTCCCGTTCGCATTCCTTTAACGCCAGTTCAAAGTCAAACTGCGCAGTGGGACGGGGCAGGATAAACTGCTCGATTTTATCGGAATGGACGTCGAAAAATCCGGGGGTGATGAAACGGCCGTGAGCGTCGATGACTTTGCCTGCCTCAGGCGGTATTTCCTCCCCAATAGAGTGGATGCGGTCCCCGTCAAGGACCAGGGTTTTGCCGTCAAGAATGCGGTCGGGCAGGACGATCCGCCCGTTTTTAATTGCGATCACAAGGGTTCCTCCTTACAGCAGGGAATGGACCAGCTGCTGGGTATATGCGTGCTGGGGATCTTCCAGGATTTGGTCCGTTAAGCCGCTTTCGATGATTTTTCCGTCCAGCATGACAATGGTGCGGTCGGCCAGCATCCGGATTACCGCCAAATCATGGGAAACCAGCAAAATGGAAATGCCGTATTTTGCCTTGATTTTGCGGATTAAGTCCAGCACCCGGGCCTGAACAGACAAATCAAGGCCGGTAGTCACCTCGTCCAGCAGGAGCAGGGAAGGGTTGTTGGCCAAGGCTTTGGAAATCTGCACCCGCTGCTGCATTCCTCCGGAAAAGTTCTTAGGCGCCTCGCTCATGCGGGAAGTGAGGATTTCAACCGCCTGCAGAAGCTCTTTGGCTCGCTGGGTCATTTGGCCGGCGTTCCGGCTTCCGGCGGCAATGATTTTTTCGGCGATATTGGAAGCGGCGGAGTAGTCCATCCGCAGCCCCCGGATAGGGTTTTGGTATACCATCCCCATCATGGTGTTCTTAATCTGGCGTTTTTCGGCGGCGCTGGCTTCCCAGATGCTCTGCTGGCCATTTTTATACATTTGGAGATATGCCGCCCCTTGGGTGGGGGTCAGATCGAAGTAAAGGCTCTGCATCAAGGTTGATTTCCCGGAGCCGCTTTCCCCTACGATGCCCAGGACTTCCCCCGGGAACACGTCTAAAGACAGATTGTTGGCCGCCCAAACGGAGCCGCAGTGGGGGCAGCGGTTTTTTTCCAGGCTTTCCTGGCAATGGGGGCAGCCCTCCCCATAGCGCACGGTTAAATTGCGGACGCTTAAAACAGGCTGTTCTTTCAGGTTCATCGGGAACGGACCTCCTTGCAGTAGGATGTATCGGAGCATTGGTAATAGCGTTCGCCGGTGGCTGAATCAAAGATTTCATCTAAGTAAGTATCAGTACTGCCGCACAGCCGGCACTTTTTGCCCGCAAAGCTTTCTCTTTCAAAAGGCACGTCTTCAAAGGCCAGGGAAACCACCTTGGTATAGGGCGGGATGGCGTAGATTTTCTTTTCCCGTCCGGCGCCGAACAGGTAAAGGCACTGGGCTTCGTGAAGCTTGGGATTGTCAAATTTCGGGATGGGGCTGGGGTTCATAATATACCGGTCCTCCACAGTGCAGGGGTATTCGCTGCTGATGGTGACCTTCCCGTATTTCACCAGGCTCTCGTAAAGCTGGAGCCAGATGGGGGCGTAGTCCATTTCGGCGTGCATCCGCTTGGTGACTTCCTCTTTGGGTTCCACAATCCGCAGGGGTTCCGGGATGGGGACCTGCAAAACCAGGATCTGGTCATTCCGCATGGGGATTTCCGGGATCCGGTGCCGGGTCTGGATCAGGGTAGCGTCCTGGGTGCGGGTTGTGCAGGGGACGCCGGTGCACATTTTGACGAATTTTTTGATGTTGACGGCGTTGACGCTCTCATCGCTGCCCTGGTCGATAACCTTCAGCGTATCGGCGGGGCCGATGAGGGACAGGGTCAGCTGGATCCCGCCGGTTCCCCAGCCCCGGCCGATAGGCAGCTCCCGGGAGCCAAAGGGGACCTGGTAGCCGGGAATGGCCACCGCTTTTAAAACGCTGCGGCGGATCTCCCGTTTGGAACCTTCGTCTAAAAAGGCGTAATTGTAATTGTCATTCATGATTTTCCCTCCGGGTTTTGCGGACCGCGTCCAGTTTCGACTGGAAGGTCACATAATGGGGCAGCTTCAGGTGGGAGATGAACCCGTTCATTTCCAGGCTGTCCCCGTGCATCAGGACAAATTCCTCGTCCTGGCTGGGATAATCCCCGCCCTGGTCCAGCTCGTGGTCCAGCACAGCCATGGCAATGGCCTTATTCTCATTGCGGCCGAAAATAATCCCGTAGCCGCAGGCCAGCTTCAGCTGGTTTTTGCTGTCGGACTCATTAAAAACTTCTGTTTCTGTCACTAAAATTTCACCGATCCACAGGCTTTCGGACTCGTCCTGCAAATAAGGCACTTCCAGTTCCAGATACCCGGTGCGCAGCTCCCCGACTGTGGGATGCACCTGCCCGAATCCCCGCAAAACAGAGTAAGCAAGGCCGGAAAGAAAGCCCATATCCGCCCGGGTCAGGGTTTGCAGGCGGGCGCTCCGGGAGGCGGGGAATTCCAAAAGATTCTGGGTCACGTCAAAGGGCGGCGTTTCGTCTAAAGGATAGCGGTCGATTAGCCCTTCCTTTTTCAGCTCCTCTGAAACCCGTCCGCAGGGTTCCACCGAAACCGGCTCCTGGGCGTCGATTTCTGCCTGCATCCGGCGGCAAAGCCCGGCGGCGTCCTCCTCCGCCAGGGAAAAGTTCATCAGCCGGTGGGTGTAGTCGTAAGTTGCGCCTAAAATCTGCCCGCCCTGGATGTCCTTAAAGGCGGCGGAAATCCGGCGCACGATCCGCATATTGGCGGTGTCAGCCACCTTCGTGTCATAGCTGCGCTTTAAGGTGGAACGGTAGGCCCGCAGAAGGAACACCGCTTCCTCAGCGCTCCCTTCGCACTGCTTCAAAGCCAGGGCCGCATAGCGGGGAGAATAAAGCCCCGCCTCGCTCATCACCCGGTCTACCAGAAGGGACAGCTTCGTTTCAATTGTTTCCAGTTCCAAATCCTTTTGGGAATTGCTCCGGTAATATTCCAGCAGCTGAATGCTGGACTCAATGGCCTCCTCGCCGCCGGATACTGCTACATATGCCATGGCTTATCCCTCCTTTCTTACCAGCCGCGGGACGCAGAAAAACGTCCCGTCAGGCTTTATCAGCACCAGGTCCACACCCTGCGGGTATTCATATTGCTGGGCGTCCCGCAGAGATACGGCACGGCAGGCTGTTTCAGAAACGGCGCATTCCATGCTGCCGTTGATTCCGGGGCCGGAAAGGCGGATTTTTTCGGTTTCCGGGCCGGCGTCCCGGATAAACAAGGTGGCCGATGCGTGGGGATTTTCCAGAGTCCCGCATTTTGCCTGGGAAAACGCCGCTTCCATTTGGGAAGGGTCTGTGATAAACAGAAAATCCGCTTCATCGATGGGAATTTGGGGGGAATGGGTGTGCAGCCGGATCTGCTCCGGCAGTTCCCGGTCCCCAACGCAGCAGAAGGAAACGCTGCTGTCGCAGAGGGTCATGGCCGCCGCCAGCATTTCGGGGCTGCTGCCGTAGAGCTTTCCGGCCGTCTCCGCTAAGGAAAGCTTCCGGCCGGGGTTTGCCATCCCTTCCAATATCAGGCGGAAGGTTTTTTGAGAATCATATACTTCGTGAAAGGTGTGCAGCTGCTTCATTGTGCGGCCTCCGAGTCCATGGATGTAAAGTTTACCATTGTTTTTAAAAAGAGGGCGTTTTCCTGCTCTGTCCGGCGGTTTTGTTCCGCTTCCAGCTGTTCCAGCGCGTCGAAGCGCGCAAAAACGCCTTTGTTGCAGGCAGCGTCGATGACCGCCATATCCAGCGCCTTTTCATAGTCGTCGCCCATGAGAACGGCCGTGCCCTTGGCGCCGTCCAGATCCACAATGGCTTCGCTGACGATGACTTCCCCCAGGTAAAAGAGGCTTTCCTTTACAGGGTCCCGCATTTTAATCATGACTAAGGATTTTTCCGGGGCCTTGACCACGGTAATTTCATGCTGAGCCTTGATTTCCTCCGCCAATTCCTGCACCTGCCGGGGGCCGGCCTTGGCCAGGATTTTCGATAACCGCCGTTTGTTCATGTTGTCGTTCCTCGATTCTATTTGACTTTTGCTTTGATTTTCGTGGAAACCGCCTCTAAGATGACCACTGCGGCGACCACCACATAGGTGAGCAGGCCCATTTCGTGCAGGTCAAAGTAGAAGCTCCCCGCCATAAAGAGGTTGAAGCCGATGCCGCCGGCCCCGGCAGCCGCGCCCATGGCCACGGCGTTGGTGAAATTGATCTCGAACCGCATAAATGTCCATGCCACCATATAGGTAATCGTGGCCGGCACAATGGCCTGGAAAACGATTTGCCAGTAGCCCGCGCCGTTGGCTTTCAGCGCCTCGATGATGCCGGGGTCCATTTCCTCAATGGATTCGGCGTAGGCTTTGGTGAGATAAGCAAAGCTGTGGAAGGTTAAGCCCACAACTGCCGCCACGCTTCCCAATCCGGCGGAAACGGCAAAAATCAGCACCCACAAAACGGTGGGGACCGCCCGGACTATGGCGACAATGCTTTTGACAACGTTCACCGAAACCGGCCCGGCGATATTCCGGGCGCAGAGAAGGGCGCAGAAAAAAGCCAGCGCCGCCCCAAGGATGGTGGAAAGCGCCCCTAAACAGAAGGTCACCAGCAGCTGCCAGAGCACGCCGGCGATGGTATCCCGGGACAGCTTCGGCTCGAAAAACACCGTTTTTATATTGTGCAGGGTGTCTGCTGCCGCCTGGGCGAAATCGATGTTCTGGTAATCAAAGGTGGCGAAAGCCAGTACCGTAAGCCCCAGCAGCACGATAATCAGCGCCTTTACCGCATGGCGGCTTTTGTTTTTGGCCCCGATTTTGATTTTCCCGCTGCGGGAACGGCAGATCAGCTGTTCCAGCTCCAGGGGAATCGGGTTTTGTCGGAGGGCCGCGTCGTTGGTCATTACAAAATCACCTTCCTGATCTTATTGGACGCCGTTTCAATCACCAGCACTAACACCACAATCGACAGGACTACAAGGCTTGCGGATGAAAAATCCAGCCTTTTATAGTAAAGGTCAAACAGGTATCCGATGCCGGTGGCGGTCAAAATTCCGATGAGGGTAGAACTGCGGATGTTAGTTTCAATCATGTAAAGCACCCAGGTGGTGATGCCGGACAGGGAGGAGGGGATGACCCCTTGGAATACCACCTTGAGGAAATTGGCGCCGGTGGCTTCCAGAGCTTCTACGCAGCTGGCGCTCACTTCGTCAATGGTTTCAATAAAGGCCCGGGTCAGCAGCCCGAAGGTGGTGAAAAACAGGGCGAAGAAGCCTGTCAGGATGTTTTGCCCGAAAGAAAACATCAGCAGCATGGCCCACACCACGTCCGGAACGTTCCGGAAAAAAGCCGCCACAATCCGCACAACCCGTTTTACAATCCCGTTTATTTTGGTGATATTGGAGCCGAGCAGGCTGAAAAAGAAAGCGAATACCGCCGCGACAACTGTCACCGCCACCGACAGCAGGGCCGTTTCCAGCAGCTTATCCAAGATTTTGGGCAGGCGTTCCAGGGCGGTCTGGTCGGGGATTAAGTTTTCTGCAATCCAGCCTATGGCCGCAGGAAAGGAAGCCAGGCCCTGGACGGCGTTAAATTGGGTAACCAGGGAGGAGCCGGCAAAAATAGCCAGGGCCGCCAAAAATACCGCCGTATAGGTAAGTTTGCGCTTTTGAAAAACATCCATTGTTTTCTGCATACCCCTCACCCCACATCTGTAATCAAGTCCTGGCTGCCGGACTGGTAAATTTCGTGGATCATCCCCGTAGTCAGCTGGGAGGAGGGGCCGTCGTAGACAATCCGGCCGCCGGACACGCCGATAATCCGCTCGGAATATTTTACCGCCACGTCCACCTGATGCAGGTTCACCAGACAGGTAATTTTTTTCGTTTGGTTGATCTTTTTCAAATGGTCCATAATCACCTTGGAGGATTTGGGGTCCAGGGAAGCGATAGGCTCGTCGCAAAGGATGAGCTTTGGCTTCTGCATAATGGCCCGGGCAATGCCTACCCGCTGTTTTTGGCCGCCGGAAAGCTCGTCGCAGCGTTTATACGCCTGCTCCGCCAGCCCCATTTCCTGGATAATCTGGAAGGCTTCGGCTTTTTCCGATTCCGTATAATGGCCGGCCATGCCGCTGAAGGTGGATTTCTGCCCCAAAAGGCCGTGGAGGACGTTTTCAATGACGCTCAGACGGTCCACCAGGTTATAGTGCTGGAAAATCATGCCGGTTTTGGTGCGGAGCTGCCGCAGCTCTTTTTTCCCAGCCTTGGTTACATCCTGCCCATCGAAAAAAATGGCGCCCTGCGACGCGTCAACCAAGCGGTTTACGCATCGCAGCAGCGTCGATTTTCCGGCCCCGGAGGGGCCGATGATGGACACGAACTCGCCTTCCTCCAGAGAAAATGTGACGTCCTGCAAAGCCTTGGTCACATTGTTGTAAGTCTTGCTTACGTTTTGGAATGCAAGCAGTGCCATAATCGTGTCGCTCCTTTTGTGTTATTTGCTCAGGTCGCGGATGGGGTCGAACCAGGAGTCGTCCACCAGGACAAAACGCTCCTGGTCTGTTTTTTCAAACATCCCAACGCCGTCGGAGTCCGCGGGGACAAAGATCAGCTCGTTGTTGGCCACCTCATCGGAGGTGAACAGATCCTGGATCGCTTTTACGTCTACAGGGTCCAAAGCGTCGGAGTTGTAAGCAAAAGGCCCGTTGAGGACAGGGGTGGATTGGATGATGACGAATTCCTTGCCGGTTACAGTGTCAAAGGGGGCGCTGGCGTCGGCGTTAATGGCGTATGTGGCGCCGGCAGTATTCTCCTCTCCGTCCACACAGGCGGCATAGGGGGCGATTTCCGTATCGCAGAAGGCCGCTACGTCCGCTTTTCCGGAAAGCAGGTTAAAGGCTGAACCCTGGTGGGAGCCGCCGAACAGGACCTGGGAGAACAGCATATCCTCGCCGCCTTCAATCAGATCGTCCTCCGTCAGGTTCTGGTCCGCGAAATGGCTGATAATGGAGCTGCTGGGGACTTTAAAGCCGGAGGTGGAGCTGTTGGAAACAAAGGACATGCGCTTGCCCTGGATATTGTCAATAGAATAGCCGTCTCCGTCGGCGTACTCCCCTTCCTCGCCTTTGTTCACGCACAGAAAGCTGTAATACAGGGCGTCGTCCAGAGTGCCGGAAGCGCCGGAGTTTACAAACAGAGGCTCTACGGCATCGTTGGCGTTTTTCGCCTCAATATATCCCTGCGCTCCCATAAAGCAGATTTGGGCGGTGCCGCTGGCCAGGGATTCGATGGCAATGGCATAGTCGGTGGTCAGCTTCTGCTCTACTTCCTTGCCGGTGGCTTCTTTAAAAAGGCGGGCATATTCTTCGCGGGCTACGTCGTAATCTTCCGCCGATTCATTGGGGTACCAGACCAGGGTGATGGTATCGGCGTAATTTCCGGAAGTTTCTTCGGCATTGCTTTCCTGGGGCTGACTGTTTGCGGCGGAATTGTCAGCAGTCTGAGAAGACTCGCCGCCGGCGGCAGCGGAGCAGCCTGCCAGCATGGAGATCATTAAAACCGCGGCAAAGGTAGAGGTCAGTACTTTTTGAATTTTCATAAACATTCTCCTTTTCGTTTGACAGCGAAACACACTGGCCAGTCAAAAATCCATTTTCATGAAACTAAACGCACGCGGCCAGCTTTTTACGGTTTTTCCTCCTTATCGTTCTTACAGTCCTCATTATAGCGGAAGGACCCCGCATATAACAGCAGGTTCCTGTAAGGTTGCCGTATAAATCCGGACAAAAAAAGCAAGGGCTTTTCACAAATATTTTACAGCGCAATTTTATGTGATTTTTCTATTTGCAGCCATTTGTATCTTAATTTTATAGCTGTTTTTTACAAACGCTTCCTTTTTGATTTATTTTTTTGCGTTAGTTTGGCAATTGTTTTAACTGATTTTGGAGGCTTATAAAAAATTAATCCGCGCTTTTTGTAAAAACGCGGGCTCGCAAATCAATTGTTTCTCAATTTTCTGAAAAATATAAAGGTTACCGGGCGTTTTAAGGAAGATTGTCCATCAGGCATAGCGGGGCGCGGCGCGAATCGCCAGCTTTCTGAAAAATTGGGCTAAGCCGGGGACAAAATATTGATGTTTTAAAAATTACATCGCTTTACAGAATCATTGCGGTCAACTGCTGGCGTTTACAGAACTTTCCTGTTATAATAGAAACAAAACGGTACTGCGGCCTGATTAGAGCGAAGGGCCTTTGGAAAAAATATCGGACGTTAGGAAGGGGACGGGCGGCTATGCTGCAAAATGAACGGATGGAATGGATTGCCAAAAGGCTCCAGCAAAAAGGGACGGTGAAGGTTGGGGAGATCAGCGGGGGATTACAGGTTTCCGTGGATACTGCCCGGCGGGATTTGAGAGCAATGGAGCAGGAAGGGCTGTTAAAATGCGTCCACGGCGGAGCCTGTCTGCCGGAACAGTTCCTTTCCGTGGCCGGGTTTTCGGCCAGGGAGGTGATCCACGAAGAATTAAAAAAAGAAGCGGCCCGCAAGGCGGCGGCCTACATCCGGCGGGGCAACGTCATTGCTTTAAATTCCGGCACTACCAACACTGTGCTGGCCCAGGAAATCGCCCGGACCTGCGAGGGGATTACGGTCGTGACCAATAACCTGGCGGCTGCGGAGGAGCTGATGAAAAACGCCGGGATACGCCTCACGCTGGTTGGCGGGGATGTGGACCCTGTCGAACATTCCACCTACGGGAGCGCCTGCGAGAAGGAATTCGCTTCCTATTACCCGGACATCTGTTTCCTGTCCATTAACGCAGTGAATGAATTGGACGGCTATACGGATTTCCGCCTGTGGGAAATCGGCGTCATCCAAACCCTGGCCGCCTGTTCCACCCAGGTCATCGCGGTCATGGATTCCAGCAAGCTGGGCAAGCGTTCCAAAAAAGCGGTCCTGTCCCCGGGGCAGGTCCACCGGCTGGTAATGGATGGGCATGTATCCCCGGAAACCCGGGAACGGTACCGGAAATGCGGGATTTCAATTGAATAGAGCTGCGCTGGCGCGGGATGCTTTGGCATCCCGCGCTTTTTTTGTTTTGTAAAGCTTTTGTGAGGGAAACGCCCGTTTGCTTCACAAGAATTTTGCATCAATATTACTTGCAGTTGCTTTTGAATGCTGTTATTTGCTGTATAATGATATTGTAAACGGCAAAAAGAAAGAAAAAAACGCAAATATAAGCGAGGTATGCAGTATGAGTCAGAAACAGATAGAATTAGCGGTATTCGACTGGGCAGGCACCACCGTGGATTACGGTTCTTCCGCGCCCGCCGTCGTATTTGAACGGACCTTCGCCCGGGAAGGGATCCATTTTACCAGACAGGAGATCAACGCCTTTATGGGCATGGAGAAAAAAGGACACATCCGCTCCCTCCTTTCCACGGAAAGCGGCACAGCCCGGTGGAAGGCTGTCATGGGCCGGGAATGGGACGAAGCGGATGTGGAACGTCTCTATGAAGCTTTTGAAGCGAACCTTTTTGACGTGGTTGCGGAATACAGCGCGCCGATTCCGGGAACGGTGGAGGCAGTCGCCAAGCTGCGGGAAATGGGGATCAAAATCGGTTCTACCACCGGCTACACCAGCCAGATGATGGAGCGGGTGATCCCGGCGGCAAAAGAAGGCGGCTATTCTCCCGACTGCGTGGTGACCCCGGATGTTACGGGAGCCGCCCGCCCCACCCCCTTTATGCTTTTTGAATGCATGCGCCAGCTGAACGTTTACCCGCCCAAGCATGTGGTCAAGGTGGGCGACACCATTATTGATATGAAAGAGGGCGTCAACGCCGGAGCCTGGAGCATCGGCATCCTGACCGGCTCCAACCTGCTGGGTCTGACGGAGGAGGAATACAAAGCCATGCCTGCCGGGGAACTGGAAAAGCGCAAGCAGGAAGTGAGGGCCAAATACCTGGAAGCCGGCGCGGATCTGGTCATCGACAGCATTTCCGAGCTTCCCGCGGCAATTGAGGAGCTTAACCGCCGTCTGGCAGAGGAGGCGAGCAAATAATGGATCAGTTTTGGAATCCGGTACATACCGTTGTTGGAGACGGCGCGGCGGCGGAAACCGCCGATGTGCTGCGGCAAATGGGGGCCCAGGGCAAAAACGTCCTGCTGCTGGTTTGGAATAACGCTTTGCTGGAACGGGAGGAATTTGCGGGCTTGCTTTCCAGCCGGGATTTTCAGGCGACGCCTTACTGTTTCCAGGCTTCCAATCCCACGGTGGGGCAGCTTTTTGAAACCTACCGGCAGACCCGGGAGTTAAAACCTGCGGCTGTGGTGGCAATAGGAGGCGGCAGCATCCTGGACGTGGGGAAATCCCTCTGCTGCCTTTACGGGGCGGACATTTCCTCCGAAGAGGAGCTTCGCGCCGCCATCCGGGAAAAAACACTGCCATCCCCTGCCGCCCGCTGGATCGGCATTCCCACCACCGCCGGGACCGGCAGCGAGGTGACCTGCTGGGCCACCATCTGGGACCCGGACAAAAACGCCAAGCTCTCGGTGGAATCCAAGGAGAACTACGCCTATGCGGCCCTGGTAGACCCGTCTTTGGCGGCGGGGATGCCGGTTTCCCTGGCGGTTTCCTCCGGCCTGGACGCAGTGGCCCACGCTGTGGAAAGCTATTGGGCCAAAGCCTCCAACACCGTTTCCAAAGGGCTGGCCCTCCGGGCGGTGGACATTATTATGAAAGATATGGACCGGCTGGTTGACGGCTGCCCGGAGGCCCATCTGAGCATGGCACAGGGGAGCATGCTGGCGGGGATGGCCTTCAGCAACACCAAAACCACCGCCTGCCACTCCATTTCCTATCCCCTGACCATGCGGTACAATATCCCCCACGGCGCTGCGGTCAGCATGCTGCTTGCGCCTGTTATGCGGCTCAACGCCCCCATGATTGAGGACCTTCCGGCCCTGCTCCATGCTCTGCGCCTGGACAGCCTGGATGATGTCGGCCCCCGGGTCCGGGAGCTTCTCAAAAAAGCCGGCCTTCCCTCCTCTTTGGGGGAATGGGGCGCAAAAGAGGAGGATCTTCCGGAGCTGGCAAAGCTTGGCATGACCAAGGGCCGAGCCGACAACAACCCCCATGAACTCAATGAGCAGATTATTTTGGAAATCCTTCGTTCCATCTATTGATTTATATAGGAGTAAAGCGATATGAAACAGATTGGAAAACTCATAAGCCTTGCCCTGGCCGGTATTTTGTCCGCCGGGATGATGACCGCCTGCGGCTCCAGCGACGAGGACGTCTTTACCATCGCCTACGCGCCCAACGAATCCACCGAACAGAGCGCCGACGCCCGCAACGGCTTGGCTGATGACCTGGGCGAAGTGCTGGGCTGCGAAGTGGAGGAAATCCAGGCCAGCGATTACAACGCCATTATTGAGGCCCTGCGGACCGGGAAAGCGGATATGGCCTATCTCGGGGGCCTGAACCTGGCCTTAGGCGTAGAGCGCGCCGGAATTGAGCCTATTGTCATGAAAGCGGACGACGGCGATCCGGACAAAGCCGTTTACCATTCCCTGCTGATTACCAGCAGCCAAAACGACGACATCAATTCCATCACCGATATTAAGGGGAAAACCATCGCCTTTGTGGACCCCAACTCCACCTCCGGCAACCTGTTCCCCACATCGGAAATCATCAAGGCCTTCCCGGATGAGAATTTGAACTCGGATATGCTCCACACCAACGGGGAATTTTTTGAAGCGGTAAGCTATTCCGGCAAGCACCAGGCCGGTTTGCAGGCGGTCATCAAAGGGGACGTGGACGTGGCCCCCATTTCCGACCAGATCCTGGAATCGGAAATTGCCGCCGGCAACGCTTCCGCCGACGATGTAAAAATCATCCATGAGTCCGACGCCATCCCTTCGGAGGCCATGGTTGTGGGCAAGCATGTGGATGAGGAAACCCGCCGGAAACTCCAGGACTTCCTGGTTTCTTACGACAACGAAACCTATTTTACCGAAGTAATTAAAAATGAAGGCGCGCGCTTTGTGGCCTGCGACATCAGCGACTACGAGCCGGTCATTGAATTGAACCAGATCATTAACGGCGAAGAATAAGAAAGGGCGGCGGAGGATTTGTCTATGGAACCAATTTTACGATTTCGGAATGTGACGAAAAACTATCCAAACGGCGTTCATGCGCTGCAAAATGTATCCTTCACCGTGGAGGAAGGGGAGTTTATCTCCGTCATCGGCCCCTCCGGTTCGGGCAAATCCACCCTGCTGCGGGCCATTAACCGGCTGATCCCCATTTCCAAGGGGGACGTTTACCTGGACGGCCAGGCGGTGAGCCAGCTGCGGGGCAAGGCCCTGCGGGACATGCGCCACAAGGTGGGGATGATCTTCCAGAATTACAACCTGGTCTACAGCCTTTCCGTCCTGCAAAACGTGCTCCACGGGCGTTTGGGCTATATGTCCGGCCCCAAAGGGATTTTCGGCCTGTACAGCGAGCAGGATAAGCAGGCCGCCCTGGACCTTTTGGAGGAAATGGGCATGAAGCAGTACAGCTACAACCGGGCCTCCGACCTTTCCGGCGGCCAGAAGCAGCGGGTGGGCATTGCCCGGGCCATTAACCAGAACCCCAAGCTGCTCCTCTGCGACGAGCCTATTGCGTCCCTGGACCCCTCCAGCGCCAAAACCATTATGGACCTGCTCCACGACATGACCCGCAAGCGCAATATCGCCTGCATTGTCAACCTGCACCAGCTGGATGTGGCCTTAAAGTATTCCACCCGGATTATCGGCCTGTCCAAGGGGGAAATCGTCTTTGACGGCCCGCCTCAGGAGCTGACCCAGAAAGAGATTGAGAAGATTTACGGCACCGGCTGTGAAAACCTGATGATTGGAGGTGCGGCGGATGAAAGCAAACAGGATTCCCTTGATTGCGCGTGAGCAGAAAAAACTGTACACCTGGTTTTTGGTCATCGCCGTGGCGCTGTTTGCCGCCGCCACCGTTTTTACCCAGTTTAACCCCTTAAGCCTGCTGGCCAACGGGGAGGCCTTCTGGAGCTTCCTTACGGAGGACTTTTTCCCGCCGGCCCTGCCTGCCGGTGAAAAAATCCCCGGCATTTTTTCCAGCGTGGCAGTGACTTTGGCCCTGGCCATGTCCTCCACAGCCATCGCGGCAATCTTTGCGTTTTTGGTTTCGCTGTTCGGCAGTGAAAAAATCTCTCCTTTTCCCAAATTCGCAAAGGTTGTCCGGGGCTTTGCCACCTTCCTGCGGAATATCCCGGCCCTTGTTTGGGCGTTTATCCTGTTTTCCTCTTTGGGCATCGGCACCGGCGTCGGGTTTGTGGCCCTGTGCATCACCAGCTTTGCCTTTATGGTGCGGGCCTTTGTGGAAACCATGGAGGATGTGTCCCAGGACTGCATCGAAAGCCTCAGCGCCGTGGGGGCAACCTTTCCCCAGCGGGTATCCCAGGCCATCCTGCCCTCCTGCCTGAGCGGGTTCCTTTCCTGGTTTCTGTACTGCATCGAGGTGAACATCCGGGCCTCCACCATCGTAGGCATGGTGGGCGGCGGCGGTGTGGGCTTGACCCTCTTTTCCTACATCAAGAGCTTTCAGTATGACATTGCCCTGAGCATTATCCTGTTAATTGCCGTCATGGTTATTGTGGTGGACCAGATTACCGCCAAACTGCGAAAGGAGCTTGGAAAATGAACGATTTGTCCCTGGAAAACAGCCGCATGGCGGCAGGAGTTTCCGGAAAAACCAAACGGATCCCCGTTGCCTGCAAGGATAAGAACCGGACCCTCGCCTGGTTTTTGCTCGGCACCGCCGTTCTGACTGTCTTAAGCCTTCTCTACCTGCAAATCGACTGGGGAAAGCTCCTTTCCCGGGTGCCGGACATTGGCACCGTGTTCTGGAAGCTGGCCCACCTGGATTTCTCCAAAATGGATTTAATCGGCAGCTCCCTTTTGGAAACCGTTTCCATTGCTGTGCTGTCTTTGCTGTACAGCCTGGTCTTAGGCATCCTTTTTGGGATGCTGGCGGCCAAAAACGTGTTCCGGAAACCGCTGTTATCCACCATTGTCCAGTCCTTTTTCACCTTCCTGCGGGCAGTGCCCACCCCCATCTGGGTGCTGCTCATGCTGGTCTGCCTGGGAATGGGCCCGGAAGCCGGCGTGGCGGGGCTTTGCGTCCACACCACCGCCTTTTTTACCCGTTCCTTTGCCCAAAGCTTTGAAAGCATCCCCGAGGAAACCATTGAGGCCCTGGAAGCTACCGGCACTACCCGGCTGAGCATTTTCTGCAACGCCATTCTGCCGGGGTCCCTGTCCCAGATTGTTGCCTGGGTGGGGATGCGGCTGGAAACCAACTTTTCCGAATGCGCCATCCTGGGTATGGTAGGCGCAGGCGGCGTCGGCTTCGTCATCTCCAGCAGCCTGCAGGGCTATGATTACGGCACCGCCGGCACCGCCATTCTCCTTGTTTTTGCCATTGCCTATCTGATTGAGCGAATCTTTGTCCAGATCAAAAAGAAATTCAATTCCTGACGGTGAAAGCGCCGCAGAATCAGGAAACCTGTTTCTAAAGTCTGTTCTGACAATTGTGCCGGAACAGGCTTTTTTTGCATGCAACTATATGAAATTTTATTGAAAACGGCGTTGATTTGCAGCGGGTTCTGTATTATACTGAAATCATCCCGGCGAAATGCCGGAGGAGTAATTTTCCTATGCGGGAAAAAGCAAAAGGAGATGTTAGCCATGATGAATCCGGAATTGCGAAAATCCCAGGCCATTACCGGCGCGGAACGGAGGGAAAACGCGCTGTTTCTGTATTCGGATTGGGGTGTTACCCGTTTAGCGCCCCAGACGGAATCCATTGTCCGCGTCAGCTGCGTGGAGCAGGGAAAAGAACTGGCGGCGGAGCCGGGGGAGGGAATCCTTTTCCAGGGCCAGTTTGCGGAATGGAGCTATGAAGATACCGGCGATTTGATTCAAGTAACCCTGCCCAAGCTCACAGTGGAAATCAGCAAAAAGACCGGCTCTTTTACCTACCGGGATGAAACCGGCCGGCTCCTTCTGGCGGAAGCCGGGAGCGAAAGCAAGGCGCTGGATGAATTTGACGCTTACCGGTCCGTGGTAGATGAAAACACCAAGTACCAGGAAATTGACACGCCGGACGGCGTCAAAAGGGTCATCAAGGAGGTTTCTTCCGTATTCGATAAAAAGCTCTACCACACTAGGCTTTCCCTGGAGTTCCAGCCGGACGAGCGGATTTACGGCCTGGGCCAGGCGGAAGAGGGACTTTTGAACCTGCGGGGTTCCACCCAGTACCTGCATCAGGCCAACTTAAAAATTGCCATCCCGTTTTTCGTTTCCAGCAAGAATTACGGGCTGTTGTTCGCCACCGGCAGCCCCGCCGTGTTCAGCGACACCCAGTATGGCTCCTATTTTTACACGGAAGCGGACCGGCAGATGGATTTTTACTTTATCCGGGGGGACAATCTGGACGGCGTTGTCAAGGGGTACCGGCTTTTGACCGGCAAAGCGTCCATGCTTCCCCGGTGGGCCTTCGGGTTTATCCAGTCCCAGGAACGGTACGAAACCCAGGAGGAAATTTTGAATATTGTGGCGGAATACCGGCGCAGGGGCATCGGCTTGGACGGCATTGTGCTGGACTGGTGCTCCTGGACCGGGGACCAGTGGGGGCAGAAAACCTTTGACCCGGAACGGTTCCCCAATCCCAAGGAAATGACGGACAAGCTCCATGAGAATAACGCCCATTTCATGATCTCCATTTGGCCCAATATGCGGGAGGGGACGGACAATTACCGGGAATTTTCCGAACAGCAGCTCCTGCTCCCGGCCAGCGAGATTTATGACGCCTTCAACCCCAAAGCCCGGGAGCTTTACTGGAAGCAGGCCAGGGAAGGGCTTTTTGACAAGGGCGTTGATGCCTGGTGGTGCGATTCCTGCGAGCCCTTCACCCCGGAATGGGGCCGGCAGATGAAGCCGGAGCCTTCCGCCATGTACCACGAATTTGCGGACACCGCCTCCAAATACCTGCCCCAGGACCGGATGAACGCCTACGGCCTGGCCCATGCCCAGACGATGTATGAGGGCCAGCGGGGCACGGGAAGCGGCAAGCGGGTCGTCAACCTGACCCGCAATACCTATACCGGCGGCCAGCGGTACGGCGTGATTCTGTGGTCCGGGGACACCTATGCTTCCTGGGAAACCTTAAAGCGGCAGATCCCGGCGGGCTTGAATTTCTGTGCTTCCGGTTTCCCCTACTGGACCCTGGACATCGGCGCGTTTTTCGTCCGAAAAGGGACCCAGTGGTTCTGGAACGGGGATTATAATGAAGGGACGGCGGATCTGGGCTACCGGGAGCTGTTCACCCGCTGGTTCCAGTACGGGGTTTTCCTGCCGGTTTTCCGCAGCCACGGCACCGATTTCCGCCGGGAAATCTGGCAGTTCGGGGAGGAAGGCGAACCTTTTTATGAGGCATTGAAGGCCGCCGTCCAGCTCCGTTACCGGCTGCTGCCCTACATTTATTCCTGGGCCGGGAAGGTGTGGAAGGACGACAGCACCATGATGCGGATGCTGGCCTTTGATTTTCCCCAGGATGAAAAGGCTTTGGACATCAAAGACGAGTACATGTTCGGGAGCAGTATTTTGGTTTGCCCCATTACGGAGCCTATGTACTACGGCGCCCATTCCATGCCGTTAAACGTGGAGAAAAAGGGTCGGCTGGTTTATCTGCCTGCGGGCTGCGACTGGTACGATTTTTATACCGATGAAAAATACCGGGGCGGCCAGACGGTGTTCGCCCAAGCGGGCCTGGACCGGATCCCGCTTTTTGTAAAAGCGGGCAGCATTCTGCCTATGGCGCAGCCCCTCCAGCATACCGGGGAGCTTTCGGAGACGGAAGTGGAATACCATGTGTATCCCGGCGCGGACGCGGAATTCCAGCTGTACAGCGACGATGGGGACGGCTACGGCTATGAAACCGGCGGCTATACGGTGAAAAATCTCTCCTGGGACGATGCAAAACGGGAACTGCGGGATGGGGAAGGACAAACCATCCAGGCAACGCTCCATCAGTAAGGGTTTTCAAGGCGTATAGAATGGCGGCTTGCCGCGAAAAATAAAGGCGAGGAAAGGAAGGGAAGGCCATGTCCAAAACCGCTTATTTTCACGGCAATATCATTACCGCAGCCCCGGATAACCGGGTGGCCGACGGGCTTTTTGTCCGGGACGGCCGAATTCTGGCTGTGGGCGGCCGGGAGGAAATCCTGTCCCTGGCGGATGGGGACACGGAACTCATAGACCTGGAAGGGAAAACCATGCTGCCGGGGTTCATTGATCCTCACGGCCATATCACCGCCGTGGCCCAGACCATGCTGCTTTTGGATTTCAGCGGCTGCGGCTCCATTGGGGAGGTTCAGGAGATAATCCGCCAAAAGCTCCGGGACGACCCGCCAAAAGAAGGGGAGTGGGTGCTGGGCTTTGGGTACGACAATACCCGTTTTGCAGGCCTGGCCCATCCCACCAAGTTTGACCTGGACCCCATTTCCTGCCGAATTCCCATCCTCATTACCCACGCTTCGGGGCATCTGGCGGCGGCCAATACGGCGGCTCTGGAAAAGCTGGGCTACACCGGGAAAAATTACACGGTGCCGGAGGGCGGCGCTGTCCGGACGGTATCCCCCGATTCCCGGGAGCCTAACGGGATTTTGGAGGAAAACGCCTGCCTGGCCCCGGAAAAAAAGGCGCTGATCCCCGGCCCGTCCCCGGAACGCTTCCTGGAAGCTTTGGGCAAGGCCCAGGAATTATACGCCTCCTGCGGCGTCACCACCGCCCAGGACGCCAGCATCGACCGGAATTTGCACAGCCTTCTGCTGGCCGCGGCGGAAGCCGGGAAGCTGACTTTGGATATTGTGGGGCACGCGGTGCAGCAGGACGCCTTTGCCCTGTTAAAAGACGAGGGGACCCCAAAGCGGGAATACACGGGCCATTATAAGCTGCTGGGGGGCAAAACCTGGCTGGACGGCTCGCCCCAGGGGAAAACCGCCTGGCTGACCCAGCCGTATCTTGAGCCGCCGGAAGGGGAAAGCCCGGATTACCGGGGCTACGGAACCCAGTCCGACGGGGAGGTAACCGAATTTATGGCAGGCTGTCTGGAACGGAATGTCCAGCTGAACGCCCATGTCAACGGGGATGCGGCGGCGGACCAGTTCCTGCGGTGCTTAAAAACGGCCATGGAAAGGGTGAAGCCTTCCAAAGAAACCCGCCCGGTCATGGTCCACGCCCAGACTGTCCGGGAGGACCAGCTGGATGAAATGAAGGCCCTGGGGGTGATCCCCACCTTTTTCTTAGACCATATCTGGTATTGGGGGGATTACCATTGCGAATCCGTGCTGGGGCCGGAAAGGGCCAGCCGAATTTCTCCGGCCGCTTCCGCCCTGAAGCGGGGGATTGTGTTTACCCTGCACCAGGACCCGCCGGTAAAAATGCCCGACCCCATTCTGGCTATCCACAACGCGGTGAACCGGAAAACCCAAAAAGGCAGGGTGCTGGGGGAGGACCAGCGGATTTCCGTCATGGACGCCATCCGGGCCGTCACCATCAACGGGGCCTTCCAATACTTTGAGGAGGATTTGAAAGGCAGCCTGGAACCCGGAAAATACGCGGATTTGGTGATTCTGGACCAGAATCCTCTGGAAGTGGAGCCGGACCGGCTGAAAAACATCCGGGTGCTGGAAACCGTCAAGGAGGGGAAACGGGTTTTCAAAAATATGGATAAGGAGAGAAACACATGAATGGAAAAATCAAAACCCTGGCGGACATCCGCCGGGTGGTGGCCTTTGGGGACAGCGTGACCTTTGGCTTAAGCGCATCCTCGCCGGATCGGTGCTGGGCCAGCCTTACCGCCCAGATGCTGGAAAAATGGAAGGGCGGCCCTATTGAACTGATAAACAAAGGGGTCAACGCCAGCATCCTCTGCCGGGAAACCCCGGCCTATGAATTTGCCGCCAATCCCTGCGGCCTGGAACGGCTGGAAGGGGACGTCATCAGCCAGGAACCGGATTTGGTGCTGATCGCCTACGGCCTCAATGATTCCCGGGGCGGAACTTCCCCGCTGGTGTTCCGGCGGGACTACCAGAAGATGATTGACCAGATTCGGGCAAAGCTGAATCCGGCCATTGTCTGCCTGAACTTATACTACATGCACCGGGAGTTTTACAAGGACTGTGAGCACTGGGACAAAAGCGATTACCAGCTGACGGAGGAATACAACCTGGTGATCCGGCAGCTGGCGGAGCAGAACGGCCTTTGGTACGCCGACGTTTACGCCGCCCAGCAGGGCGTGGACTGGCTGGTATGCCCGGACCACTGCCACCCCAACGATTTGGGACACCAGCTCATCGCCAACCGTGTTTTTGAAACCATCATCCGGCACTGCCCGCCCGCCCAAATATAAGTTCGTACATAAAAACGCACACAGCCCCTTTTGGGAAAGCTGTGTGCGTTTTTTTGTCAGGCGCGGCTCATGCCGTAAACTGCGGCGCAGACCGCCGCCATGTCCCCCAGGCTTTCGCCCAGCGCGGCGGGCAGCACCCGGACGTGGGCAAAGCTTTGGGGAAGGGTTTCTTCCTCCAGGACCCGCAGAAGTTCCGGTTCCAGCAGCTTCTGCTGCCGGACGTAGATGCTGCCGATGATAATGGCGTCGGGATTTAACAGGTCTGTCAGGATGGCCAGCCCTTTTCCCAGGTTCCGGCCCACTTCCTCAAAAATCCCAATGGCTTCCGGGTCGCCGTCAGCCGCCTTTTTCCCCAGCTCCTCCGCCGTTCCAAGGCCGTATTGGCGGATGCCGCCGCCGCTGCAATACCCCTCATAGGAACCGGCTTTGCCGTAGCCCACATGGCCGCCTTCTTTTAAGCGGATGTGCCCGATTTCCCCGGCCATGTTGCAGCCTCCGGTGTACAGCTGGCCGTTTAGGATAAGCCCCGCCCCAAAGCCGGTGCCAAAGGTCAGAAACACCAGGTTGTCATACCCTTTCCCGGCGCCGAATTTCCATTCCGCAATGGCGCAGGCGTCCGCGTCGTTTTGCAGGAAGGCCGGAAGGGAGAACCGCTCTTCCAGCATCCGGACAATGGGCACTTCGTCCCAGCCGGGCAGATTGGGCGGGGAAAGGATCAGCCCCTTCCGGCTGTCCAGAGGGCCGCCGCAGCTGACCCCCACAGCCTGTACCTCCGGATAACGGGCCAGCATTTTCCCCGTTTCCTCCAAAATCCCATAAAGGGCTGCGTCTTTTCCTTGTTCCGTTTCCGACGGGAATTTTATCTTTTCCAAAATCTGCCCGCCGTCTGTCCCAACGGAAACGGCGCACTTGGTCCCGCCAATGTCAATACCAAGATAATTCATCTGAACCCCTCCGCACCCGTACCAGAATATGGAACAAAGTATAGCATATTTTGGGCAGAAATACAACCGGAGTTTGGAAAATTTTGATACAAAACGTGCTATTCTGACAAGGTTATACTCTCTGCAATGGATTTTGCCGTCTCCTGCGGTATGTTTTCCCCAAAGGAAATGGAGATATAGCGCAGGATGTCCAGATTGTAGGAGAGGATGCCGGGGGATTCCGTCACCGGCCCGGCCGCGCCGTTTTCCGTTTGCAGAATCCGGACCATGGCGGTTTCCGTCACCGGGACGCCGTCGGCGTTTTCCGGCCCCTGCTTCACCGGGGTGTATTCATTGTTCCAGTTGACGGCGGAACCCAGCATCAGATCGCTGTAAACGGAAACCGGGAAGTTTTCCCCGGCGGCTTCCGGGTGGTATTCCACCTTATCGCACTGAATCCGGCCCGCAACCTGCCCGGATTCATCGGTCAGGAGTACCAGACCGAAATCACCGCCGGGCGCGGCCGTCCACCCTTGGGGAAGGGTCATGCTGGCCAGGAATGGAGCGCTGTGGGGGTTCTCAAAGTGGACGGTAAGGTCCTGCCCGCGCTGCTCCGGCAGCCCCACGGTTTCTTTCCTCCAGGGCTGGCGCACCATTTGGCCGTCCTCATAAATCCAGCTGGCGTACCATCTCGCTGTTTCATGAATGGAGTTGTCGTCCACCTGTTCGTAAAAGCGCAGGTAGATGGAAACTTTGTCCCCTTCTTTCCAGCCGCCAATGTTGGCTTGGAAAAAATTGCCGGCGTGCAGGCGTTGGTTATTCAGATCTTCGCCCAACAAATCTTCATGGATTTGGTTGCCATCTTCATCGGTAGTGTCCACGGAACTGCGGATTTCCAGGGAGTGCTCCGTGGGCATCCCGTAGGGGAGGGTGAGCGTCAGCCCTTGTTCCACAAATTTGACGCTGTCTAATACTTTTTGCAAATATTCTGCTTCCGCAGCGGCAGAATCAGCGGTGGAGCTGCCGCCCATCATTTCCTCCCAGTAAATCTCGTAAATTTTCCATTTCCCGTCCGTTTCCCCGCAGAGGAACAGCCGGGAATACCGCCCTTCTCCCAGCTGCGGGCCTTGGGCAAGCTTTTGGTCGGAATAGGTCCAGTCCACGTCTGCCCGGACAACGGCATACTGCCCAAGCCCCAGGTCCTCCGCTTCGGAAACAATCTGGGAAGGGATTTTATCTTGGGGCAGGGTTTCCAGCCCGTGAATGGTGTAGGTTTGGGTATAGGCCCCGGTTTCCCAGCTTTCCGCATCATTTTTCGCGGAAATCAGCAGGGATTCGCTTTCGCTGTAAAGCTCCGCCAGCCCCTGGTAATTTTCGGCGATGTCATAAGCGTAGGAATTGGCGGCGGCTTCCTCGGCGGGATTTTCCGGCACATCCTCCAGGGTGAAGGCCCGGTCGCCTGTGGATATGCGCACCTCTCCCGTGTAGGCGTAGCCCTCCCATTCCGGGTGGGACTGGGCGACGGATTCGCTGTCCACAATTCCGTTCAAGAAGTTCAGCAGGGAGGAAAGTTCCTCAACGGAGTCCACCCACACATCCGAAAGCCCCGTCCATTCCTCCGCCCACTGCCGGTCGTAGGAAACAGTGTCCGAGGGGAACCGGTAGGTAATCACGCCGGCGTTGCTGATGAGGGCCAGGAGCAGGACGGCATTTTTCTCATAGGGCAGCAGGTCGGCGGCGTCCCCGGTGAAATTCACCGTTACGCCGTAAGGCTCCGTGCTGGTTTGCAGGGAAAAGTAATCCCGTGTCTCAGGGAACCCCAGCTTTTCCAGCAGTGCTCCCACGTCGGAACTGCTCCCCACAAAGTCCGTCCGCAGGGCAAAGAGGGCTTCCGCTTCGGCTTTGGCCAGAACCTCTTCCGAGGACAGCTGGAATACCCAGCGGATATTGGAATATTGCAGCCCGCCGCGCTGTTCATAGCCGTAGGTGAGGAAAACCGTGCCGTTCCTTTGCAGCAAGACGTAGTACAAAACGGAACTATCCCCGTTTTCCCGCACCGTTCTCCAGGCTGCCTGGGTATCCTCCCGGAGGACTTCCGGGGAAAGGGAGTTGTTCCAGAACCCTTCGTCCTGGATGGTAAACAGGCTGTCAAAATTTTCCTGGGTCAGGGTGATTTCTTCCAATTGCCCGCAGTCAGTCCAATCGCCGCTGCCGCCGTCCAAAACCCAGCCGTTTGATTCCAGCAGCCGCCCATCCTGGGTGAACCGGTAGCGGGGCGCGCCGCCCGGGGAAATATCCAGGGAGTATTCCGGCGCGCGGTATTCGATGGCTTCCACCCCAAATTCCTGCCCAAAGAGGGAAGCGGCGGTGTCAAAGGAGAACCCCTCCGGCAAAGGGGCGTTGCCCCGGCCGTAATCCTTCTCCCAGCCGGAAAGCCAGTCATGGCCCGCGTCGAAGGAATCCCCGTCAATGGTTAGATAGGTGTGACCGTTGTTGCCGACATGATGCCGGGAGCCGTCCGCCATGGTGATATAAAAGGAGATACCGCCGCCCATGAGAGATTCCGGGTTCTCCACATACCGTCCTTTGCCTTCCCGCAGAAGGGAAACAATGGAGGAAATGTCGGATTCTTCGGTGTAAAGGGCGTACCGCTCATTTTCATCGGAGGGCATGACCACCAGTTCGATCTGCCGGACTTCCGCCGCATCCAGGCTGTTCAGCCATTTCATGGAGTCCCGCTTTTCCAAAGGGTTGGCCGCCAGCAGGAAAATGGCCGCCGCCACCCCGATGACCGCCGCAATCAGCACCCAGAAAGCCGGTTTCCGGTAGGAAAGGACGTTTTTAATGCGGCTTTTGGTGTCCCCCTCCCCAAAGGCCAAAGGCGCGCCCCCCAGCCATTTCCGGCCGGAAGCCAGGGACAGAAGGGAAGCCGAGTAATCCTTTTTCACCCCGTTGCCCAGCTTTTTTAAAACCGCCTCGTCGCAGGACATTTCCATGTCCCGGCCGCTTAAGAAAAAGGCCAGCCAGACTAGGGGGTTAAACCAGTGGAGGCAGAGGGCCGCGAAAGCCAGAATCCGGACAATGTGGTCCCCCCGGCGGATGTGGGTCTGCTCGTGGAGGAGGATGTATTCCCGCTCCTTATGGGACAGCCCCTCCGGCAGGTAGATTTTCGGCCGGAAAATCCCCAGAACAAAGGCGGTTTCCAGCCCCTTGGCGTGATAGACCCGGCCTTCCTCCAAAACGGCGTTTCGAAGCCGCCTTTTGAGCCGGATCAGGGAAATAAGGCTGATTCCAAGCAGAATGAGGCATCCCGCCAGCCAGACAACGGACAAAACCGTCATGAAATCCACAGAAAAACCGTCCGGGACGGTGACCCCCTCGTAATAATGGCTCCCCAGGTATTCATTCACCGGCTGGTCAATGACGGGAATATTGGTGGCAGCCTCAAAGGGCAGGCCAGTCTGGCCGGTGGGCTGCACCGCCTGGGTGCTGGGAATGAGACTCACGACGCTTTCAAAGGAAAAGGGGCACAGGAGCCGGAACAGCACTACCGCCCACAGGGCATAGGAAAACACCCGGGGCGTTTTTTTGAGAAACAGCCGCGCCAGCGCCACTGCCAAAACGCAGAAACCGGCGGTGAAGCTCATACTGAGAATCTCCCGAAAAACAGCCGTCATGCTTCATCCCTCCTTGTACTCGTCAATAAGCTTTTGCAGCTCCGCCACTTCCTCGGCCTTAAGCTTTTTCCGCCGGGTAAAGGCCGCCAAAAACTGGGGCAGGGAGCCGCCGAAACCCCGGTCAATGACCTCCGCCCCCTGCATGGCGTGAAAATCCTCCCGCTTAAGAAGGGCCGTCACCATGCCGCCGTTATTTGCGAAAATATTCCGCTGGCACAGGCGTTTGAGCATGGTGTAGGTGGTAGATTTTTTCCAGTGGAAGGCCTCTTCGCAGAGTTTTACCAGCTGGCCGGAAGGCACCGGCTCGTTTTGCCAGATGAGCTCCGCGAATTTTTCTTCCATTTCCCCTAAGGACAAATTTTCCATGTTGCACCCTCCGATGGTCTAATGTCATTCGACTACGCCTTTAGTCTAACACAGTTAGACCGATTTGTCAACGGGTTTTCAGCTCGTTTCCGGAGACCGGGCCGCCATTTCGACGCGGCCTCATACGTCTAAAAAAACGCTGGACGGCGAAATAAATTCGCCGTTTTGAGAGGGTCCCCCTTCTTTGTCAGTAATAACAGGGTGACGATTCGCCGGCTGTAGGGGCCGGGTCGCCCGGCCCGCATATAGCCCTGGGACGTTTCGAAAAAAATGCGGGACGGGAAACCCGTCCCCTACAACCTAGGTTGGAATGTTAACGAAAAAACGAAAGGACGCCCACAGGGAGCGTCCTTGACAATATCCGGGAAATTATTTCTGCGCTTTTTCCACCAGTTCCTTGGTATCCCGGGCGATGGTCATTTCCTCGTCGGTGGGGATGACCCAAACCTCGGTTTTGCCCTTGGAAATCAGATGGTCCTTGCCGGTTTTGTTCTTGTTTTCCGCATCGTCCAGCTCGATGCCCAAGAATTCCAGGCCCTGGCAGACCTCAGCCCGGGCTTCGTCGGAGTTTTCGCCGATGCCGCCGGTAAAGAGAACGGCGTCCAGGCCGCCCATAGCCGCGGCGTAGGAACCGATGTACTTCTTAATCTGGTAGCGGAACATATCGCAGGCCAGTTTAGCGCGCTTGTGGCCCTCTTTGGAGGCGTTGACCAGGTCGCGGGCGTCGGAGGACAGGCCGGAAATGCCGAGGAAACCGGATTTCTTGTTCAGCAGGGAGCTGATTTCATCCGGGGTAAAGCCCTCTTTGTTCATCATGAAGGTGACGACAGAGGGGTCTACGGCGCCGGAACGGGTGCCCATAATCAGGCCGTCCAGAGGGGTAAAGCCCATGGTAGTGTCCACGCACTTGCCGTCTTTCACAGCGGTAATGGAGGAGCCGTTGCCCAGGTGGCAGACGACAACCTTGGTGCCTTCGGGCTTTTTGCCGGTGATCTTCAGGTAATGGCCGCTGACGTACCGGTGGCTGGTGCCGTGGAAGCCGTATTTCCGCAGGGAATATTTCTCATAATACTCGTAAGGGATGCCGTACATAAAGGCCTTCTCCGGCATGGTCTGATGGAAGGAGGTGTCGAATACCGCGACCATGGGGACGTTTTCGCCCAGAGCCTTGCGGCAGGCCCGCATCGTGGCCGCCTGGGGGGGATTGTGGAGAGGCCCCAGTTCCCGGAAGGAGTCGATGTCGTCGATGACCTTGTCGGTAATGAGGGTGGATTCCTTGTAAACCTCGCTGCCGTGGAGGACCCGGTGACCCACGGCGGAGATCTCTGCGATGCTGTCGATGACCTTGCCTTCGCCGGTGGTCAGGACTTCCAAAAGCTTTTCAAAAGCCTCGGTGTGGCTGGGGAAATTGCTTTCCAGCTGGACCTTGCGGCCGTCGTCGGTTTTGTGGGTAATGAGGCTGCCCTCGATGCCGATGCGCTCGCAGTTGCCCTTGGCAATAACATGTTCGTTGTCCATGTCGATAAGCTGATACTTCAAAGAGGAGCTTCCGGCGTTGATAACCAGGATTTTCATTCTAAAATCACCATTCCTTATTTTTCGCGGTCAAATCCGGGCTGGAACCAGCAAAAAACAGGGGATGCTGTTTTCCTGCTTTTTGGAAACCAGTCCCCGGGCTTGACTTTCCGCTGTCTACCATATATATTTATATTAGTATATGAAACGGAAAATTGCAAGGGGTTCCTTGGATTTTTTACGGGAATTATGGAAAAAGGAGGAGTTTTCATGAATTTTGCCGCAATTATTGCGGAATATAACCCCTTCCACAATGGGCACGCCTATTTGGTGGAGCAGCTCCGGGCGGCGGGGGCAACCCATATTGCGGCGGTCATGAGCGGCCATATGGTGCAGCGGGCCGATGTGGCCAGCTTTTCAAAATGGACCCGGGCAGCCGCGGCGGTGTCCTGCGGGGTGGATTTGGTCATTGAGCTGCCGGTCCTTTACGCCTGCGCCCCGGCGGAACGGTTCGCTTTTGGCGCGGCGGCCACCTTAAACGGCTTAGGGATCCCCGGAATGCTGGGTTTTGGCAGCGAATGCGGGGATTTAAAAGCCCTGGAAGGCTGCGCGGAGGCTCTGGGGGATGTGGACGGCTCGCCGGAGCTGGCGGCCTACCTGGACCGGGGGTTCGCCTTCCCCAGCGCCCGAGCCAGGGCCATTGCCGACCGTTCCGGGGAGGAAGCGGCGCGGATTTTAAAGGAACCCAACAACATCCTGGGGGTGGAATATTTAAAAGCCCTGAAAAAAACAGGCTCGGCCCTGACCCCCTTTACTGTGGCCAGGGAAGGGGCGGGGCATGACAGCCGGGAGGTTTCCGGGAATTTTGCCAGCGCCTCCCGGCTGCGGGAGTTTTTCCAGGCGGGGGCTTTGCGGGAAACCGCCCCTTATCTGCCGGAAAAGGCATACCGGCTGTTCCGGCGGGATTACGCCCTGGGGCTGGCGGGGGCGTCCTTTTACAACCTGACCCCGGCGGTGCTGTACCGTTTGCAGGCCATGGAACCTGCTGAAATGGAGAACCTGCCGGATATGGGGGAGGGGCTTCACAACCGCCTGCAAAAGGCGGCCAAGCAGGCCAGCACCCTGGATGAGCTGCTGGCCAAGGCAAAGAGCAAGCGGTACCCTATGAGCCGCGTGAAACGGGCGGTGGCCTACGCCATGCTGGGGATTACCCGGGAGGACGCGGCCCTCCCTCCCGCCTACCTGCGGGTCCTGGCCTTTAACGAACGGGGCCAGGAGATTCTGCGGAAGGCCAAAAGGACCGCCTCCCTGCCGGTTTACCATTCCTTTGCCCGGCTGGAACGGGATTTCCCCGTTTATGCCCGGAAAGAAGCACTGGCCACCGAACTCTTCCGGCTGGGGCTTCCCAAAATCCAGCCGGTCTTTTCCGAGTACCGGGACCAGCGGCCCGGCTTTGTCCCCCTGGACGGCAGCCCGGAATAAATTGGCCAGAACCGGCAATAGTCCTGGGGAGGCTTGCCAGATGCGGTTTTTTCAGGTATAATAGAAGGCAGGACAGGCCGTTTTCTGCGGCCGGAAGCAAGGGGGAGCGTCACATGATTTCTGTAGCGATCGACGGGCCGGCGGGGGCCGGCAAAAGCACCATTGCGCGGGCTGCCGCCAAGGCGCTGGGCTTTTTATATGTGGACACCGGGGCAATGTACCGGGCCATCGGGCTTTGGGTGCGCCGGGCCGGAAAGGATACCCATGATGAAGAAGCGGTTTCCGGCTGTTTGCCGGGAATCCGCCTGGAGCTGGGGTACGAAAACGGCGTCCAGCAGGTGTATGTAAACGGGGAAAATGTTTCCCAGGCCATCCGCACGCCGGAGGCTTCCATGGACGCTTCAGCCGTGTCGGCCATCCCCGCCGTCCGGGAATTTTTGCTGGAACAGCAGCGGGAAATCGCCCGGAAAAACAATGTGATTATGGACGGCCGGGACATCGGCACCGTGGTCCTCCCGGAAGCCCAGGTGAAAATCTTCCTGACAGCCAGCCCCGAGGAACGGGCACGCCGCCGGTATGAGGAGCTTTGCCAGAAGGGGGAGCAGGTTACTTACGAAGAGGTGCTCAAAGACGTGGTGCAGCGGGATTATAACGACACCAACCGGGCCGCTGCGCCCCTGCGCCAGGCGGAGGACGCCCTTTTGGCGGATACCACCGGCAAATCCCTGGAGGAATCTATTGCGTTCATCCAAGGATTGATCCGGGAAAAGCTGAAGGGGGCGGAGGCATGAGCTTTTACAATTTCGCCCGGAAGGTGATGATCTTAGTTTCCCGCTGCCAGTACCGTTTGGAGTATGAGGGCTTGGAAAATATTCCGGAAAACGGCGGGTTTATCCTCTGCTCCAACCATATCTCCATGTACGACCCCATTTTGGTGGCCATCCGGGTAAAGCCCCAGTGCTTTTTCATGGCCAAGGAGGAACTGTTCCGCTTTAAGCCCCTGGCCTTTTTGATCCGGGCTTTGGGGGCCTTCCCGGTTTCCCGGGGGAAAGGGGACACCGGCGCCATTGAAAAGGCGGCGGAAATCGTCAAAAGCGGCCGGGTGCTGGCCATTTTTCCGGAGGGGCACCGGTCCAAAGACGGGAAACTCTTAAAACTGAAATCCGGCGCCATGGTGGTGGCTTCCATGACGGGCGCGCCCCTTTTGCCCTGCGTCATCAAAAAGGGGGAGAAAAAGGGGCTGCGGCGCACAGTGACGGTCCGGTACGGGAAAATGATCCCCAACGAAAAGTTAGGACTGACAGCGGCCAGGACTCCGGCGGAGCTGCGGGGAGCCAACCGGCTGCTGACCGATACCCTGACCGGGCTTTTGGAGGGGAACAATGGCTGAGATTACGCTGGCGAAAACCGCCGGATTCTGCTTCGGCGTCAAGCGGGCGGTGGACAAGGCCTTTGAGCTGGCCCGGTCCGGCGTTGACGCCGTGACCCTTGGCCCCATTATCCACAACCCCCAGGTGGTGGAGCGGCTTGCCAAAATGGGCGTCCCGCCGGTGGATTCCCCGGACCAGGCAGCCCCCGGACAGACGGTTTTAATCCGTTCCCACGGCGTGCCGAAAAAAGTTTACAATTTGCTCAAAAATAATCCCGTTGTGGACTGCACCTGCCCTTTTGTGGCAAAAATCCACCGCATTGTGGAGGAGGAATCCGCCGCGGGCCGGGCAATCCTTGTGGCCGGGGATCCGGGGCATCCGGAAGTACAGGGGATTATGGGCTTCAGCAGTTCGCCGGTATATACCTTCCGCACAGAGCAAGAGCTACAAAATATATTGAATGTTTTACATGAAAATGGTGGAAAACCTATATCGGTGGTGGCGCAAACTACCTTCCATGAAATTTTGTGGAGAAAATTTCAACAATTTATCGAAAACCACTATACAAATGCGAAAATATTTGATACAATATGTAGTGCGACTACGATGCGTCAGAAAGAAGCCGTAGAGCTGGCCCAACAGTCCGACTATATGGTTGTGGTGGGCGGAAAAAGCAGTTCCAATACATTAAAATTGTATGAAATCTGTTCACGTTTTTGCGAAACCGCGCTGGTGGAAACAAAATCGGAACTTGACAAATCGCAGATTTTCCGGCATAATAGAATAGGCGTTACTGCCGGTGCTTCTACCCCGGCTGATATAATCAAGGAGGTTCAAACAACAATGACTGAAATTCTGGAAAACCATGACGAGGAGCTCAATTTTGCGGAGCTTCTGGAGCAATCTCTTAATGAGAAATTATATACAGGTAAGAGGGTAAAAGGCATCGTCACCAATGTTGCTCCCAATGAACTGCATGTGGATGTTGGCGCAAAACAGGCTGGTATCGTTCCCGCTTCTGAAATCAGCGACGAGGCCGTCAACCTGATGGAGATGTTCCACAAAGACGACGAAATCGACCTGATTGTCCTGAAAGTCAACGATCAGGAGGGCATTGTGACCCTTTCCAAAAAGCGCTGCGACGCGGAAGCCGGATATGACGCAATCCGGGAAGCGTATGAAAACGGCACCGTTCTGGAAGGCACTGTGACCGAAGTGGTAAAAGGCGGCATCCTGGTTACCACCAACGGCATCAAGGTATTTATCCCTGCTTCCATGACCTCCGACCGCAAGGTGGAGGATCTGAACACCCTGCTGAAAAAGGATGTTCGCTTTAAAGTTATTGAGATCAACGACCGCCGCCGCCGCGCTGTCGGCTCTATCCGCGCTGTTCTGGCTGACGAGAAGAAAGCCAAACAGGAGGAGTTCTGGGCCAATGTGGAAATCGGCAAGGTTTACCACGGCGAGGTGAAATCCCTCACTTCTTACGGCGCCTTTGTTGACCTGGGCGGCGTTGACGGCATGATCCATATTACCGAGTTGTCCTGGACCCGCATTAAGAGCCCGGAAGAAGTGGTCAAAGTGGGCGATATGGTAGAAGTCTATATTAAGGATATCGACACTGAGAAGAAGAAAATCTCCCTGGGCTACAAGAAGGCCGAGGACAATCCTTGGGAAATCTTCAAACGGGATTACCAGATCGGCGATGTAGCGGAAGTGAAGATTGTTTCCATCACTTCCTTCGGCGCTTTTGCCCAGATTATCCCCGGTGTGGACGGCCTGATCCATATTTCCCAGATTGCTAACGAGCGGATTGCGAAAGTTTCCGACAAGCTGGCTGTGGGCGATGTGGTCAAAGCGAAAATTATCGACATTGACTTTGACAAGAAGAAAGTCAGCCTGTCCATCCGCGAAGTTCTGGATGAAGAGCCTGCCGAGGAAGCGGCTGAGGAGGAAGCTCCCGATTATGCTGCCGACCTGGAAGGCGTGGACGGCGTAACTGTCGAGTAAGAAACTGTTCAGATGGGGCTGCCGCTTTTGCGGCGGCCTTTTTCTTTGTTTTGAAGGGAACGGGGAAGGAATTCCGTTTTCTTTCTGATAAGGAGTGAATGGAAATGGCAACCCAAATTCTGATTGCTGAGGACGATCCGGATATCAACCGCCTGCTGGGACGTATCCTGGAAAAAGAGGGGTATCAGGTGACGTCGGCTTTTTCCGGCAGCGAGGCCCGGCTGCTGCTGAAAACCGTCCGCTTTGACCTTATTGTATTGGATTTGATGCTGCCCGGAGCCACCGGGGAGGAACTGGTGGAGGAGATCCGGAAAAACAGCACGACGCCCATTTTAGTAGTATCCGCTAAGGGCCAGGAGGATAAACTGAATGTGCTGAAAATGGGGGCGGACGACTTTATTTCCAAGCCCTTTGATGTCAACGAAGTGGCGGTGCGGGTGTATTCCCTGCTGCGGCGCAGCCGCAATTTTTCCGAAAACGGCGGGGAAAAGCAGACGCTCTCCCTGAAAAACCTGGAAATCGACCTGGAAAGCCGGGAGGTGCGGGTATCCGGCAAGCCCCTGACCTTGACGGCCCGGGAATACGATATTCTGGTGCTTTTAATGCGTTATCCCAACAAGGTGTTTACCCGGCAGAATATTTTTGAAACCGTGTGGGGCGGCGCGTACCTGGGGGACGACAACACTATTAACGTCCACATCAGCAACCTGCGTTCCAAAATCCAGAAGCTGGATGACAAAGAGGAATATATTTCCACCATCTGGGGCGTGGGATTCAAGGCTGCCAAACCCCGGGAATAGGATTTTTAGGAAAAACGAAACGCCTTTTTTAGGTATCTCGTCAGCCTGTAAAAACTGCTCTGGCAGCTAAGCCAGAGCAGTTTTTTATAATTGAACAAAAGAGGGAAGAAAACACATACGGTTTTAGCGCGGATGGAATGAAGTCCTATTATCCCGCCCTTGGATGACTGGCGCTACAGTTCCATACAGCCAGCTCTGTCAGATCCACAGCGAAACTTTCAGCCTGCCGCCCAGTCCAAGCGATCGCGCTGCGTATTGTGCGTACAGCGTTTCTCTTTGGCGCCCAGCTTTTTATCAGCATATTTTGGAAATCCGCGCAAATACTAGCAGTATCTTAGAGCATTGCCAGCGAATAGGAGGTAAATCTATGAAAGCTACTGGTATTGTCAGGCGGATCGACTACTGTGTTATAATAGGACAAGGCTCAGAAACCGCATAAACACGGGGTTTTCGCTGCTTTTGTCCACTTATAAAATCAGAAAAGCCATGCTAGTTTCTGCAAATAAAACAAAATTAAAGGAAGTGATACGCGAAAGGATAAATCCGATTTGCTTGAGAATAAATTTCCGAGCAGGGATGCATCACAGTTTGAAACCGACAGTCATTTATGTAGGGCTGGACAGTCTGGAGGAAAGCCTGAGGCGGATTGAAAACCGTGTCCGAAAAGGCGGGCACAATATACCGCCGGAAGATGTGCGCCGGCGGTACGAATCCCGATATGAAGCCCTGGGACGTGTGCTGCCTTATTGTGATGAAGTTGTCTTTTATGACAATGAGAACGGCTTCGTAAAGGTCGCGGAAATGCGAAATAATCATTTTTATTTCTGTAACGGTTACCATCCAAAATGGTTAGAAGAGTTAAAGGACGCTTTAGCATTATAACCATGCATTTCCGAAACAAAAGCCAGGGATGAATACACACAGAGGACAGTTCCTTAAAAAAGAAGCTGTCCTTTTTCTGTCCATACGCGCCTTAATGGTGCCAAAAATATTGTATATTCGTACCGAATATAGTATAATAATTGCAGAGGTGAGAAAAATGCAGCAGCGTACCGCAAAAATCAATTTCAACGCAGCCGGCGGCACGGCGTCCGGGAATGCCACTACCTGCAAAGTAACCATTCCCACGAAATGGGTGAAAGAGCTGGGGCTGGATGAGCTCCACCGAAATGTAGAATTGCTGTTTGACGGAAACCGGATCATTCTGGTTCCTGCAGCAACTGGCGTGGATTTTGCCAGACAGAAAAAGAAACTGGGACATTCGGTTTACCGGCTGGAATACTACGACCGGGACCAGCTCTGCACTGCCATCTATGCGGATTTTACTGATGAAATGCTGACAGTGGAAAATTATGTAGAAGACCCGGTAAAGCGGGCTTTCGGAAATAATCGGAACCCAAGTTGGGAAGATTTTCAACTATTTTTACAGGAACGCTGTCTGCCCAAAGACCGGGCAGGTCTCCGGGAATATTTGGATACGCTGGGACTTGCGGAATATGACCCATGGGAAATTATCCGGATTACGGAAGGCCGGATGGCGGAAGATCACCAGTGGCTGAGAATTGAGGTGTATTCATGAGCATCAAACTGGTCACCAACGAGAGGATTGCGGAAACTTCTTCCAAAGGGAACCAG
>DVJP01000038.1 GCA_018716725.1 Candidatus Merdivicinus excrementipullorum | reverse complement strand
CAGGATTTTCTACCGAATGCGCTGATTTTCCTGTTCTCTGGCAGATGGCTACCGGTTTATGTAGCGGTAATAGGCGGCGCTGCGGTGGACGTTGAGTACCCGGCAAAGAATGGAGCTACGAGCTACGGTGTTAGCTGGAAAGCGCCCGGACAGCTTCTAATCGTTGTCTGAGTGTGGCATGAAGATTGCAATGGCTTTTTTAAGATGAGATTATCCTCTTCCAATTGAGCGTTGCGGCGCTGAAGTGCTTTGATCTGCTGTGCAGTGAACACTGTGTCATCGTCCACCTGAACCTGGGAGTATTTATGAACCCATTTGGAGAGGGCAGATGAAGAAACCCCGTACTCCTTTTGAATTTCCGAGTAGGTTTTTCCCGACTGGTACAGGCTTACAATTGTTTTTTTGAAATCTTCGCTGTATTTTGGCGTTGTTTTTCTATCTGCCATTTTCTTCCTTCCTTTCTTTTTTCCTTGTCTCCTATTTTACCACACTTGTCCTATTTTTTAGTATACATCCAGCAATTATTGATCCGGAGGTATTTGAGAGAGTTCAGGAGAAAAAGGGACACAGTGCATCGAAGCAATAATATCAAGAGCAAGAAGTCGGTCGATGGGTTGCAGTTTCAACATTTCAGTGATACAATAGATAGAGCAGAAGGCTGAATCAGTATAGAAAATATTTTCATCTCGCAATTATCTGCTGAGAGCGAACAGGGAGAATGTATGAGTTATCAGTGTGTGGATACATATCAGGAAATATTTGTGTCTTCGATTGAAGAAATATATGATATCATTCAAAAGTATAAAGCCTTCCATAACTTACCCAGAAAAGTCGCTGATGGAGAGCCTCTACTAGATGTGTTTTATCGTGGACAAAGTGATTGTGAGTGGGGTATTACCCCAAGTTTGTTGAGATGGAATGTCAACGAAGCTGAACATATACAGACCTATGCACCCAAAGAACCGTTGTCTCTTTTTGAAACGGTTGCTGATATTCAACATTATCATCAGAAGACACGCTTTATAGACTTTACGATGAATCCCAATGTGGCAATTTATTTTGCCTGTTCAGAACATCAAGATAAAGACGGCGCTTTTTATATTTATTCTTATGCTCCACATAAACCAGAATGGCATACTACCGTAATTTTAACGGAATTGGTCCGTATACAGAATGAAGATGAGATGTCAGTAGAAGAATTTTCGCAAGAAATATTGAAACATCATCCAGAATTGAGTGTACAATTTTCGTCGGAAAAAGAACTACACGGAACAATAATGTCTTTTCTTGATCATGGTTTTATGGTATTACCAGATAGTGAAAATTACGGCAATAATCTACGTCTGCAAAGACAAGCTGGGTGCTTTTTTGTATGCGGAGTTGTATTCCCTCAACTTAAAATATCAGAAAAATCATTACAAAGAAAAATCAAAAGAAGAATTGGAAGAAGCGTCGAAAGAAATATCGAGGGCTTACTGGTTTTCAAGAGCAGGGAAAAATCGATTTAAGCCCCATTCAGTGATTATTCCGGATAGTTTGAAAATACCTTGCTCTGATAATTTGGGAAAAAGCTATACGGATGCTTCAAAAGAAGGTCGTGGTTTGGTAAAGGTGATAATTCCCCATAAAATTAAAGACGAGTTCCTTCGGCAGCTTTCGCTAAAGGGAATTACAGAAGAATTCTTGTTGCCATCGCGATCTCTCATGGTATAAAATTTTTTCAATTTCTTGTTTTCAATTAGGGATTTAAGCGCCAGTAATTTTGACCAACAAACACAGGTTTAGTGGCCGATTTTGCTATCGGCCACTTTTTTCTTAGGTTTTATCGGGGTTCGCGGGCTTTTTTGAGTCGCGAAACAGGAAGCCTGTTCCATTACTGTCACCCCCTGATCCAACCGAAAAAGAAGCAAAAAGTGGAGTCAGATTCTGAGTTTTTCAGGATCTGGCTCCGCTTTTTTGTCCCAGCAGAGGATAATCCTCCTGCATACCGTCCTTCATAGCCGGAATCTTTTTTCTGGCAGACATTCACCGCATCTACCTGATGATCATTTTCCTGCGCGCCTTTTGCGAAAGCCGCTATATGCGGTATTTCTGTGGGGTCGGAGGCTGCCATTTTTTCATCCGCTACTCCGTCAAAGAAAATGTGACGGTTACATCGCCGCTGCCCAAAGCTTCTTCCCAGCCAGTGAGATCGTTGATATGGCCCAACCGGGTGTAGCTCCAGGAATTAGAGCCGTAGAACATCACAATCTGATTGCCCTGATACAGCACAATGTCCCCGGCCTGGGTGGTGGTTTGCTGGTTGCTGGTGGGAAGGCTCGTCCCCAGAGGCCCGACTTTTTCAAAACCGGAATAGTCGCTCATCTGGATAGTAACGGAACCTTGTTCCATCATATCCACCAGCGCATCTACCGCTTCGTTTTCTTCTAAAGTAGCGGTAAAGGTGCTACCGCCAACCTGTACATTCATCTGCATTTCGCTGTTTTCCTCCTCATCCTGTTCGGTTTCCGGTTCCCCCGATTCCGGCGCCGTGCTGGAATCGGATTCTTCAGGTTCTTCCAGCGCGATATCCTGTTCAGATGTTTCTGGTTCCGAATATGATGTGGATTCGGAAGAAGTTGTTGTTTCAATTTGGGCCGCAGAACTGCTTTCCGGATCGCTCTCCACCTGCTCACCGTTACCGCAGCCGGTAAGCAGTATCGTCAAGGCAAAAATAGTAACAAGCGCTAAGGACAACCCCTTTTTCATAGTTCAATCACCACTGTAGCATCCTTATGCGCAAGCATCCTCTCGTTCCTGCAACTGCACGGTTCCGGTTCCTTCTTCAATATCCCGGATAATTTCTCCCACTGCCGGCACAGTGATGCAGCTATCAGCAAGGGGATTTTTGATGCTGAGGACCGGTGTGGTAATGGTAGCTTCCACCTCGCTGCGTTCAAAGGCTAGGTCGCAGTCGATCATTTCACAATTGATGAGCTTCAATCCCTTGCAGTAGCACAGGGGCTGTGTGCCGATGATTTTACAGTTTTCAAAGGTCACATTCTCGCAGTACCAGGCCAGGTATTCGCCTTTGACCACGCTGTCCCGCACCACGATATTTTTGGCGTGCCAGAAAGCGTCCTTGGTATCGAATACGCAGTTTTCAAAAACGGAATCCTCAATGTACTGGAAAGAATATTTTCCCTTCATGCGGACATTTTTGAAGTGCAGATTTGCAGAACGCATCATAAAGTATTCGCTCTGAGCGTCGCAGTCCTCCATCTCGATGCCCTGCACCGACCAGCCGAATTCCGGAGAAACAATGTCACAGCCTATCATCTTTACATTGGCGCATTCCCGCAGGGCCTTGATGCCGTGCAGCTTGGTATCGGTGATTTCGATGTGGTCGGAATACCACAGGGCCGCCCGGCAAAGTTCCGTCATCTCCGAATCCCGGATGGCAAGGCCGTGGTCATGCCAAAACGGATATCGCAGGTTAAAGAAGCAATGCTGTACCTCCACATTGGCGCTTTCTTTGAAAGCGCTTTCTCCGTCGGCCGGGCCGTCAAAAGAGCAGTTTTTTACCAAAAGATTCTTGCTGCCGTAAAGGGCGCGCTCTGCGTCAAAGGTCTGATTCTGAATCGTTCTCATATAGAAACCTCCTGTTTATCATCAGTCTTATTTCTTTTTCTGCATTTGATAGAGGAGATAGTCAAGACAGTCGATCCGCTTTTCCTCCCGGTGAAGCCTTTCCAGCAAGTTCTTCCTGTGACCGGAAAGGAGCCGGAGCTGCTGTTCCTCATCCCTGTCCTGAAGGGCCATAAATTTTTCCACCATTTCATCGGTGCATCCGGCATCCTTTAAATTCTGTAAGACGGTATAGGCATAAGGATTGCCGGAAATTTCCTGCTTTGCCGTTTTGTTTTTGCCCATGTTATTCTCCATCGCTGATAACCACAATCTGGTTGCCCCAGCCTTCCAGAACCGGGTTATTTTCTACGGCGTCCACAAATTCTTCCGTGGCGTCGAACCTTCCAATCAGCGTATATTCTTCATTGATTTCCGCGTCATGATAATAGAGCACGATGCGGTTTGGGTCGGAGTAGAACACATCGCCCGCGCGGGCTTCGGTTACGGTTTCGCTGTTGTCCGGGATCTCATACCGGCTGGGAATATCGTAATATTCCATCACGTCGGATTCATCATAGCTGTATACCGGCAGCCGCCAATCCGTAGCGCCTACATATCCTGCGATGGCTGCTGCGGTACTGTTATCCTCTAAATGCATGACAAAGGATTCCCCCGCATCGCCGAATTGAACGGTCAATTCCGTTGCATTCGAACTTGGAAAATCGTCCCCCTCTTCACTGGACTGGCTGGCTGCCTGAGAGGACGACACAGAACTGCCTTCCTGGGAAGAATCGGAAACGGACGAACTGCTGCACCCTGCCATGGGAACACTAAGCGCCAAGAGCAAACCTATCAAGGCCGCAAACTGTTTTTTCATACTGTTTCAGCTCCTTCTTGTTTCTATCTATAGTGTAATGCCAAATGAATTAAATATCAAATACTTATGTTTTATCATTTTCCATAATTAAATCAAATGGAATTGCTTTTATTCTTCCGCTAATAAAGCGAGAGACGTTTTTCCAATTCTTCCCGCTGCCAAATAGGCGAACAGAAGGAACAGAACCATCACGACAATTCCCGGCAGCAGTATGGTAAAGATTCCCGGCTGGGAGGAAAAATTGCTGATCCCCTCCATCCGCATGAGCGCCGCCACCAATGGGTCGGTGAGGAACGCACTGAAAATGGTCCCCAAAATGCTGCCCAGCAGAGCAACCGCCCCAAACCGCAGGGCAAAGGAACGCCGCAGCTGTCCGGCGGAAAAACCCAGGGTGCGGTAAATGCTCAGATCCTTTTGTTCAGCCCGCAGGAGCTTTCCAGCCGTCAACAGTGTGACCACCAGCACAAAGAGAATTACCATCCCATACAGGAAAATCATCAGAGCCTGCATGGCGGAAAGAATTCCGGCAAGTCCCGGCCAGGAATTTTCATGGAGGTACACATCCCCGCCGTAGGTGTCCTGAAGGGCCTGCATGATCTCCGGCTGGAGGGATGGGTCGGCCAGGAAATAGTGGGTACACCACATGGCGGGGGATTCTTCGCCAATCAAATCATAGCCCTCCCGGTTCATGCCGATGTTCATGCCCATATCGTTGGCGCACTGATAAATGCCGGATACGGTATATTCTCCGCTTCCCAGCGTCCCTGCCAGAGTAACGGTATCTCCAACCGAAACGCCCAGATCCGCCGCCACAAATTCCGTCAGCACCACTTCATCTGCTTTTCGGCAGGTCTGCCCGGAGAGCAGATGAAAACGTTCCGGCTGGGTAATGACGTTGGCAGTCATATCCACTCCATTGACCGAAACGCTGGGCATGGCCAGATCATAGGAATCGGTAATGGATGTGTAACTCTCGATGGTCTGCTCTACCTGGTCAATGGTGGTTTCCCCCATAGGCTGGGCGGCGATGTGCAGGTCTGCCGGGTTAAAAGCGTCCATTAAGCCCTCGCCGTTGGGCCCCAGCCAAGCGTCCACCCGGCCAATGAGGGAAGCGAAAAACACCAGCAGCACCGCCACCAGGCAGGCCCCCATGTACCGGCGCTTTCCGCTGAGAAGCTGCCGCAGGGCAAGCCAGCAGGGAAACCCTTTCTTTTGGATGGGGAAAGCGGTCCTTTTGCTTTCCCGGGATTTCTTCCAGGTTCCCCGGATAGCGTCCACGGGAGAAATCCGGCGGATTTTCCCGGTGCGAAGCCAAACGAAGCCCATCAGCAGGAGAAGAATTGCCGCTAACGCAGTAAGGCAAATCCCAACGGGCAAGGCGGACGGGATCAGCAATCCCGTGATGGTCACCGTCATCCGGCAAATAAACCCAGATGCCGGGATGGAAAGGAGCGTTCCCAACCCCATACCGCACACAGCGGTAATCAGGTACTGCAAAAGCTGGATTTTTCTCAGTTTTCCGCTGGTAAACCCCATGGTTTTGAGGATTCCCATATTGGTATAATCCTGTTCGATGGTGCTGCCGATGCTGTGGGAGAGCACCGCCATGGATGCCAGAAGCAGGATCGCCACAAAGGCCAGCAAAAGGCTGGTGAACACATTTTGCAGCGTCAGCATAAAGCCAGCGATGGCGTCTTTGCTGTGGGTAAATTCCGCATAGCTTTGCAGACTGGTATTCTCATTCAAAAAAGCATTGAACTGAGCCGCGGTCAAGGCACTGCCGGAGATTTGGGAAATATGCAGCATAAACCCTTCCCTGGCCAGGCTGTCCGCGCCGGATTCCTCAATCATCCCGGCAATTTCTTCATGATCCTGCCCGTTTATCAGAAATCCTTTCATCCCGATCATGGAGCTTCCCATAAAGGGGTCTTCGTAAAATCCTGAAACAGTGAATGTCACATCCCCTCCGCTGCGGGCAATGGGAAAGGTGATGGAATCCCCGGCTTGAACGCCGAACATGGAGGCCATGGAGGACGAAACATAGACTTCTCCCTGCGCAATTTCTGTGGGTGCAGCTTGATAGCCGGACAAATCATCCGCAAAGAATTTGTAGGGATAGTGCGCTGGGTTATAGGTAATCAATTGGCCTTCGCTGTCGGATTCCTGGTCCTCGATTTCATATTCGGAGAAGATCAAAGACTGCACCCCAACAGATTCCACTTCGTCTAAAGCGGAAATTTCCTCCGTTAAAGGAGCTGCATCCGGCAGCCCGGATACCCAGGCGGTGAGTTCCCCATAACCCAGCCGGTCCATCTCACTGTTCACATACCGGCTGGAATTATTCCAGACCGTCAGCACGGTTCCCAAAGACAGGGAAACCAGCAAAATCAGAACAAACACGCCAAATACGGTTCCCCCATGGGATTTGAGATTCGCTTTTAACAGCGTTTTGATTTCCATACTGCCACCCCCTTACCAGGACAGAGAGGTAAGCCATGCGCTGACCTTTTCTTCCCGTTCTTTTGCCGTTTCCACATCAAAGGGCGGCAGGAGCATTTCGTCCAGAATCTTTCCATCTTCCAGGTAGAGGATGCGGGTTCCCCGAATGGCCGCTTTTACATCATGGGTTACCATGAGGATGCTTTGCCCCTCCTGATTTAGGGAAGTGAGCAGATCCAGCACTTCTTCGCTGTTTTTCCGGTTCAGCGCCCCGGTGGGTTCATCGGCAAACAGCAGCCCGGGCCGGTTCATCATGGCCCTGGCAATGGCCGCCCGCTGGGCCTCGCCGCCGGAAGCCTGAGAAGGCAGGCGGTTTTTTGCCTTCTCCACATGCATCCGGGCAAGCAAAGATTCCGCCCGTTCCCTGACTGCTTTCTCCGGCATTTCTTTCACCAGATACCCGGCGACTGCCGCATTCTCGAACAAGGTCAGATTGCTCACCAGATGGGTCTGCTGGAAAACAAAGCCGAATTCCTTGGCCCGCAGTTTTGCCATCTTCTTTTCGGAAAGGCGGTTTAATTCCTGGCCTTTGTAGGAAACAGTTCCGCCTGTAATACGATCCATACCGCTTAAAGCATACAACAGCGTGGATTTCCCAGCGCCGGAAGGCCCCATGATGATGGTAAAATCCCCCGGATAGATTTCCGCGCTGATTTGATTCAGCACCGGCTCCTGCGCACCGGGATAGGCTTTTGTGATTTCTTTGGCTGTCAGCAAGGCTTCTCTCATACCGCTTCCTCCAGTTCTGCCTTTTCGGATGGGACAATCAGCGGCTTTTTCCCGGTGGCCGGATTGGGAAGGATTTTATCGACGAAGCGGACATAGAACTGCACATACCCCAAATTTTTCTCCGTCAGGATTTTCTTCATCTGCCGGAGCATCTGTGCTTTTATCATGGGTTTCCGGTCTTCCGCGGCGGCCTCCGCCAGCATTTCAAAGGCGTCCGGGGCAATCTGCTGAAACTGATAGTCCCGCAATCCTTCAATGCAGAAACCTTCCACCGCCAGGGGATGCAGGAAATCCCGATGTCCTGCACCATCCTCAAACCACAAAAGGTCCTCGTTCCGGCCCAGCAGGATTTCCGCCCGGGTAAAGGGGCTTCCCGCCATGTACTCTTTCAGCACCAGGTGGTCAGAAATGCGGTAGCGGATCAACGGCTGGGCAAAGTTATAAAGACAGGTTAAGTACATGACGCCCTTTTCCACTTCAATGACATTCAGGTCATCAAACAGCAGCATACCATCTTCCGCTCCGGTTTCTACGCCAAGAGCCAAAGATTCGCTGGCCCCATAAATATTGATAACCGGGCTGTGAAAGTTTTTTTCGAGGAATTTTCGGAGTCCGCTGCTCAAGGGTTCCCCGCAGGAGATTACCCGCTTGATCTGCGCCCGCACCCTGCCTTCCGCCGCTAATTCCGCCAAAATCTTTATGGCGGAGGGATAGCCGATGATGATGTTAGGCTGGAACTTGCGGACGCTGTCAATCCAATCCTCCAGGGGCGTTTTGATGTCCAGGTACATCTGCTTGGCCCCTACGCCGTCAATGCCGTCGCCCACCGCCATAGCCCCGCCATAACGGCCGTCTGTGGCGGCTATGTAAAGAATGCGGGGCCTTCCGGCCAGCAGTTTCAGAATCTGCGGCATCGTCATGTCCCATAAAGCCCCCCGGATAATGCCTAACAGCATAGTGTGCCAAGCCGGTTCATCATAGAGGAAATATCCGGGTTTCCCCGTGCTGCCGGAAGAATGGACCACATGGTATTTTCCTAAATAAGGCTTGCGGTCCGCCTCATGTTCCGCGTCAAATTTCCGCAGATCCTCTTGGTGCAAATCCTGTACTGTGATAAGCTCGTCAAAGTGCTCCATCAAAATCTGTTTGTCAATGGCGGGAAAGGCGGAAAGGGGCAGACTGTCCAGCTGTTCTTCTGTGATGCCGGCCTTTTCAAAGGTGCGCCGGTAAAAAGCGGAACGTTCCCAGGCGAAATGGAGCAGTGTCCGAAGCTTTTGGTTTTGCAGCTCCTTCATTTGCGTTTCCGGCAAACGGGTGTTTTTCATAAATGCAAACAAATCTTTCAGTGTTTTCAGATAGTTCATTTCGGCCGCTCCTTTCTATCAGGATTCCAATCGGAACGTGTAGTTCTGGTTATAGTTTTCCCGGTGATAATACCGGGCTTCACCGGAGGACAGGTTCATGACGATGCTCCACTCTGTGGATTCAAACTCCCCGAAGTTGTCCTTGCTGACGCTGTCCAGGGCGTCCCGGACTTCTTCCATCCCCATTTGCGGGGTTTCCTCTAATTGATTCATCAGGATATCATACCGTTCGTGAGATTGCTCCGTTCCAATCCCATACTTTTCTCCTTCCGCCAGATAGAAGTTTGTCAGCACAGGGGTTTCGATGACGGTCATTTCATTGTCCACATATTCCACCGCCACACTGCGGCCGGTAGAATCCGCTATGGCGAAATGGATCATCATACCCATAGAGCCGTGGAGGTCATATTGCCCCAGCAGCTCCAGCGCTTCATCCACATTCCCAGCTTGATCCAGAAGCAGGCGGATGGCTGTGGTCGTGGTGATGTCCGGTTTGTCCGTATTCTGCTGGATGGCGGCGCTGTCCTGAATCATATTGACGGATACCGCTAAGCCAGCTTCATTCATCCCGTCCAGAGGGGCATACAGGGCGGCCAGCGTTTTGACCTCATCCAGATTTAGAGCCATACCCACCATGCCGCCGCCCACATTCTGGGTGATAAAATCCATATTGACGGTGGAAAGAGAGGCGTAGCCGTTTTCGGGATGGGATTCCACAACCATAGCTTCGCAGTTCTCCCAGTCAAAATTGCGGCCAAACAGGGCGTCTCCTTCCGGACTTTGCACCGCAATGGTGCTGCATCCAAAAATTCCGCCCAGCAAATCCCCCAAATTCAAATCGGAGAGAAGATTATTTGCAAGATACTCGACGACTTCCCCGTCGGAAGAAGCGCCGCCCCCTGCGAGGAATTGGTCAAAGCCGGTATCTCCGTCATAGCGCACAGCGGAAAAGCCATTCTCCAATTCCACAATCTCCAAAGTGGGAGAAATCAGATTGACGTTTTCTGCATCCGGTGAAGTTTGGGCAGTGCTGCTATTTTCAGCGTTCTGCATTTGGCCGTCCGTCCTTCCGCCGCATCCGGTCAGCATTGTGATACCGAGCAAAAAGGAAAGGCAGAGTATCCAGCTCTTTTGCAGGCGTTTTCGACTCATTTGAATAGCCTCCTTACAATTTCATTTCCATAATCTCAGTATATCTATTTTGCAATGATATATCAAATACTTATTCATTATCATTTTTCATAATTGACTTTTATAGAATTCTTCGATATACTGAGTAGTAGGAGGCGAGCAAAATGGAACTGCGCGTGTTAGAATACTTTTTAGCGGTGGCAAGAGAGCAAAATATTACCGCGGCGGCGGAATCTCTGCACCTATCCCAGCCTGCCCTGTCCAGACAATTGAGGGAAATGGAGGAAAAGCTCGGCAAGCAGCTCCTGATTCGAGGAGTGAAAGGTTCCCGCAAGGTAATTTTGACGGAGGAAGGTATGATCCTGCGCAAACGGGCGGAGGAAATCCTTTCCCTTGTCAGGCGGACGGAAAATGAGATCACCCAATCCGATGAAACCATCGCGGGCAATGTGTTTATCGGTACTGGGGAAACGGAAACAGTTCGCCTCTTTGCTAAGGTTGCAAAAAAATTGCAGCAGAAATATCCAGATATTCGATATAACATTTCCAGCGGCAATGCAGAGCATGTTCTTGAATATCTGGATAAGGGGCTTATTGATTTTGGGCTGCTCTTTACGGAGATTGATGCACAGAAATATGAGGCCATCCCGGTTCCCATCAAAGATACCTGGGGTGTTTTAATGCGTAAGGATTCCCCCTTGGCCGAAAAAGAAACGATCTGCCCGGAGGATCTGTGGGATAAACCTCTGATTGTTTCCCACCAAAAAGGGGACGACCGGTATCTGAACCAATGGCTTCAGCGGGAAGAGTCGGAGCTGCATATCGTGGCCACTTACAACCTGCTATTTAACGCTTCTCTATTGGTAGATGAAGGACTTGGATACGCCCTGTGCTATGACAAGCTTATTAACACGAAAGGCAGCAATCTTTGTTTTCGTCCATTTTCCCCTGGCTTAGAGGCGCGCGGGTTTATTGTTTGGAAAAAATATCAGGTGTTTTCCAAGGCTGCAAACATCTTTTTGCAGTACCTGCAGGAGTTGCTTGAAACAGAAAACTAAAAGCATCGGGGACTGCAATTTTGTAGTCCCCGATGCTTTTGCCATAAAATTGGCGTATTTTCAAAAAAGGTTTGTTGTGCTTTCAATGGAGCCGAAACAGGCTGACTTGCTCCCGTGAACGAGTTAGAATTTCCGATCCGTTTTACAGCAGCATGGCCCCTGTCCCGGCCAGGATCAGCAGCAGGCCGACCCCGGCTTTGCGGCTCAACCGTTCTTTTAAGACCACGCCGGAGAAGATGATGGTCACTAAGATGCTGAGCTTGTCAATGGGGACGACGATGCTGGCCGGGCCGTCCTGCAAAGCCCGGTAGTAACACAGCCAGGAAAGCCCCGTGGTAATGCCGGACAGGAAAAGGAACACCCAGCTTTTCCGGTTAATGGTTTTGATCCCCTTCTGCTGGCCTTCCACAAAGACCATCAGCCAGGCCATTACCAGCACCACAACGGTGCGGATGGCCGTACCCAGATTGGACTCCACGTTTTCCACGCCGATTTTCCCGAAGATGGAGGTCAGGCTGGCAAAGACCGCGGAAAGGAAGGCGAAAAGCAGCCAGCTTTTGTTCTGGGGCTTGCCTTCCTCCGTTTCCTTTTTGGTAATCATCAGCAGGGTCCCGATACCGATGCCCAGGACGCCAAAGACCTGCGGGATGGAAATCGGCTCCCCCAGCAGGATAAATGCCAGCAGGATGGTCAATACGGTGCTGGATTTATCGATGGGGGCCACCTTGTTCACGTCCCCAAGCTGAAGGGCCTTGAAATAGCACAGCCAGGAGGCCCCGGTGGAAAGCCCGGACAGAACTAAAAAACACAGCGTTTTTCCCGTGATCTGGGAGATTTGGTCCTGGGAACCGGCGATGAACACCATGAGCCAGGAAAAAACTAAGACCACAACCGTCCGAATGGCGGTGGCCAAAGTGGAATTGATCTTCTGTATCCCGATTTTTGCCAGCACCGCCGTGATCCCGGCAAAAAACGCGGACCCCACCGCAAAACAAAGCCAGAGCATGATCCTTCCTCCTTTTAAGGCCGGAACCGGTATCCGGCGCCCCAGACGGTCTGGATATAGCGGGGCTGGGAGGGATTTTTTTCGATTTTCTCCCGCAGCCGGTTGATATGGACAGCCACGGTGGCGTTGTCCCCCATGGCTTCATAGCCCCATATCCGCTCATACAGGGTTTCTCTGCTGAAAACAATATCGGCGTTGGACATCAGGAATAAAAGGAGCTCGTACTCCTTGTTTTTCAGTTCCACCTCTGTCCCGTCCACAAAGACCCGCCTGGAATCCTGCTGGAGCAGGATGTTCCCCATTTGGACCTGCGCCTTTTCCTGTTTTTCTGTATTTTTCAGGCGGTCATACTGGGCCAGGTTCGCCTTAATCCGGGCCACCAGCACATTGGGGGAAAAGGGCTTGGTAATATAGTTGTCCGCGCCCATGCCGAGGCCCTTGATCTTGTCGATGTCCTCCTGCCTGGCCGTCACCATCAGGATGGGGATGTCCAGCGTTTCCCGCAATGTGCGGCAGACAGAAAATCCGTCGATGCCGGGCAGCATCAAATCCAGAAGGATCAGGTCAAAGCGCCCGGACCGGCCCATGGCAATACCGTCGCCGCCTGTCCCGGCAATCTCCACTTCAAATCCGCCCAGGACCAGGTAATCCCGTTCAATGGCGGCGATGGCCTCGTCATCCTCAATAATCAGAATCCGTTTCATGTTCCGTCACTCTCTTTTCAAAGGAAATTCCAAAACGACGCGCAGCCCGCCTTCCGGCCGGTTTTCCGCATGAACAGCGCCGCCCATCCGCGCAGCGGATTTGGCCACAATGGCCAGCCCCAGCCCGCTGCCCTGGTTGGGATTTTTGCGGGAAGGGTCGCTCCGGTAAAAAACGTCGAACAGCTTGGGGAGGGCCTCCTCCGGGACGCCGGGGCCGTCGTCGTCCACATATAGGAAAAATTTTTCCGCGGAAATCTCCCCGGAAATGGCCGCCGTTCCCGTTTCTTTCCCCTTGTATTTGGCGCTGTTGTCCAGCAGATTCTGCAAAATACTGCGAAAATAGGTGGGGTCCGCTTCCACGGCCGCAGCTTCCGGCAGGGAACGCAGTTCGATCCGAAGCCCGCGTCCAAGATACTCATCCGAAGAAGCCAAAATAAACTCCCGGATTTCTTTCGTTATATCGAGGCGTTTGGGGTTGTAGGGACATTCTCCCAGCTCCATTTTGGAGAACAGGAACAGTTTCTTCACCATCTGGTTGATCTCCACCGTCTTTTTTCGGATGGTGGACAGATACAGCGCCTGTTTTTCCCGGGTGTCCGCCACCCCGTCCAGCAGCCCTTCCACATAGGCCCGGATGGAGGTCAGCGGGGAACGGATGTCGTGGGAGATGCTGGCCAGCAATTCCTTCCGGCTTTCCTCTTCCTTTTGGGTCTGCTCCACCGACGCTTTCAGCCGCCGTGCCATTTCGTTGAAGTCCTCGCAGACAGGCTGAAATTCGTCCGCCTCCCCATAGGCGATCTGGTGGGTCAGGTTCCCGTCCCGGATCTGGCGGACGCCTTCCGCCAGGGTTTTCAGAGGGTCGGCGATTTTCCGGAATACAAATCTGGTCAGGAACCGGTTGGTGAGAAAAATGATAAAGCAGACCAGGACGATCATCAAAAATCCGATCCCAACCACCCACGCTTTCAGGCTGTGCTTGGGGAGGGTCACAACGGGATTGGCAATTCGGAGCAGATAGTTACTCCCGTTGGCGGAAATTTCCGTCCCGAACAGGTCGTATTCCCCGTTGGAAACCGTCCCGTCCCCGTCCAGCGCGGCCAGTGCATATTCCAAATCTTCCTGCGCCGTTCCCATTCCATCCCCGAGCTGCAAAAGCAAATCTATGCCGTCAAAAATCTGAATGGTCAGCCGGTTTTCCTCCGCAAGCTGGGCCAAATGGGACTCCATTTCCGATTTTCGCCGGGAATCCAGCTCCGACAGCCAGTCTGCCGCCAGCTCCGCCGCGTCATACCTGATTTCCACCAGCTCCGCGTGAAACCCCAGCCGGTATTCCGCATGGGGGAAGGCCGTCACGAAAAAGAGGAACAGTCCTGCCGCCAGCGCCAGAACGGAGAGGAACGCCGGAATGATAATCATCAGGATGTTGGAAAGAAAGAGCCGTTTTTTGATGGTCACGCTTTTCGCCCCCTTTTTCATAGTTTATCATACAATTTTAAAAAAAGGTTAAACTGACCGGGTTTTTGTGAATATTTCTTTTGCGGATAAAAAAACCGCCCGCTTACGAATAAGCGGACGGCTCTTTTGAAAGGAAACATGCACAAAAGAGAAAAAGAAAAGTTTTGGTCAAGCTTTTTTAAAAGCTTGCGGTTTCCAAAGGCGGCGCCTTTGGTCGCGCTCCGCAGAGCGCGAAATCCTATTCTTTTGCGGCCCGGCCGCAAACAACACTTCTTTGTGCAATTTGCCAGACCATACTCTCTTTTTTGACACTCTGCCGCCCGCTTACGAACAAGCGGACGGCAATATGATTTACAGCCTGATAGGGAAACGGGCCTTTTCTTGTTTTTGGCGGCCTGCTCTCCCAATCAGCGCCGTGATCCCGCGTTCCGCCAGAAAACTCAGCAGTGCAAACCCCAAAAACAGCACCAGCGTCAGCCCGGCTGGCAGGGCTATTTGCAGAATCGGATGGAACACCACCGCCGCCGCGTAAAATCCCGCCGTCATGGTGGCGCAGAGGAAAAACCGCAGCGTGTCAAAAGGCCAGCTGGCCTTAAATACGGCCTGGATCCCCACCGTCCCCACCAGCAGATACAGGAGGGTTCCCGCCTGTTCCGCCGGGATTTGCAGTATGGGCAAAAGGGCCTGGAGTATCAGAAAGCACAAAAGGATGGAAAGGGCGTTGGGCAAAGCCCGCTTCATAACCGCCGGCAGGAACCGCCCGGTGATTTTCCGTCCGTCCGGCTCAAAGGACATAAAGAAAGCGGGGTAGCCTTCTATGACCAGGTCGATGAGGGTGATCTGAATGGGCAGAAAGGGGAAGGGGATGTTCAGAACCAGGCAGACAATGGACAGCAGATTGGACCAGGCCCCTGCCAGGGCCAACGCCACGGCAATCAGCAGATTGAAAAGGTTGAACAGAGTGCAGATGTTGTCCTTTAAAATCCGGCCGGTGGATTTGGTGGATTTTTCCGGCTGGATATTCTGTCTTCCGTTTGCTTTTTTGGCCTGCACCTGCTCATAGGTCAGCCCAGCTTCCGGTGCGGGATGAATGAAATCCTTCATATTTTGCGCATCCTTTCCTTTGAAACTGAATCCAGTATACCGTAAGCGGTTAAAATGCTGTGAAACAGGAGTTAAACTGTTGATAAACTCCGGGAATCAGACAATTGTTTATTAAAATGTTATCGTCAGGAAAGGAATTCTTTAATTTTCAGCAGTATAAAAGGGCCGGGAAATCCCCCGGCTCTGCACAGTCAGACTGATGAGAAACAGGATGATTTCCGTAAGAATTTTTGCCAGCCAAACGGGGGTTGCCAGCGTACCCGCGTAAAAAAGAAGACAACGTTATTGGCCAGTAAAATCCCCGCCGCCAACAGGAGATACTGAAGCAATGTTCTCTATGAACGGCAACAAAAAACTGAGGCGCAGCCTCAGTTTTAATGGCGGCAGTCAAGCCTGTCCCATCCGCGTTAAGTTTTACCCTGAAAAACAAGCATATCTTTTGGCCGGACAAGCATAAGTTAGGCCCGGAGCGAAACACGCTCCGGGCCTTTTTGCCTGTAAAGCTGCGGGGAACAGGTTAATCCAGTTCCAGCGCGCCGGTATACAGCTGATAGTAGGTGCCTTTCTGCTTAATCAGGTCTTCATGAGTGCCGCGCTCGATAATGCGGCCATGATCCAGCACTATGATGGCGTTGGAATTCTGGACGGTGGAAAGGCGGTGGGCGATGACAAATACGGTGCGCCCATACATCAGGGCGTCCATGCCCCGCTGTACAATGGCTTCCGTGCGGGTGTCGATGGAGGATGTAGCCTCGTCCATAATCATAACAGGCGGGTCAGCCACGGCCGCCCGGGCAATGGCCAGCAGCTGGCGCTGGCCCTGAGAGAGGTTTGCGCCGTTGCCTGTCAGCATGGTGTTGTAACCTTCCGGCAGGCGGCGGATAAAGTCGTCCGCTCCGGCCAATTCTGCTGCGGCGATACATTCTTCGTCACTGGCATCCAGGTTGCCGTAACGGATATTCTCCATAACGGTGCCGGTAAAGAGGTTTGTATCCTGCAGGATAATCCCTAAGCTGTGGCGCAGGTCCGCTTTCTTAATCTTGTTGATGTTGATGCCGTCGTAGCGGATCTTGCCGTCTGCAATGTCATAAAAACGATTGATGAGGTTCGTAATGGTGGTCTTGCCTGCGCCGGTAGCGCCTACAAAGGCCACTTTCTGCCCTGGCTTGGCATACAGGGTGATGTCGTGGAGTACCGTTTTCCCCGGCTCATATCCAAAGTCCACCCCGAACATACGCACATCGCCGGCCAATTTGGTATAGGTGACAGTACCGTCCTTCTGGGGATATTTCCACGCCCAGGTGCCCGTGCGCTCCTGGCACTCTACCAGCTTCCCCTCTTCTTCCCGGGCGCACACCAGAGTGACCGTCCCCTCATCCACCTCCGGTTCCTGGTCAATAAGGTCGAAAATCCGCCCCGCGCCCGCCAGGCCCATAACTACCGCGTTGAGCTGGTTGGACACCTGGCTTACGTTTCCGGCAAACTGCTTCGTCATGTTGAGGAAGGGCACCAAAATGCTGATGCCGAACGCCATACCGGAAATGCTGACGTTGGGTGCGCCGGAGAGCAGCAGGAGCCCTCCCACCAGCGCGACCACCACATACAGCACATTTCCA
>DVJP01000037.1 GCA_018716725.1 Candidatus Merdivicinus excrementipullorum | reverse complement strand
AATATCTCTTTTTCGTATTCCTTCATGTGTCCGTAACTTCTTGGCATACAAATCCCCCCTATGGTAGTTGTTTTTATTCTACCATAGAGGGGCTTCTTTTTCCATTGTCCGTTTTTACTGGACTTGTGCATAGCCACCCGGTAAAACCGGGTGGCTATTTTCCTTCTTTACTTCAAAAAGACCAGTTCCCCATCATCCGCCGTTTCAAAGGCGGTTTAGGCGGCAGTTTCCCCGCCCATTCCCGCCTTAGCAGGAATTTGAAATATACCTGTTTTCAGCAGCATTTGAGGTAATCTGAGCAACATTATCACTTGTTTTAAAGGCATCCAATAAATTAGGTATGGAGGTTTTATTTTGGGTATTGGAAATAAGAGGAAATAAAAAGCGTACTCATCAAGCTGGTTCTTTAAATTTACCTGCGAAGTACATAGCTAGTGAGCAGGCATCATGTATTTTTCTGATTTTGCCTCTTGTTTTTGAGTCAATCCTCCCACATTGATTTAGGGCAAAGCCGTTTTTCAGGCACACAAAATAATTTTTATGACATGATTCATTTTTTACTTTTGGCTTTTTTGACCCATATGTTCGCTTGTTTTCCCGATTTTTTAGAAGTTATCTGGTAAATTTAATATAATTTAGGTATAAAAATGCCAGTTTGGGTATTGAGAATGAATAACTTATGAAGATATAATGAAATTAACACAATCCCGCTACAGCAGACGGGAAACACGCAGACTGGATAGAAAGGATGTTATTATGAGTGATAATGTTATGACACGTTCCCGCCATTCCACAGAAAGATCAGGATGGCGGAAACGATTTGTAGCCGGCGTCAAACGCAGCTGGCCATGGTATATTTTAATGCTTCCGGCTATTGTTGCCTTTGCTATTTTCTGTTATTGGCCCATGTACGGTATCCTAATGGCCTTTGTTGACTACAGCCCGACAAAGGGAATCTTAGGAAGTGAATGGGTCGGGATGGAACATTTCAAAAGGTTTCTAAACTACCCTGATTTCTGGGTAATGATTAAGAATACCTTGCGTATTACCTTGTATTCCTTAGCGACCTTCCCATGCTCTATCATCTTTGCGTTAATTTTAAATGAGATTTCCAATTTAAAATTCAAAAAAACAGTCCAGATGGTCACGTATGCTCCCCACTTTCTGTCTGAGGTCGTGCTCTGCTCCTTGGTTTTGCTGTTCTTAGACCGAAGCGTTGGCCCTATCAATAATATTATTGAAGCCTTGGGCGGCACACGGGTGGACTTTATCTCCAATCCTGATTATTTCGCTTCTATTTATGTTTGGTCCGGCGTCTGGCAAGGATTAGGCTGGGGTTCTATTCTCTACATATCCGCCCTGTCCAGCATATCGCCTGAACTGGTAGAAGCGGCAAAAATTGATGGCGCGGGCCGTTTCCGGATTATCTGGAACGTCAACATCCCCGGCATCCTCCCCACCATTATCATTACCTTTATTATGAGCACCGGCGGTCTGCTGTCCGTTGGTTATTCCAAGATTTACCTGCTGCAAAACGACCTAAACCGTTCTGCCTCCAATGTTTTGGCAACCTACACCTATGAAATCGGCCTTTTGGGCGGCCAATATAGCTATTCCACCGCTATCGGGCTTTTCAACACCCTGTGCAATATTGCAATCCTGTTGATTGTCAACGCGGTCGTGAAAAAAGTGTCCGACATTGGAATTTTCTAAAAGGGGGACAAACCATCTATGAGCCGCAAAAAAGCTTTCGCAAGGACAACGCAGGACAAGGCCTTCGACGCTTTTGTCATTGGCATTTGCCTGCTGATCCTCTTGATCTGTGTCTATCCGATGTACTACACTATTATTTGTTCTGTATCCAACCCCTATGACGTAGCCATGGGCAACGTAGGGCTGATACCGGTAAAATTTACCTGGGAATCCTACCGCCAAGTATTTGCAAATGATGACATTTGGCGGGGTTACCTGAACACGATCATCTATACGGTGCTGGGTACCCTTTATAACCTGCTTCTGACAATCCCCCTGGCTTATGCCCTGAGCAAAAAGGAATTGTACGGCCGGACTTTCTTCTCCTGGTACTTCCTGTTCTGCATGTATTTCAGCGGCGGTATGGTCCCTTCTTACTTGGTTACCAAACAGCTGGGCCTGGTCAACAGCCCCTGGGTCATGATTATCGGCGCTGGCGTCAGCGTTTACAACATGATCGTTACCCGTGTCTATTTCCAGAGTTCTATCCCGGAAAGCCTTTATGAAGCAGCCCGCATCGACGGCTGTTCCGAATTTAAAGCCTTCTTCCAGATTGCACTGCCCCTTGCCAAGCCGATTATTGCGGTTATGGCCCTCTATTACGGCGTTGGCCACTGGAACGATTACTTCAGCGCCATGATTTACATTACCGACAAACAGTGGCAGCCCCTGCAGTTAGTCCTGCGGCGAATTTTGATTCTCAATGAAAACGCTTTGACTTCTGCTATGCGCCCTGACGCCTCCATGGAAGAGCTGGCCACCGCCGCGCAGCGCGCCTATATGGCCACCACCATCAAATACGCACTGGTCTTTATTTCCAGTCTGCCCATGCTGATCGCTTATCCCTTTGTACAAAAGTATTTTGTGAAGGGCGTTATGATTGGCTCTCTGAAAGGTTGATTTTTTGCCGTAAAGCCGGCAAAAGCCAATAGAACTATCGAATTGAAAGGATGACTGTTATGAAAAAGGCAACCAAACTCTTCTGTTTTGCTTTAGCCCTGGCACAGGTTATGGCCCTGGCCTCCTGCGGAAGCGGCGACGATACTTCCTCCGCTGCTGCCAGCACAGCCAGCGGCGCGGAATCCGGCAGCGAAACTGCAAGCCAGTACCCTGATTATCTGAATCTGGATTCTGCTACCCCCTTGGTCAAAGAAGGAGAAGAACCCATCACCCTGAAAGTCCTGACCAGCCGTGTTGACTCAAACTGCACCACCGATATTTCCGAAATCCGCTGGATTCCCTTTGCGGAAGACCTGCTGAACGTGAAATTTGAATTAGAGGATGCTCATCAGAACGCTGAGGAACGCATCAGCCTGATGTTCTCCACCAACGACCTGCCGGATATGTGCTGGGGCTTAGGGGTCAGCACCAGCCAGATGGTCACCTACGGCCAGGGCGAAGGGATGCTGCTGGACTTCTCCCAATACTTAAACGAGGAGCTCATGCCCAACGCCTATGAATGCATGCAGAAAGAGGAAAACCAAATTGCCTTTGAAGCCTGCAAGCTGAACGACGGGGCTATGTACACCCTCCCGCGCCTCTTAAGCACCAATTATCTGGACAACTCCACCATCGCCACCCACCGGGTTTTCATCAACAAGAACTGGCTGGAAGGCGTGGGCCGTACCGAAGCCCCTGCTTCTTTAGACGATTTTGTCCAGATGCTGCGGGAATTTAAGGAACAGGACCCCATGGGCAAGGGTGATGCCAACGTCCCCTACCTTGGCCTGACTGACCTGGTATTCGACTACCTCTGGAACGCCCTGGGCTTCATTGGTTCCTACGGCTACGGCACCGGAGCAGCCCTTTACCAGAATCAGGTGGAAATCCCCTGCGCCAGCGAGCAGTACCGGGAGTTTGTCACCACCATGAACACCCTGTATAACGAAGGCCTGATTTCCCAGGATTTCTTCACTATGGACGACGTCACCATGCGCGCCTACATTGTAGAAGGCGACTGCGGCGTTATCGCCGACTGGGCGCCTTACCTCTCCAGTCCCGACACCTTTAAAGACTGGATTTCCGCAGCCCCCCTGACCAGCGATTATCAGGAAACCCCCTTGACTGGCAAGTCCTCCGACTACAGCATTGGCACTGTTTTTGCTTCCGCCACCACCGAATATCCCGAACTGGTCTGCCGGTTCTTCGACTACCTCTACACCCCGGACGGTTACGTTAACTTCCAAAATGGTCCCGCCATTGGCCAGAGCGATGCGGTGGAAGGCCTCTGGACTGTCGAACAGAATGAGGATGGACAGTGGGAGCAGGTATGGCCCCTGGTTGACGACGGTTCCTACAGCACCTCCTATGAAGTCAAATATCAAATCGGCGCCATTGCGCAGCACATCTGCGGTAATGAACGGGAAATTAAGAAGGGCGAGGAAATCATCACCGGCCATGCGTCCGACGTCATTACCGACATGGAAAACGCCGACACCTTCTACCGCTATACCGTAGATGAAGCTTACGGAGATTACCTGACCGACAACGTCCTGCCCGCCGCTTACCTGGATGAGGAAACCTCCTCTCGGGAAGTTGACCTGCGCACAGTTATCCAGAACTATGTCCAGCAGGAAACCGCTAGGTTTATCACCGGCGCCCGTCCGCTGGAGGAAGTTGACGCTTATTTTGAAGAATTAAAGAACCTCGGCATTGATGAATACAAGCAGATCTATGTGGACGCCTATGCGGGATTTATTGAATCTATCCAGTAACCCTCGGGTAACAATTGCACTTTTTGCACTAATATGATATAATATATCCGTCTAAAAGGGGCACTTCACAGGAGTGACGCGCCCCTTTTCAGTATCTTAGCATAGTATGGGAAGGCGGTTCGGCAATGAAAAAATGGAATATCATGAAGAAAGTCGGAATTATGGGGCACTATCTGTTGTCCTATACCCTGGCGCTTCTATTGGCGGGGCTTCTCATTGCAGCTGTTTTTCTGATTATCTCTGCAAAACAGGTTGTCTACTTGGAACTGGATTATTGGGAGCGCAGTTTAGAAAGGACGGCAAATGAATTAGAAGCTCAGCAGGAATTACTGGGAGATATTCACGCCCGCATGATGATTTCCTATTCCTTCCAGCCTACTGCTATTGCTAAGGAATCACAAAGGGAGGTATCCGGTGAAATAGAGCTCTTAGAAGAAATTACAGCTTATACCACCCAGTCTCCAATATCTGATGAGTTCTTTGTCCTTTACGCAGGGAACAGCAATATTTATCTCTCCACCGGTTATAAGTCCCGGTTTTCGTACTATTTCCAGGCACGGATTTACTGCACCGACACCGAAGCAATGACCATATATGATGAGATTCAACAGTTGAGTTCTTTTGCTGTTTTGCCAGTAAGTGAAAACAGCCTGCTGTTTGTCTATCCGGTTCGGTTTCCAAGTTCGCGTACAATGGCATGGACCTGTTTCTGGGTAGCTCGATCTACTTTAGAGGGATATTTAGAAGGGGCCGCAAACGGATCAACAGAACAGTTTATTGTTTATTGCGATGAAACAGCGATTTTGGAAAAAGGGGAGCTTCTTTCCGCCGGGATTCCCGATCTGCTTCCCGGCAACACTGCCCGGATAAAGGACGGGACGGCTTGGAGGCTTTCAGCCCGGTCCGAAGACGGGCAATTTACGATCTTAGCTGAAATTCCCACCATAATGCTAAGTAATTATCCTCATTTGGACACTGTTTGGATCGGATTGATTATCGTGCTGGTCCTGCTGGCCATTTTGCTGCTGGCAACCTGTTTTGCTTATGTCACCTCCCGCCCCATTCGTTCCTTAAGCGCCCGCATCACCCATGCGCCGGTTACCGGCAATGAGCTGGAGGTAATTGACAAAACTTTTTCTCAACTTGAGAACGAGAAAAACATTTCAGTAAAAAACCTGCGGAATCAGATTGTCCTTTCCCTGCTGGACGGCAACTATTCGCCTGAGCTTCTGAGGCGCTGGAATGTCTTCCAGATTTCCCTGAACGCCGCCCATTTTGCAGTCTTTTTGGTCAAGACCGCCGGCCGTACAGAAGAATCTGTCAATTTAGCGCGCCAGATTGAAGCCATTTCTGACGAAGACTTTCATCTATATGCTGCTTGCCGCAATGACCTGATTGAAGTCATTGCAAATTTTGAAGACGCTTCTCAGGTTGACACCATCAACGACTGTATTCAGGCGCTGGCGGACCAGGTCAGCGAGTTTACGCTGTACACGGGGGATATTGTGGATTCCCCGTATAAAATTAACATTTCCCACCTGACGGGGCTTGCCCAGATGCAGCAATATCAGCGCAGCGGCAAGGCCAGCGCCTCTACTCTGCTGATTGAGGACCGGGGCGCGCTGATTGCGGAGCTTTGTGCCGTCGCATCCAACCGCACCAACGAAAAGCAGCTGGACGCGGCCTTGGAAAAGCTGCGCAGGTACGTGCAGAAATACGCGCCCTCGCTGCTGATTCAGAAACACCTTTGCTATGAGCTGCTGAACCAAATCATGCGCTGCGCCCAGGAAAACCACGCAGATATGGACCCGCAGAAAATCTCCGAGCTTCTGATGATCCAGAATTTCGATGTGTTCCTGCGGGACTTCCGGGAGCTTGTGCTGGAGGCCTTCCCCATTGGCCGGGAGGATCAGCAAACGGCCCTGTCCGAGGAAATCCTGGGCTACATCCAGCAGAACGCCTGCGACTGCAACTTAAGCGTGGACCGGGTCACAGGGCTGTTCCACATAACGCCAGTACAGCTAAACGACATTGTCAAACAGCAGACCGCCGTCTGCTTCAAGGAATATGTGACCTACCTGCGGATGAAAACCGGCATGGAGCTGCTTCTCTCCGAACCGGAGATGACAGTCAACAAAATCAGCTGCATCTGCGGGTACAACAAACCCTCTAACTTTATCAAAAAATTCAAGGAATTTACCGGGCAGACCCCCACTCAGTACCGCCGCAGGGAAACCGGCAGCTTGGACGCGGAGTGAGCGCATAGGGGGTTCCCCCAATCCAGAAAGAAGGATGATTATGGCAAAGCAATGGCATGATGATGTATTTTTCGGCCTCCACTTTGATATCCACGCCAATGAAACCGACCGGGATCTGGGCAAATACGCGGACCGGGCGGAGCTGCTGGAACAGTTCCGCAAAATCGGGCCTGATTTTGTCCAGTGCGACTGCAAAGGGCACCCCGGGTACGCCAGCTATCCCAGCAAAACCGCAATTTCCGCCCCCGGCATCGTCAAAGACGCCCTGCGGGAATGGCGGGAGGCCACCAAGGAAATGGGAATCCCCCTGGTGATGCACTATTCCGGCGTTTGGGACGCGGCGGCATTGCAGCAGCACCCTGAATGGGCGTTGGTGCAGGAGGACGGGAACCCCAGCGAAACCCTGACCTGCCCCCTGTCCGGCTATACGGATGAATACATGATCCCCCAGCTTTTGGAGCTGATTACGGAATACGGCGTGGACGGCTTCTGGGTGGACGGCGAAAACTGGGCCAGCGCCCCCTGTTACTGCCACCGCTGCACCGCCACTTTCCGGGAAAAGACGGGGTATACGGAAATCCCTCATTCCGCCAAAGACCCCCACTGGGACGAGTGGCTCCAATTCTCCCGGGAGAATTTTGAGGATCATGTAAAACGCTACACGGACGCTGTCCACACCTGCAATCCGGCCTGCACCTCCTGCAGCAACTGGATGTACACCGTCCGGGAGCCGGATGAAATCACGGTCCCTATCGACTACATCAGCGGTGACTTTAGCTGGATTTGGAGCGCCGGCCGCGCTTTGCTGGAAACCAAATTCCTGGATACCCGCGGAAAGAAATGGGATCTCATGGCCTGGGGCTTTACCTCCCACGGCACCATGGACGAATGGGTATTCAAAAGCCTGGACGCCCTCTGCCAGGAGGCCGGCGTTGTCATGGCCAACGGCGGGGCCGTCACCATCTACGACACGCCCAACCGCTGGGGGACCCTGGTAAAATGGCACATGGATGACATTGCGGAAGTCGCCCGATTCTGCCGCGCCCGCCAGCCCTTCTGCCAAGGCTCCCAGGTGGTTCCCCAGGCGGCAATCCTCCACAACGCCGCCCATTTCTACTCCCAGAACAGCCCCCTTTTTAACTTCGGCGAAGCAGTCCAGCCGGTGGAAGGCGCGCTGCACGCAGTAAATCAGAACGGCATCGCCGCCAACATCCTGACTGCCGGGGATATGCTCCGCCATGCGGAAGAATACCCTCTCTGCGTCATCCCGGAACAGACCCGGATTTCCAAAGAGCTGCACGGCCGGCTGGCGGAATATGTGAAAAACGGCGGCGCGCTGCTCCTCAGCGGGGAAAGCTGCAAGGAGTTTGCAGAAGAACTTGGCGTTCAGTTTACGGACGAAGAACCCAAAGGGTACTACGACATCGACCGTGACCTTTCTGTGGAAGTTGGCCGGCGGACCCAGCCGGTTGTGGGCAAATGGTTCGGGGCGAAAAACGTTTCGGCGGACATTGTAAAGCCCCTGTTGGCCTCCCGGGACAGCGGCCCTGACCGCAAGGAAACCGGTTTTGCCGCCGCCACGGTAAAACGCTGCGGCAAAGGGGTTATCGCCGGGCTGTACGGGCCGGCCTTCCGGGGATTTTTCCTCTCCCATTACCCCATGCTGCGCCGGTTCTTCCGGGAACTCCTAGACGACATGGCCATTCCCGGCCTGGTCCGGGCGGAAGCCTCCTCCAGCGTCAGCATCAGCGTCCGGAAAAAAGAAAACCAGCTTCAGGTGCACTTTGTCAATTTAGGCTGCGACCCAGCCACGGCCCCCGGCAGCTCCAGCGTGGAATTTGTGCCGGATATCGGCCCTGTGACGGTTGCCATCCCACTGGATTCTGCGCCTAAATCTGTCTGCGTCCAGCCGGAAGGCCGGAGCGTGGAATGGTCTTACAAAGACGGTATCCTGACCGCCCGTCTCCCCCGTATCGGCATTCACGACATCCTGGTTATCCAATGATAGGCATCAGAAACTCTATGAGTAAGCCTAAAAGAAATGCGGGACGGCATGGAGCTTGCCAAGAAGTTGTATATCAGCTGGATTATAACACAGAGAAAGCCACCCGGTAAAACCGGGTGGCTATTTTCCTTCTTTACTTCAAAAAGACCAGTTCTGCACTGTCCAATAGTCCGGAGGGGGCTTCCCCCCGATAGCGGGTAGGGATGCTCCGGTAGTGGTTGGAGAGGGTGTTGCAGATTTCCAGCCGCAGTTCATTTTCTTCCGGCTTCAGCAGGCCTGTTAGGTCAAATTCCCACGGCCCCATGACCTTGACCCCGGCCTCTGTGCCGTTTACCACGGCCCGCACCGTGGAAACTGCATCTGCAAGCCGCAGCACCGGCCGGCCTTCCGGCAGAGTTTCCGGCAGGAGGATGCGCTGGGTGTAGGCCGCCCTGCCGGAATAGCAGGATAGCCCGTCGATTTTCCCCCAGTCCCCGGCCTTGATCCGCCCTGCGCCGCAGGTGAAACAGATGCGCTCGTCAATCAGCGCGCCGCCGGATTTCCCGCAGTCCAGGGCGATGCGGAGTACCGCCGGGACGGAGGAGGTCTCCGTTTCCGGAAGGACTGCCCGCCAAAGCCCCGGGGAAACTTGGGAAACCGGGATTTCCAGACCGTTGACCCAGAGGGAAAGGGAACTGGTTTCGCAGGGGATTTCCATTTCTTTCAGTCCGGGGGGAGTCTGGAAGCGGAAAAAGCCGTACTGCCCTTGGCCGGAACCGCGGCAGACAAAGGGAGCCAAGCCGGGGTGGCGGTACCAGCTCATGGCCAGATCCTCCTTTTCCGGGGACGTCCCCTCCTGCACTACCGTGAGATAAGTCCGCCCGCAGTTCCGGTAGGCGGCCGCCAGAAGGTGCACCCCGGCTTTCAGATGGACGGCATCCCCGGGAAGGGGCTGTTCTTTTCCGTCCAAGGCGAAAAGGTCCGGCGCCATGCTCCCGGAGAGGATGCGGTAATCCCCGTCCTGCGGGCAGAAAACCCGGGTGAAATAGACACGCCCAAACCCCTCCGGGTCCGGCAGGTAGCGGGAACCCAGCATGGCTTCTTCTTTGAGGCCCACGGTGAGGAATTCGTCGGCGACCAGCTCCTTTAGACCGTGGAAGCCCTGTTTGCCGGGGTCGTTCCAAACTCCGTAGCGCATGGAGAAGGCGTAGGGGGCAAAGTCCTCCGTTTCCCCAGCTGCCGCGGCTTCAAAGGCTGCGCGGAAGGCCCTTTCGTCCGCAAAGGGGCCGGATACCTGGAAATAAGGCCCGTAGGAGAACCGTTCCACCCTGGAAAAAGCGCTTTCTGGCGGAATTTCCGGGCCGCCTTGGGCGTAGGAAGCCATTCTCAATTCCGGGCCGACCATGCCGGGGTAGGCGGGGATGGCGTAATCCCCGAACCGGTTGTCCAGATTGGGCAGCAGCTCAAATTCCCATTCTTCCTTTAGGGCGAACCGTTCCGCTTCGCAGCTTTCCGTGGGAAAATCCCCGTCCGGTGCTTCGCCGGAACGGTCAAAGACCAGGATTTGAATTTCCTTGGCATTCAAAGGAAGGGCAAGGCGGGTGAAGCCTTCTCCGGCAGGTTCGGAAGGGAGCCGCCAGCGTTTGCCGGTAAAGGGGTCCCAAAGGCTTGCTTCCCCTACGGTTCGGAAGGTGCACCGGGTTCCTTTGGGCAGGCCGTAGACCATGTAAAGGTCCCGGTCCCCTAAGCGGCGGTGGTTGAGGTAGACGTCCCCGTCAAAGCCTTCTGCCCGGAAATCCGCCGGGATAATTCGGGAAACCGCGTCCAAAACTTCCTCCGGCTGGGACAGGCAGGCACCCTCTACGGCGGAAAGTTCCTCCACAATGGCGTTCAGGGCTGGGTCGTTTGCGCCCGCCCGGTCGCTGGCTTCCGGCAGCGCGCCCAGGAAAAGCACGGTCCCGCCGTTTTTGGAAAAGGCCAGCAGTTTCTCCATCATGCCAAACCGCACCGCCCGCATGGCCGGGAGGATCACCACCCGGTAGCATTCCCCGGCGATACACAGCCTGCCGTCCCGAATTTCCGCCCGTTCAATGGACTCAAAATCTAAGAAATCCAGATCGACGCCCCGGCGGTAGAGAAGCTCCGCCGTTTCAAAGGCGGTTTGGACTGCGGTTTCCCCGTCCATTCCCGCCTCGGCAGGGGCCACCGGGTAAAGAATGCCCACGTCGCAGACATGCCGCCCTTGGCTCAGGAGGAAACTCATCCGCTCCACCGCCTGGAAAAAACTGCTCATGTCGTCCCAATAAGGCGCGTGGAAGCCGTTGCAGGGGGGAGCCCATTCCCACCAGCCGCCATGGGTGGAGTAATAAAGGCCGTGGATGGAGAGTAGATTGTGGCCCATGACGAAATTCCGGGCCACCGCGTCGGCAAAGTCCGCCGAGGAGGTCTGCCATCCGCTGCTGTGGAACCCTTCCAGCCACACCCGGGGGCGGTCGTAAAGGTGGGCAATGGAGCTGGCCACCTTGTTTTTCACAATGTCCGAGTCAAGGAAAGGCTGGTCGCAGCCGGGGCCCTGGTTGTACTTTTGGGTGCGGAAATAGTCGCCGAATTCGGTGACGTCCTTTCCCCGGCCGCCGTGGTCGCAGCCGTAGACCATTCCCCGGGACTCGTGCCAGTCGTAGACAACGCCAAAGTAATTGGCTTCCTCCAGCCGGACGATGACGTCGCTGTAATCCAGGCGGACCTTGGGGGTGACGTCGCCAATATCCGCAAAAAGGGCGGGCAACAGGGGGAGAAGGTCATACCCCTTCTGTTTTTGGAATTCCTCCGCAAAATACCGGTTCCAGAGATTGCCCCGGATGTTGAAATTCAGCTCGTCGGAAAAAAAGAAGTTGAGGCCGTCGCCGCCTTCGCCGGGAAAATGTTCCTCAAAGGGGCCGAAGAATTTCTCGCAGACCTTTTTTCCGGAAAGGGGGTGCATGGGGTCCAGAGAATGTTCCTGGATTTCCGGCCAAACCCATAAAATCCGCCCGTCCGCCGGGGGCGTAAAGGAGAGGACTCCTTTGCAGACGGAGCCTGTCAGGTCCGTGCAGGAGGTCCCTTCCAGAAAACTTACGTTCAAAAGGCCGTCCGGCAGGGAAAGGCGCGCCGGTTCCCCGGCTTTGCAGGGCGTTTCCGCCCATTGGAGCAGCCGACCCCGCATGTCCGGATTTTCCGCCAGGATTTCGTCGGTGTAATAGCCCTGGCCCGGGGAACCCAGGGTGTAGTCGGACAGGCTCACCGAAAAGCCGTCCTCCTTGCCCTTTTTCATGAGAAAACCCGTTAAATCCCACCATTCGTCGGAAAATAAAGGCGGGTCGGATGGGTAGGTAAGGCCGTAAATCAGCCCTCCTTCACAGCTGTGGGCGTAGTTGATTTGCAGCCCCGCCACGCTGTGGCCCTTCATGCGGTCCGTTTCGTAGGCAAGCCGCTCCCGGGTTAAGGGGTCCCCCATCCACCAGTAAAAGGGGACGATGCCGTAGCCGTGGGGCGGGTTTCGGAACAGGCGGGGCAGGTCCCGGCCGCCGTCCCGGATGGGTTTGTGGATTTTCATATGCAAGCCTCCTTCATGTATTTTCAGTATAATTCAAGTTTTCCAATCCGTCAACAGATATCTTTCCATGCAATCTTACCGATTTTTTACAAGGATTTTATTGATAAAGATATGTCGCAGCGCTATACTAATAGTAGAGCGTGTTGCAGTGCGATATAGTGGATACAATATAGAATAGGAGGTGCGTGAAAGATGGATGCCCATATTCGGAAAGTGTATGCACCCATGACAGAGACGGGATTTTATATCCTGCTGTGCTTCCGGGAAGAATCCCATGGCTACAACGTCATCCGCAAAGTGAAAGAGCTTACAGACGGCGAAATACGGCTCGGCCCCGGAACAATGTACGGCACTCTGTCCAAGATGGAAAAAGACGGTTTGATCCGCTTTGTGCGGGAAGAGGAAAAGCGGAAAATTTACTGCATCACAGACCTGGGCAGGGAGGTTCTGGATCTGGAGATGAAGCGGATCGAAAGATTGTACCGAAACATGATGGAGGCGCGCTGACATGAAAGAGAAGAAAACGGAGCCGCGTATCTTTACAATAGCTGATTGGGAGAAAGAGGAGCGGTATCTTCGGAAACGTCACCAGGAAGGGTGGAAATTTTTGAAGGTAAGCCTGCCGGGGTTTTATCATTTTGAAAAATGCGCCCCTGAGGATATGGTTTATCAGCTGGATTATAATGAAGAAGGGCTGAAGCACAAAGACGAGTATGTGCAGATGTTCAAAGATTGCGGCTGGGAGTATCTTCAGGATTTCGGGGGATACAGCTATTTCCGCAAGCCGGTTTCAGAGATGCAGGGGGAAGAGGAAATCTTTTGCGACGACGAATCCCGGCTGGATATGATGCGGCGGGTGTTTGCGGGCCGGTACCTGCCCATCCTCGTTATCCTGATGCTGCTGATCCTGCCGAATCTCATCGCGCAGTTTCACAGTTCGGATGCAGACGCCCCCATATTAGCGGCGCTGTTCCTGATCCTGCTTGCGATTTACGCATGGGCAGCCGTCTCTTTCGGCTATCGTTACTGGAAATTAAAAAAGCGGCTGGAGAAATGACGCCGAAATCAGATAACAAAGGACCTCCTCCTTTTAACCGGAACTGTAAAACGGTTGAGGGCAGGGGTCCTTTTTTATGTTTTGGTTCTCTTATTTACCTTAAATTTACAAGGATTTAACTGGTCTAAGATTGTGACTGAATATCAGAGACGGTATGATTATTCTGGATACTTGTGTGCAAGCGGTTTTAAAAATAATGGCATATCGACCCCGGTTTTAGAAAACAGGGGCCGTATTTCTATATACAGGAGGGAGTCTGCTGCATGAACGATGAACATAAAATCGTCCAACAGGTCTATGCGGCAAAGGAAGATGTCCAGGCGGCGGATCAGCTGATCGGTACATACATGCCCTTTATCAAGGCGGAAACGGCGAAATTTTTAAAGCGCCCGCCCATTGAGGGGCATGACGACGAGTTAAGCATCGCCATGATTGCTTTCCATGAGGCAATCGGCGGGTATTCCCGCATCCGCGGCGCTTTCCTGAAATACGCCGCCATGCTCATCCGCAGCCGCCTTATCGATTACAGCCGCAGGGAACAGCGGCACAGCCGCGTCATCTCGCTGGACGCGCCGGCAGGGGAAGAGGATACGGCTCTGGGGGAGACGCTGGCGGATGAAAAAGACCCATACGAAGAAAGGGCGGCACGGGATGCGACCCGGGCAGAAATTGAGGAACTGACCCGGCAGATGCGGGAATTCGGCGTCAGCCTCAGCGATGTGGCGGACAACTGCCCCAAGCAGCAGCGGACGCTGGACGCCTGCCGGAAAGCCTTGCAGTATGCCAGGGAGAACCCGGAACTGTTAGACGAGCTTTTAAAGACAAAGAAGCTGCCCATGGGGCAGCTGACAGCCGGCAGCGGCGTGGAACGCAAGACGCTGGAACGGCACCGCAAATATATGGTGGCCCTGCTGCTGATTTATACCAACGGGTATGAAATCATCCGCGGGCATTTGAAACAGGTGATGAAAGGAGTGGCAGCGCGATGAGGTATCTGGTTATGGAATGCCACCCCGGCTATGCGGTCCTTCTGGACGAGGAGGGGCGCTTTCTGAAAGCGGCCAATCTGCAATACCAAATCGGGCAGACGGTGTATGACCCGGTGCTGATGAAGGAAACGCCGGAAAAGCGGCGTGTTATGCCCTGGATCAGCGGCGGCATTGCGGCAATCGCGGCCTGCTTCCTGCTTTTCTTTGGCGTCAATTATTATCAGAACTATTTGCAGCCCTATTCCTCCATATATCTGGCCATTAACCCGGAGGTGCAGATGGACCTGAACCGGCAGGGGACGGTTGTGGAGCTTACGGGGACCAATGAAGACGGGGATGCGCTGCTGGAGGGATATAACGGCAAGGGGAAGGACAAGGTAACCGTCGCAGACGAACTGATTGACCGGGCCATTGAAATGGGCTTTCTTTCCGAGGGCGGCCAGGTTTCCTTCTCCATCGATTCCCCGGACGAGGCCCTGTTCCAGGAATACGGCATGGAGCTGCGCGCTGGGGTGACGGAGCATTTGGCGGGACAGATTGCAGTCAACCTGGAAATTGTCAACCGTAAAAACGGGCAGGGACAGGAAAATCCGGAGAACAGCTCCTCCCCCAGCACTTCTCAGCCCCCGGCTGAATCGACTTTTTTGCCGGAACCGTCTCAGCCGGAGACTGCGCCCCCTGCGTCTTCCAGCCCCGCCGACTATGACGACACCGACTATGGCCCCAATAACGATGGTGTAACCGACTATACGCCATCCGCCAGCAGTGCGCCGCCTGCGGATACGGACTATGGCCCCGGCAGTGACGGCGTCACCGACTACGACGACACGGACTACGGCCCTAATAACGACGGTGTAACTGACTATACTCAGCCTGCCAGCAGTGCGCCACCTGCGGATACAAACTATAGTTCCGGCAGCAACGGCGTTACCGATTATACGGACGGGACTACCGATTATGACCCGGATAACGATGATGATTCGGACGACGATTCAAACTATGACGATGGCGATGACGATGACGACGATTAATTTTGAAAAAATTTTCCAGCTTACCCCGGTTTTCAAAACCCACCTTCGTAATCTGTGAGTGTAAGGCAAAACAAATGCCAATTCAAAGAGAAACCGAAAGGAGCAATCAGCATGAAATTGAGAAGAAAACTTTTGGCAGCGGTCTCTTCCCTGGCTGTCGCTTCGGCAGTCCTTCTGGCCGGATGCGGGGAACAACCGGCGCAGGAAGGAACGGCGTTAAAGGAAACCGGCGTCCTCACTCTGAGCGTCAATCCGGAAATCCAAATCGAATATAACCAGGATGGGAAGGTCACCGCCCTGACCGGCCGGAACGACGACGGCAAAAGCATTGTGGAAGCGTATCCGGATTATATCGGCAAAAGCTGCGACGATGTTTTGAGGGACTTAATCGTAGAAATCAATGAAGCCGGATTTTTTGCGGATGACATCGACGGCAACAAAAAGAACATCGTCCTGCAATTGGAACCCGGTTCGGCGCTTCCCAGCGACGATTTCCTGGAGGATATGAGCGCCAGCACCCAGGAAGCTGTAAAAGGGTTGAGCCTTGCTTCCGGCATTGTAACTATTGACGGCGATGATTACGACCCGGCTTATGCCAAAGACGGACAGCCGTCCCCCTACATTACCCTGGAAAAGGCGCAGGAAATTGCGCTGTCCCAGGCCAACGTCGCGGCTGCGGACGCAGTATTCGACGATAAGGAATTCGACCACGACGACGGGGCCCCGATTTTTGAGCTGGAATTTACTGCCAACGGAAATGAGTATGAATACGATATTCATGCCGTTACAGGCAAGGTGGTAAGGGCGGAACACAAGGCCGTTGGTACTCAGAGCGGAACCCCGGCCACCAGCAGTTCCGCCAACTACAACGATACAGATTACGGCCCCAATAACGACGGCGTCACCGATTACAACGATACGGACTACGGCCCCAAGAACGACGGCGTCACCGATTACAACGATGCCGACTACGGCCCCAACAATGACGGCGTCACCGATTACAACGATACCGACTACGGCCCCAATAACGACGGCGTCACCGATTACAACGACACGGATTACGGCCCCAATAACGACGGCGTCACCGATTACAACGATACCGACTACGGCCCCAATAACGACGGCGTCACCGATTACAACGACACGGACTATGGCCCCAACAACGACGGCGTCACCGATTACAGCAACACCAACTACGGCGATACCAATTATGACGACGGCGGCAGCGATTACAGCGACGATGACGACGGGGACTCCGGCTATGACGATTGAGCCGGCAAAAGCGGTTTCCCTCCGGCATGAACTGAAGCACCAGATTAACCCCCAGGAAGATCTGGCGCTTTCCCAAAGGCTCCGAAAACTGTTTGTCCACGATAAGCATGCCGGGTCGGACGGCGCATACCAGGTCACCAGCCTGTACTTTGACACCCCTTATGACAGCGCCCTGCGGGAAAAAATCGACGGGGTCAACCGGAGGGAGAAATTCCGCCTGCGGTATTACGGGACGGATATTTCCTTGATCCGGCTGGAAAAAAAGTACAAGGTAAACGGCCTGTGCGGCAAGCGCAGCGCCCGGATGACCCTGGAACAGGCGGAGAAACTGCTTTCCGGCGAGATTGGATTCCTCCTGGACTCCGGCGAGCCGCTTTTTCTAGAGCTTTACAGCAAAATAAAGGGGAAAGGGCTGCTGCCCAAAACCATCGTCCGTTACAGCCGGGAAGCCTTTCTCTATGGGCCCGGCAATGTGCGGATTACTTTAGACCGGGACATCCGCACCGGCCTTGGGAATGTGGATTTTCTAAATCCGGGGATTTTTTATCTGCGGGCCATGGAGCCAGGCACGGTACTGGAAGTCAAATACGACGCGTTTTTGCCGGAGCTTGTCCACATGGCGGTGCAAATCCCCGGAAGGCAGGCGGCGGCCTGTTCCAAATACGCCCTGTGCCGGCGGTTTGATTGAATCAATAGAGGAGGAAGGGCTGCCATGACCTTTCAGGATATTTTTAAATCCAGCTTTTTGGAGAACATCGCCAGCATTTCCATATTGGACATGGTGATTGCGCTGGTTCTGGCTTTTCTGCTGGGATTGTTCATCTTTTTCGTCTATAAGAAAAGTTACAGTGGCGTCATGTACTCGGCCAGCTTCGGCGTGACGCTGATCGCCCTGTCCCTAATCACTACGCTCCTGATTATGACGGTGGTGAGCAATGTTGTGCTGTCTCTCGGTATGGTGGGCGCCCTGTCCATCGTCCGTTTCCGCACTGCTATCAAGGAACCCATGGACATTGCCTTCCTGTTTTGGGCCATTGCGGTGGGGATTGTGCTGGCGGCGGGCCTAATTCCCCTGGCGGTGTTCGGCAGCATTTTTATCGGGGCGGTGCTGGTTGCTTTCTCCCATAAGAAAACGGCGGATTCCCCCTATATTCTGGTGGTGCACTGCGAAAACAGCCAGATTGAAGAGCAGGCGCGGGTTTTTGTGAAATCCCAGGTGAAGCGGCTGAACCTCAAAAGCAAAAGCGTGGACAACGGCTGCGTGGAACTCAATTACGAGGTCCGTTTGAAGGAGGACAGCAGCGCCTTTGTCAACGAGCTGGAGGCTATGCCGGGGGTGTCCCGGGTCGTGCTGGTGTCCTATAACGGCGACTACATGGGATAAAGCCATGGTGAAGCACAAGTATATTGACTGGATCTGTATCGGCGCGGCGGTTTTGGCGGCTCTCCTCACGCTGCTTCTCATGTCCGGCCAACAGCTGGGGATTCCCAAAGCCAGCGCCAACCCGGGATATGCGACCCGGCTGTTTGACAATAGCCGGGTGCACACCATTGACATTCAAATCGGGGACTGGGAGGCTTTTATCGAGAACGCCCCGAAGGAAGAATACGCGGCCTGCACCGTCCAAATCGACGGAGAGGAGTTCCGCAATATTGGGCTGCGGGCCAAGGGCAACAATTCTCTGCGGCTGACGGAGGAATACGGCCTTTCCCGTTACAGTTTGAAACTGGAATTCGACCAGTTCCTGGATGGCGGAAATTATTACGGGCTGGACAAATTTTCCCTAGACGCTTCCTTTCAAGACAACAGCTACCTGAAAACCTACATGGCCTACGACATGATGGCGTTTATGGGGGTTCCGACGCCCCTTTGCAGCTATACCTGGGTGACGGTCAACGGGGAGGACTGGGGGCTGTTTCTGGCGGTAGAGGAGCCGGAAGAGGCTTTTGCCCGCCGGAATTTCGGGAAGGATTACGGGAAGCTGTACAAACCGGACTACCGTTCCCTGAATGCGGAAAACGCCGATGTGGCGCTGCGATATATCGACGAACACGCAGAAAGCTATCCGGGAATCTTTGAAAACGCCAAGTTCAGCGTATCGGAGGCCGACCAAAACCGGCTGATCCATGCCTTAAAAACCCTGTCGACCGGCGAAAACCTGGAAACCGCCGTCAATGTGGATGAGGCGCTGCGGTATTTCACCGTGCAGGTTTTTGTCATGAATTGGGACAGCTATCTGGGCTATACCGGGCACAATTACTTTCTGTATGAGGAAGACGGAGTCCTCAGCATCCTGCCCTGGGATTACAACCTGGCCTTCGGCACCTACGCCCTGGGGATGGCCGACCCGATCAAAGACCCCAACATTCTCATCAACTACCCCATCAACACCCCGGCGGAAGGCGAAGTCATGCTGAACCGGCCGCTTTACCACAACGTCATGAAGCATAACGAGTATTTCGCCCAATACCACGCCTATTTTGACCAGCTGCTTTCGGAATATTTTGAAAGCGGGCGGTTTGAAGCCACTCTCCGGCAGACGGAAAAGCTGATTGCCCCCTATGTCCAAAAGGACCCCACCGGGTTTTGCTCCTTTGGGGACCATCGGCTGGCGGTGGATACCCTGGAACAAATCTGCCTGCTCCGGGCGCAGAGCATCCGCAGGCAGCTGGACGGGGAAATCCCCGCCACCATCCGGGGCCAGCAGGAAAATCCGGACGCCAAAGTGGACGCTTCGGAGGTTCAGCTGACCGATTTGGGGGATTTTGAGGATTTGGAGCGGGCAAAAAGCAGGCAGGACGCGGCTTTGGACGCCATAAAAAACAAAAGCGCTTAGAATCGCGAGGTTCTAGGCGCTTTTGCTTTTGAAGTGAAAAAGGTTCAATTTTCCGCCGCCGGTTCGCCGGGCTTTCGAAATACCAGGATGCCTTTGGAAGAGGGCATGATGGAGAAGGAAACCAGTTCAAACCCCTCCTGTTCCATTTGGTTAGCCGTTTCCTCAATTTTGGCGGCCATTTCCTTTGCCTTGGGGGAATATTTGACAACCACCGTTTTGTACATGAAATTCACCTCCCTGTTCACCGTGCCGTTTGTCCTGTTTCTATACACTAATTATATAATGTGCGGCAGAAAGCGGCTATCCGTTTTCAGTTAAATTCGTGTAAAATATGTCGGCTGATTAGGCGCGGGAAGATTTGTCCCAGGCCATGTCAACAGATAGGGAATAAATCTTACAAACGAAACACAGGAAAAGCGGGCGAAATCCACTAATTGCTTGCTTTTCCTTTTGTTTTTGTGTATAATATAGGAAAAACAACTGGCTTTGGGGCGTCCCTATGCCAATATTCCGGCAGCCGTTTTTTGATAGGAGGACATAGTAATGAAGCTTAACCAGTACGTTAACACCATTGTTGGGGCCGTTGCAGACATCCCGGACCGCTATACCGGCACCGTTCCGGCAGGCGGCGGCAAAACCTATCCGGGGGCCGCGGCCCCCTGGGGCGCGGTCCAGTTCAGCCCCGATACGGTCACCGGCGGGGACAACGGCCCCGGTTACAGCTACCACAATACAGAAATCGAAGGGTTCAGCATCAACCACCTGTCCGGCATCGGCTGGTACGGGGATTTGGGCAATTTCCAGGTGATGCCAGTGGTCGGTGACGTTCCCTTCCACAGCGGATTAAACGCCCACTGCCGGTATCAGCCCGGGATTTCCGGCCGGGAATCGGAGTTCCGCCACGAAACGGAAATCACCAAAGCGGGGCATTATGCTGTGACCCTGGACCGGTACAATATCCGGGTGGAAACCACCGCCTCCACCCACTGCGGCATTATGCGGATGACCTTCCCCCAAACGGACAAAGCCCGGGTCCTCATCGACCTGTCCCGGCGCATCGGCGGCTATTCGGAATGGCAGGAAATCCGGGTGGTGGACGATGAAACCATCGAGGGCAGCATTTACTGCCCCTATACCGCCGGAGGCTGGGGCCACGGCGACGGCCATGTGACCTATACCCTGCATTTTTACGCCAAATTCAGCCGGCCCTTTGAAAAATTTGGCGTCTGGGAAAGCGGGAAGGATTTGGGGCCAAAAACCGAATACCGGGGGGAAACCAGCGGCTTTTACGCGGAATACGCCACGAAAGAAGGGGAAGAAATCCTCTTAAAGGCTGGCATTTCCTATGTGAGCGTCCAAAACGCCAAAGAAAACCTGGAAACGGAAGCGCCCCACTGGGATTTTGACCGGTATGCGGCGGAGATCCAGGCGGCCTGGGACGCCCAGCTTTCCGCGGTGCAGGCGGAAGGGCCGGAAAAGGATATGCAGAAATTCTACACCTGCCTTTACCATGCGTTTTTGGATCCGAGAATTTATACAGATTGTAATGGAGAATTTCTGGCCCCGGACGGAAGCGTTCAGAAAACCGACGATTTCCTCTGCCGGACGGTGTTCAGCGGGTGGGACGTGTACCGCAGCGAGTTCCCATTGCTCACCTTAATCCAGCCGGAAGCGGTCAACGATATGATCTGTTCCCTGCTTCAAAGCGCGGAGCACAGCCGCGGCCCCTTCCCCCGGTGGGAAATTTTCGGCATTGAAACCGGCTGCATGGTGGGGGACCCGGGCGCAATCATTACGGCGGACGCCTACTGCAAGGGCATCCGCAATTATGACGCCCAAAAAGCCTGGGAAATCTGCCGGGATACGGCTTACGGCAAATATCCGAACCGCAGCGGCCGGGACCAAATGCTCCAATACGGCTATATTCCCGGGGATATTTCTACCACCCTGGAAAACACTTTCGCCGACTGGTGCATCAGCCGGTTCGCGGAAGCGGCGGGTCACAAAGAGGATGCGGAAAAGCTGGCAAAGCAGTCTTTGAATTACCGCAATGTTTTTGACCCGGAAACCCGCTGGATGCGCCGGAAAGACGCTGACGGGAACTGGATGGAAACAAGCGGCCTTTACGATGAACGGGGCTGTGTGGAAAGCAATATCTTCCAGCAGAGCTGGTTCGTGCCCCATGACATCCCGAAACTTATTGAACTCATGGGCGGCGCGGAGGAATTCTGTGAACGGCTGGAAAAATTCCTGTCCGAAGCGGATTTCAGCGCCCTGTGGAACGACAATTACAACCACTCCAACGAACCCTGCCACACGGTGGCCCACCTCTTTAACTACGCCGGGAAACCCTGGCGGACCCAGTACTGGGTGCGGCGGATTCAGAACGAGGCCTATCACGAAGGGCCCTTCGGCTACTGCGGCAACGAGGATGTGGGGCAGATGTCCGCCTGGTTTGTCCTGACGGCTTTGGGGTTCCATTCCACAACCGCCGCCAGCAACCGCTTTGACCTGAACACCCCCTATTTCCAAAAACAGACGGTAAAGCTGGACCCCAAATACCACAGCTGCGCCGTTGCCGGTACCCTGACCATTGAAACCGACTGGGATCCGGCGGACAACTGGTACATCCGGGGCGTCACCCTCAATGGAAAAGCCATTGACCGGCCTTTCATCACCTATGAGGAGCTGACGGCCGGGGGCGTCCTCCGGTATGAACTGGCGGCGGAACCCTGCATGGAGTGGGGAAAATAAACTCGTTTTAGCGGGTGGACTGCCCCAAATTGAACGGACAGAACAAAAAGAACCCCCAATGGTAGTAAAAATGTAAATTTTAGCAGACAAACTGAGATCGCTTTTCAAGAGGTGTCAGTTTTGTTTTCAGTTGGATGCGCTGGTT
>DVJP01000036.1 GCA_018716725.1 Candidatus Merdivicinus excrementipullorum | reverse complement strand
ACCAGCGCATCCAACTGAAAACAAAACTGACACCTCTTGAAAAGCGATCTCAGTTTGTCTGCTAAAATTTACATTTTTACTACCATTGGGGGTTCTTTTTGTTCTGTCCGTTCAATTTGGGGCAGTCCACAAAACCGGGGGTTTTCTATCAGAACAGATTCTTAATAAGCAACGGTTTTCTTTTCCGCAGCGGAACGATACGCAGCTTCCATCAGGCGGCTCAAAGCAACTGCGTCCTCCACAGTAAAGGGGGAGGGCTTGTTTTCCCGCAGGCACTCCACAAACAGCGGTACCGGCTGGGGCAGGCCTTCGCCGATTTCTTCCGCAGTAATATGCCGCACGCCTTCATCCGTGTTGAGAATCAGCTCACCGGGAATCAAATCGTTCATGGTCAGGCTGCCTTTGGTGCCGTTGACCTCAATGGAGAAGGGGCTGCGTTTGGAAACAAAGCCGGTTTCCGAAACGGCAATGGCGCCGTTTTCATATTCCAAAACGCTGACACAGTTGTCGTCCGCGCCTTTTTTCGCCATTTCAGTAAACACAGAAGTGACTTTTGCCGGTTCGCCCATGAGATACAGGCACAGGTACATGGGGTGTGCGCCAAGATCCATCATAGCGCCGCCGCCGCACTGCTTCACATCAAAAAATGTGGGAGGCAGCCAGCCGGATGATGTGCCGTCGTGGGCATCCCGGACGCGCATATGGGTCACCTGGCCCAAAACGCCCTCGTCAATGAGTTTTTTCATGTACAAAATTTGGCCGCGGGTACGGAACGGATAGGAAATCAGGAAAGGAACCTTGGTTTCACGGATGACCTGGGCGATTTCTTCCGCCTCTGCCGCTGTAAAGGAAAGAACCTTTTCAGTGAATACAGCCTTGCCTGCTTTGGCCGCTGCGATAATCACGTCTTTATGCAGATTGGTAGAGGTGCCCACGGAAACAGCGTCAACATCCGGCCGCGCCAGCACCTTTTCCAAGGATGGCTCATAGTCGCAGTTCATTTTTTCCGCCCATTCTTTTCCCCGAACCGGATCCTCGTCCCAGATTACCGTGACTTTAACGTCCGGGATAGAAGCAAATTCGTTGCCGTATCCCTCGGAATGAACATGCCATTTACTCAACAGCGCAACTTGAATCATGATAAAACCTCCTTATTTTTGCTGAAAACAGCAAACCAGCCGTCCCGGCTGAAATCGATTTCATTATAGCACAAACCAGTCAAAAACAAAATAGTTTTTCAAAAATTCCCCAATTTACACAGAGAATAAAGGCATGATTTGTTCAATAATCAGAACAACTGCTGTTGCAGACAAGGCGACTGTCAGCAGCCCTTTTTCCATATACGCCAACAGCATGGCCGCAATCAGTCCGCCCAAAGCGGAACAGACCGACGATGTTGACTGGAAAATTGCCGGGAATGTCATGGCCGCTAAAACCGCATAGGGGACATAGCTTAAAAAAGAACGGATAAACCGGCTGCGGATGGGTTTCCGGAAGAGGGCCAGCGGCAGCATCCGGGGGAGATAGGTAACCAGCGCCATTACAAAGACTGCGGACAAAATGTAAGGATAATTCAATCGTTTTCCTCCTCATCTAATACAGGCATCGGGAATTTCCAGGCGGCAAATCCGGCGGCCGCAAAGGCGCAGATAATGATGACCCATCCGGAAGAAAGCTGATTGAGGACAGGTGTAATGGCAAACAGGCAGCTGATTCCGGCGGAAATGGCTAAGACCAGAAGAATCCGGCGGGAATGCTTGGCGGGAGGAATGATAATGGCCAAAAACATCCCGTAGATGGCGATTCCCAGCGCGCTGCGGATTGCGGCAGGCAGTACCCCGGCCATTGCTGCACCAATAAAAGTGCCAAAGGCCCAACCGGCAAAGGGAAGCAGGATCAACCCCGCTAAATAGCGGGAAGGAATCGGCCCCCGCTGCTGCATGGATACGGCAAAAATCTCATCCGTATTGCCGAAAGCCAGGATACAGCGCTTCAGCAGCGTCATTTTGGAATCCAGCTTTTGGGATAATGACAGGGACATGAGCATATACCGGATATTGATTACAAAGGTGGTGATCCCGATTTCCAACAGGGAACCGCCAGCCAGCATCAGCGACGTCCCCGCAACCTGACCGGACGAGGTGAGATTGGTTACGGAAATCAAAACTGCTGTCCAGACCGGAAGCCCTCCTTCCGCCGCCATCATGCCGAATGCGAAGGAAACGGATATGTAGCCCAGGCAAATGGGAATCCCGTCCCGCAAGCCCTTGCGGAATGTCAAAGCCGGCCAGACAGGCAGACTTTTCTGCACTGAAATCATCTTCTTTCTGCTTATTTTTCAGAATATTTACAAAATCCAAGTGTTTTATACATTATATCATATTGACGCAAGAGAAAACAATACTGTAAACTGTAAAAAAGGGCGTCTGGACACTGAATTGACAGAAAATACGAATTTTCTTCGGTATTCCGATTCTTTCTTGTTGTGATTTTTTTGAAAACATGGTATACTGTTAGTAATCCAGAAGGAAAGGGACGATCTAGTATGGGAATTATTCGCACAGCAATGAACGCCATTGGCGGCGGCCTGGCGGATCAGTGGCTGGAAGTCATTGAAGCCGGCGATATGAGCGATACAACTGTTTTCTGCGCCGGTAAGGCCGTCCGGCAAAACGACCGCCGGAACGGGAACCGGAAAGGCAGTGAAAACCTGGTTTCTGACGGCTCTGTAATCCATGTGGGGGAAAACCAGTTTATGATGCTGGTGGACGGTGGGAAAGTCGTTGATTATTCGGCGGAACCCGGCTATTACCAAGTGAACACCGGTTCCGCTCCGTCCATGTTTAACGGGCAGCTGGAGGACAGCTTGCGGGAAACCTTCCAGCGGATCCGCTTTGGCGGCAGCACCCCCTATCAGCAGAAGGTTTATTTTATCAATTTGCAGGAAATCAAGAATATCCCTTACGGTACGCCCAATCCGATTAACTATTTCGACAACTTTTATAACGCGGAGCTTTACCTGCGGGCGCACGGATACTTTTCTATCCGCATTGTGGAGCCTTTAAAGTTTTATGCGGAGGCAATCCCTCATAACCAGGACCATGTGGACATCCAGGACATTCAAAAGCTGTATCTTTCGGAATTTTTGACCGGCCTGACGGCTGCCATCAATCAGATGTCCATGGACAATTTCCGCATTTCCCATGTTTCCTCCCAAAGCGTCAAGCTGGCGGAATACCTGTCAAACGCTTTGGACGAAAAATGGACCCAGCTGCGGGGGATGCAGATTGAGTCGGTGGGGATCCAGATTTCTTATGACGAGGAATCCAAAAACCTTATCCATATGCGGAACCAGGGCGCTATGCTTTCCGACCCAGTTGTCCGGGAAGGCTATGTGCAGGGGGCAGTTGCCCGGGGCATGGAAGCCGCCGGTTCCAACCGGGGCGGCGCGATGAACGGGTTTATGGGAATCAATATGGGAATGCAGCAGGGCGGCTCCTTTATGGCGGCGGCCAGCCAGTCCAATCAGGCGCAGATGGCGGCGCAGTCACAGGAAAAGGCGCCGGCGGAAACAGGATGGGTTTGCTCCTGCGGGCATCAAAACACAGGCAAATTCTGTTCGGAATGCGGGAAACCCAAGCCGGAAGCGGAAAACGGCTGGGTGTGCGAATGCGGACACCGGAACACCGGGAATTTCTGTTCCGAGTGCGGAAAACCCAAGCCCCAAGGGAGCGTCTGCCCCAAATGCGGCTGGAAATCCGAAACGGCTGTTAAATTCTGCCCGGAATGCGGGGCCAAAATTTGACGCGGCAGGGGATTTGTGTTATGGATGTATTAACCTATCAATGCCCCCAGTGTGGGGCGCCCCTGACCTTTCATGAAGATACCCAGCGCTGGGACTGCGCCTTCTGCATGGGTTCCTTTGATGTGGAAACCTTAAAAAAATTGGAACAGGAAAAGCAGGAGAGCCAGGAGAATCCGGAGCCGGAAGCCCCTCAGCAGGACGCCGCCAACATGACGGAATACACCTGTCCCCAGTGCGGCGCACGGATTGTGACGGATGAAACCACGGCGGCCACTTTCTGCGTCTTTTGCCAGAACCCAACGATTTTTCCGGAGAAGCTCCAGGGAGCTTTCCGGCCGGCCAAAGTGATCCCCTTTGCCAAAACGAAAGAAGATGCGCAGAAAGCCTTCCGGAAGCTGTGCTCCAAAAAGCCCCTGCTTCCAAAAGATTTTTACGCCCCGGACCGGATTGAAAAAATCACCGGCGTTTATGTGCCCTTTTGGCTGTTTGACTGCGATTCCAGCGGGGCTTTGACCGCTTCGGCAACCCGGGTGCACACTTGGTCTGACCGAAAATACCGCTACACCAAAACCGATTACTACCGCATTGAACGGGCCGGGATATTAAACTTTGGGAAAATCCCGGCGGACGGCTCCAAAAAAATGGACAACGCCTTAATGGATTCCATTGAGCCTTATGATATGTCCAAAATGATAGATTTCACCCCGGCATATTTAGCGGGATTTCTGGCGGAACGCTACGATGAGGATCATGAGGCGGTTTATCCCCGGATCAAAACCCGGGTGGAGGAATCCCTGGAAAACGCCCTGCGGAACACCATCGACGGGTATACCGGCGTTATGATTCAGGATAGGCATTTCCACATCTGCGACCAGGGCCACCGGAACGTGCTGTTTCCGGTTTGGATGCTCATGAGCAAATATAAAGGGAAGGATTACCTTTTTGCCATGAACGGACAGACGGGAAAAATCGTGGGGGATCTGCCCATATCCAAAGGCCGCGCCGCCGCGTGGTTTGCCGGGATTACAGCGGCCGCATCACTGCTTTTGTTTTTGGGAGGGCTGCTGTTTTGAAAAAGAAAAAACTGATTTGCACAGCGGCCGGGTGCTTGGCCGCACTTTTCCTTCCGATATTTGTATCCGCCATCGACTATAACGTGGATGCAAGCATCGGCGTGTATGACTACGCGGATTTGCTGACAGACGGGGAAGAGCAGACGCTGGTGGAAGAAGCCCATTCTCTGGACGAAAAGCACGGCATGGATTTTGTTATTGTCACCATAAACGATGACGAGGGGATGACTTCTGAGGATTACGCCCAGGATTTTTATGATTACAATGCCTTCCGGCCGGACGGCCTGCTGCTTCTCATCAATATGGATTACCGGGAGCTTTGGATTTGCGGGACAGGGAAGGGGCAGTACATCTTCCATGACGGGCAGATTGAGAATATCCTGGACGATATTATCGGCTATGCTTCGGACGATAATTTTTATGGTACAGCGGCAGAATTCCTGAAATCTGCGGACCGGATCGCTGTCCGGGCCACGGAATCCGCCTTTTCCCGGAACCTTCGTCGGATTCCGTTTTTCCTATTAGGAGGCATGGCCATAGCGGGAATATCTTTGGCCATTATGGTTTCTAAAAACAAGCTGCGCCGGACTGCGACGGAAGCATCCGCTTATAAGGAGGACGGCGGCCTTCGGCTTACCCACCGGCAGGATATTTTCCTTCGTTCCGCAATGACTAAAACCAGGATTGAAACCAGCAGCGGGTCTTCCGGCGGCAGAGGCGGGCACACCGGTTCCAGCGGCAGATCCCACAGCGGGGGAGGCCGGCGTTTTTAAGGGGGCAGTTTGATGAAAAAGTACATGATCGCGTTAGACCAGGGAACCACCAGTTCCCGGGCTGTCATTTTTGACCGCAGCCAGCGGATTGTTAACATCGCCCAGCGGGAATATACCCAGTACTATCCAAAGGAAGGCTGGGTGGAGCATGACCCCATGGAAATTTATGCGTCCCAATATGGGGTGTTGATTGATGTATTGTTAATGAGCGGAATCCGGATGGATGAAGTGGCCGCTATCGGCATTACCAACCAGCGGGAAACCACCATTGTTTGGGAAAAAAAGACCGGGAGGCCGGTGTGCAACGCCATTGTATGGCAATGCCGCCGGACTGCCGCCATCTGTGAGCAGCTGAAGGCGGACGGATACGGGGACCTAATCCGGGAACGGACCGGGCTTCTGCCGGACGCCTACTTCAGCGGCACAAAAATCAAGTGGATTTTAGACAATGTCCCGGAGGCACGGGAAAAAGCGGAAAGGGGAGAACTGCTGTTCGGCACTGTGGACAGCTGGCTTATCTGGAAGCTGACCGGCGGTCTGGTGCATGCTACGGATTACACCAACGCTTCCCGCACAATGCTGTTTAACATCCATACTCTGCAATGGGACGAGGAAATTCTGAAGCTTCTGGACATCCCGCGGCAAATGCTTCCGGAAGTAAAGCCTTCCAGCGGGGTATTTGGCATGGCGCAAATCAACGGGTATGCGATTCCCATTGCCGGCGTGGCTGGCGACCAGCAGGCTGCGCTGTTCGGGCAGGCCTGTTTCCGTGAAGGGGAAGCAAAAAACACCTACGGCACCGGGTGCTTCCTGTTAATGAACACCGGCTCCAAGCCAATTGACAGCAAAACCGGCTTGATTACCACCATTGCGGCAAGCCAGCCGGGAGAAATTCAGTATGCCCTGGAAGGCAGCGTATTTACCGGCGGCGCTGTGGTACAGTGGCTGCGGGACGAGATGCGGTTTATTACGGATTCTTCCGATTCGGATTATTACGCATCCAAAGTGCCGGATACCGGCGGCGTATATATGGTCCCGGCCTTTACCGGCCTGGGCGCGCCCCATTGGGATATGTTTGCCCGGGGGATGCTCATTGGCATTACCCGGGGGACCGGACGCTCCCACATTATCCGGGCCGCCTTGGAATCCATTGCGTACCAATCCAATGACGTACTGGACGCCATTCAGAAAGACGCCGGCATTGACTTTTCAGAGCTAAAAGTGGACGGCGGCGCTTCTGCCAATGAGTTTTTAATGCAGTTCCAGGCGGATATCATCGGAAAACCGGTTGTGCGGCCGTCCTGCCGGGAGACAACAGCGTTAGGCGCCGCTTATTTGGCCGGACTGGCAGTCCATTTTTGGGAGGATTTGGAGGAGCTGCGGTCTTTGGGCCGCATTGAAAAGGTCTTTACACCGGCTATGGAACCGGAAAAGCGGGAACACCTGCTGAAAGGCTGGCAAGAAGCTGTCACACGGGCACAGAAATGGGCGGAAATCGAGTAAACGGAAAACCCGGCAGTTCATGCCGGGTTTCTTTTATGAGGATTATTCTTTATTCTTTTTCCGGTGATAATTGGCAAGGGGATTGCTGGCCATGGCGTTTTCCTTTTGCGTATTGGCTACATGGGTATAAATTTCCGTGGTGTTCAAATGTTCATGCCCAAGAATTTCCTGCAAAACCTTCACATTTACGTCGCCGTATTGATACATCATGGTTGCGGCCGTATGGCGCAGTTTATGGGTAGAAAAGCCCATGTGGGAAAGCCCGGCTTTTTGCAGCAGCTCCGTAATGATTTGCTGAATCCGCCGCTGGCCCAGCCGCTGGCCCCGGTTATTTAAAAACATAGCGTCCTGATCCACGATTTTTTTATATTGCTTTCTTTCCTCCAAATAGTCATTCAATGCGGACATGCAGGCGTCGTTTAAATACAGCATCCGTTCCTTGTTTCCTTTGCCCAATACACGGAGGGTATTTTCCCGGTAACTGTTGACATTTAAGCCGGACATTTCCGAAAGCCGCATCCCGCAGTTTAAAAACAGGATAACCATGCAGTAATCCCGTTTATAATACGGGTCGGAAGTATCGAACGCCCCCAAAAGCTCGTAGCATTGTTCCAAAGTCAAATAAGTGGGCAGACTTTTTTTGACGGCAGGAAGTTCTAGGTTTTCTACGGGATTAGAATCCAGCAGGTGGACATTATTGGTTAAATATTTATATAATCCTCGAATCGCAGACACCTTGCGGGCACGGGTATTGGCGTTATTGGCCTTGGCCGAAAATACATAATTCAAAAACTCATAAACGTCAGAAAGCGTGGCGGAACCGACCAGGTCCACAGTGGAATCTGTAATATCAATTTCTTCCAAAACGGCATCAGCGGGCACCAGCTTTTTCTGAATATGCAGAAACCGCAAATACGTCCGCAAATCAACATAATATCCTTCCACAGTTAATTTGGAACGGCCCTTAATGGTCAGAAGGTAAAATAAATAGTCTCGAAGAAATCCCGGGCAGTCTGTATAGTCACTGGGTGTATAAGACATAGGCAGCCTCCTTTTTTATTTCATTATTTCGCTAAATTTATATTTTGCGAAATTATCTCTGTAGCTTGATTGGCTGTCTCCTGGCCAGCTTTGGAGACTCTTTGGTTTTTACAGGGGCTTTTTCAGCATGATGTAATCGTCAGTTCGATATTCTTCGTGAAATCCATTTTTGAGGAAAAGAGAAATTGCAGGATTATCAATGGCAATATCATCAAATAGAAATTCGATTCCATTTTGCTTTGCACATTCACACAAAAGGTTGAGAGCTTTGGACCCGTAACCCTTGCCACGATACTTGGCCATAACGATTACATCAGCAATATATATTTGTCTGTTCTCGTCAAAATGATAGGCTGTTTCACCGACAAATATATTATCCTCATCAAGAATATATCTGTAAAACCTTTTACTATCAGGATTTCTTACCCAGTAATCATACCAAGCTTTCCATTTATTTTTGGGAAAGGGAATTGTTCCGCCCCATTTTTTGTTATATTCCATGGTTTTCTCATCATTTATTAATTTCTCCCGAAACCACAAGTCTTCTAATGAAGGAACAACCAATCTAAGCATGTTTTTATCTTCCCTTTGTTGTAAAAATTTAGCGAAATTCAAACTTGCTTTCCAACGAATCCTTTCCCGACCAAGCGGCATGGGCTTCCATAATAGAATCGTCTAAAAAGAGCCGGAGATACGCCTGAAAATTCGGCGCCAATTTGTCCGCAGGCTGATTTTGCAGTTCCTCTAAGTCCATCCAAAAGACTTCGCCTTCCTCCGTTTTTTCCAGCAGTTCCCCAGAAAAATCCGTTGTTTTATAGAGGTAAACAAGGTACTGCTCCCCATCGTCGGTACAATCCCAATGGATAATCCCGCAGAGCTTCAAATTTTGAACCCGCAGTCCAGTTTCTTCCCAAACCTCCCGGACAGCTGAATCGTAAAAGCTCTCCCCCACTTCTACATGTCCGCCCGGAAATGCGAAGCCGGTCCAGTATTTTTCCCGCTTCTGAATGACTACCTTTCCGGTATTTTCATCCAAGATCATACACATGTTCGTTTGTTCCAACGGCAGTTTACGCCCCATTTTCCCCTCTCCTTTGCGAAAAACGCAAGAACCCGGAAGCAAGTTCTTGCGTTTTTCAAATTAGCCTTCTAATACTTTTAACAGCATTTCCTTCATCAAAGCAGGATTTCCCTTGCCTTTGGATGCTTTCATGCACTGCCCCACCAGGAAGCCCAGAGCGTTGGTCTTGCCGCCCCGGTAATCGTCGATGGATTTTTGGTTATTGGCCAGAACAGCGTCCACGATTTCCTGCAAAGCGCCGGTATCGGAAACCTGCTCCAAGCCCAATTCTTTCACCAAAACGGCTGGTTCTTTGCCGGTTTTCAGCATTTCCTCAAAGACCTGCTTACCGGCGGAGCTGGAAATTTTGCCCTGCTCCAGCATCGCAATAATTTCCGCCAATTTTGTAGGAACGATGCCCAGCTCAAAAATCGGCTTGTTGGTTTCATTCATCAGCCGGGAAACATCTCCTAACACCCAGTTGGCCGCGCTCTTGGGCTTAATGGATGCGCCTTCCAGAATCTGTTCAAAGAAATCCGCCTTCTCTTTGGTTTCCACCAGCAGAGAGGCATCCTCCTCCGGCAGGCCCATTTCTTTGATATAACGGGCTTTTTTCTTGTTGGGCAGTTCTGGAATAGAAGCCTTGATAGAATCCAGGTAATCCTGCTCCAGCACAATGGTCATCAGGTCGGGTTCCGGGAAATACCGGTAATCCTGGGCGTCCTCTTTGCTGCGGAGCAGGAAGTTCTGCCCTTTCAGGTCGTCCCAGCGGCGGGTTTCCTGAGAAATCATACCACCGTTTTCCAAAACCTCAATCTGCCGGTTGGCCTCGTATTCAATGGCCCGGACAGCGCCGCTGAAGGTATTGACGTTTTTCATCTCCACACGGGTGCCGAAGGGTTCCCCCTTTTTGTGGACGGAAACGTTGATATCGCACCGGATGGAGCCTTCCTGCATTTTACAGTCGGAAATATTGATGTATTCCAAAATGGATTTAATGGTATCCAAATAGGCTTTGGCCTCCGCGGAACTGCGGATGTCCGGTTCCGAGACAATTTCAATCAGCGGCACGCCGCAGCGGTTAAAGTCCACCAAAGTGCCGGTGAAGCTGTCGTCGTGGATCAGTTTTCCGGCGTCCTCCTCAATGTGGATCCGGGTGATGCCGATGCGTTTTTCCCCGCCGTTTACCCAAACGTCCAGATAACCGTTTTCGCAGAGCGGAATGTCAAACTGAGAAATCTGGTAAGCTTTGGGAAGGTCCGGATAAAAGTAGTTTTTCCGGTCCTGCTTGCTGATGGGGTTGATGGTGCAGTTTAACGCATACCCCATTTTCGCGGCATATTCCACCACTTTTTCATTTAAAGTGGGCAGCGTGCCGGGCATACCCATGCAGACCGGGCAGCAAAGGGTATTCACTTCCCTGCCGAAGGCATTGCGGCAGCTGCAATAAATTTTGGATTCCGTGTTCAATTCCGCGTGGACTTCCAAGCCCACGACAATTTCATAGTCCTGATTCATGTCTTTTCCCCCTTATGCAAGCGTGCGGCTCAGGTCGAAGCCCCCGCAGATTTCTTCCCAACCGGCAGCGCAGCGGAACAAAGTCCCTTCGCTGAATTTCGGCCCGATTAACTGTGCGCCAATGGGAAGGCCCTTCCCGTCAAAGCCGCAGGGAACGCTGATGCCGGGCAGGCCGGCGATGTTCACGGTAACGGTCAGAATATCGTTCATGTACATCTTGATCTGATCGTCAATATTTTCGCCAATGCGGAAGCTGGTTTCCGGCACAGTGGGGGTCAAAAGCAGGTCGCAGGAATCAAAGGCTTTTGCAAATTCCTCCTGAATCCGGATTTGAGTAAATTTGGCTTTTTTGTAGTAGGCGTCATAGTAGCCGGAGCTTAAAACATAAGTGCCCAGCATAATCCGGCGCTTCACTTCCGCCCCGAATCCCTCGCTGCGGGATTTTTCGTACATTTCAGTGAGGTTTGCAAACTCTTTGGCCCGGTAGCCATACCGCACGCCGTCGTACCGCGCCAAGTTGGAGGAAGCCTCCGCGCAGGCGATGATATAATAAGCGGCCAGGGCGTAATCGGTACTGGGCAGGGAACCCTCCACCAGTTCGGCCCCTCTGTTTTTTAACTCCTCAGCCATTTTCATAACGGATTCCCGCACCTCTGCGGAAATCCCGTCGCCAAAATATTCCTTGGGCAAGCCGATACGAAGGCCCTTTACGTCAGTGTTCCAGTTGGCCGTATAATCCGGGTAGTCGTGTACAGCGGAGGTGGCGTCATGAGGATCGCGGCCGCAAATGGCCTGGAACATCATGGCAGTATCTTTGACGCTGCGTCCCATAGGCCCGATCTGGTCCAAAGAGGACGCAAAGGCCACCAGGCCGTAACGGGAAACCGCGCTATAGGTGGGCTTTAACCCTACAACGCCGCAGAAGGAGGCGGGCTGACGGATGGAGCCGCCGGTGTCGGAACCCAGGGTCAGAACAGCTTCTCCGGAAGAAACAGCCGCCGCGCTGCCGCCGGAGGAACCGCCGGGAACCCGATCAAGGTCAAAGGGGTTTTTGGTTTTCTGGAAATAGGAGTTTTCCGTGGAGGAACCCATGGCAAATTCATCCATGTTCAATTTGCCCAAGATTACCGCGTCGGCCTGATGGAGTTTCTCCATAACAAAGGCGTCGTAAGGCGGCACAAAATTTTCCAGCATCCGGGAAGCGCAGGTGGTGCGGATGCCCCGGGTGCAGATATTGTCCTTAATTCCCACCGGAATGCCGGCCAGAGGGTGCAGGTTCTCCCCTGCCGCCCGTTTGGCGTCCACTTCCGCGGCTTTTTTCAGGGCCTCTTCTCCGCAGACAGTTAAATATGCGCCGATTTCCCCGTCCTTCTGCTCAATCCGGTTTAAAACGGAACGGGTCAGCTCCTCGCTGGAACACTCTTTCTTTGCAAGCATAGCGGAAAGCTGCTCCGCTGTCAGTTGATATAATTCCATGATGTTACCCCTTTCCCTTTAGTCCACGACTTTCGGCACGACTACGCACCCTGCCTGTACCTCAGGGGCATTTTGCAGGAGTTCGGTGCGGTTGGTGCGGTCAACGGCCTGGTCCTTGCGGAGTTCCATGGGATGGTCCGGGTCAATGAGGGCGCCGGAAGCGTCCAAATCCGGAAGGCGTTCCACCATTTCCACAATCCGTTCCATTTCTTTTTCAAATTTCGCTTCTTCCTCAGGCGAGAATGTCAGCCGGGAGAGCTTGGCCAAATGCGGGATATCTATTTTCATGTTCATTCCTCCTACTTATTCTTGAATCATAGCGCGGAATTCTTCCTCAGAAAGGATTGGAATTCCAAGCTGCTGAGCTTTTGTCAGCTTGCTTCCGGCATCCTCCCCTGCCAAAACGTAATCCGTCTTTTTAGAAACGGAGGAAGTCGCTTTTCCGCCATGCTGTTCAATCAGGGCTTCGGCTTCCTTTCGTTTCAGCGTAGGCAGGGTGCCGGTGACCACAATGGTCTTGCCAGCCAATGCCTGGCCGGTTTCCTCCACGGGTTCTGTAAAGTTTAAGCCATATTGGCGGAGCTTCTCAATCAGTTCCTTGGCTTCCGGCTCGCTGAAATATTCCACTACGCTGGCGGCCATAATCTCTCCAAAACCGTCAATAGCGGAAATATCTTCCAGCGATGCCTGGCAGACGGCGTCCATGGTGCCGAAATGCCGGGCCAGAAGCTGAGCCGCCCGCTCCCCGATTCCCCGGATGCCTAAGCCGAATAAAAGCCGGGACAGCGGATTTTCCTTGGAACGGGCAATGGCTTCCACTAAATTGCGGGCGGAAACCTCCGCAAACCGTTCCAGCCCTGTCAGCTGCTCCTCTGTCAGGCCATATAAATCCGCCGGTGAGGAAATCAGCCCGCTTTCCAAAAGCTGGTCAATGGCCGCCGGGCCAAGGCCCTCAATGTCCATAGCCGCCCGGGAGGCAAAATGGATCAGGTTGCGCCGCAGTGTTGCCGGGCAAGCCGGATTGATGCAGCGGATTACCGCGTCCTCCCGCACCGCATGGCTGTGGCAGACAGGACATTCCATAGGAATTCGGTATGGTTCGCTCCCTTCTTCATGGGAAACGGAGCGGATTACTTCGGGGATAATTTCCCCGGCTTTCCGCACCAGGATGGTGTCACCGATGCGCAGATCCTTTTCGGTGATAAAATCCTGGTTGTGCAGGACTGCCCGGCTGACAGTGGTGCCCGCCAGCTGGATTGGGTCAAACACAGCCGTTGGGGTTAACGCCCCGGTTCGTCCCACCTGGATTTCAATTTGACGGAGGGTTGTCTCCTTTTCCTCCGGCGGATACTTAAAGGCCACCGCCCACTTGGGAAACTTGGAAGTGTAGCCTAGCATTTCCCGTTGGGAGAAATCGTCCACTTTGATAACCGCGCCGTCAATGTCGAAGGGATATTTCCCCCGCATCTCGCCAATGCGCCGGACTTCCTCCACCGCTTCCTCGATGGTCGCAAAGCGCCGATAGGATGGAATCACCTGAAATCCCAGGGCATGAAGGCCGTCTAAAGATTCTTTATGCCCGGAAAAGGAAACCCCCTCTGCCTGCTGAAGGTTAAACACAAAAATGTCAAGCCTTCTTGCCGCCGTGATCCGGGGATCCTTTTGCCGCAGGCCGCCGGCCGCAGCGTTGCGGGGATTTTTAAAAGGCGTTTCCTCGTTTTGAATCTGTTGTTCCACCAGCATTTCAAAAACCGCTTTGGGCATATAAACCTCGCCCCGCACTTCCAGGTAAGGGACTTTTTCCGCCAAAGTCATGGGGATGGACTGAATGGTTTTAAGGTTCAGGGACACATCCTCCCCTACTTGCCCATTGCCCCGGGTGGAGCCCCGGAAAAAAACGCCGTCCCGGTATTCCAGGGAAACAGAAAGGCCGTCAATTTTCGGTTCCACCACAAAAAGCGCATCCGGAACCGCTTCTTTGCAGCGTTTCCCGAAGTCAAACAGCTCTTCCTCGCTGAACACATCCTGCAAGCTGCCCATGGGCACTCGGTGCTCCACCTTTTCAAAGGTGTTAAATAATCCTTCGTCCCCAACCCGCTGGGTGGGGGAATCCGGGGAAATGTCCTGGGGATTTTCGGCTTCCAGGCGCTTTAACTCCTGCATCAGCTGGTCGTATTCATAATCGCTGATTTCCGGGGAATCCAGGGTATAGTAAAGGCGGCTGTGATAATTGAGCGTTTGGATCAGCTCCTGATACCGCCGCCTGGTTGTATCTGTCATGGATCCGTCCATTCCTTTCCAAAACAATCTCTTAGTTATTATACCATGAAAAAAATCAGGATGCAAGGCTTCTTTCCCAGAAAGAAGCATAGAAATCCCAATAGGTTTTTTGGAAAAGCCCTTTACAATTTCAAGGTTTCTATGTATAATAAAAATGAATTATTTTTGAACATTCAAAATCCCGGAAGGATTTGGATGGGCTGTAACGTTTTCTGATATTATAAGCTAAAGGAGGGTGCAGGCTGACAGGCCTGCCAGCTATAACTATATGAGAATCGCATTATTTACAGAAACATACCTGCCGTATATCAGCGGTGTAGTTACCCATATTAAGCTTCTGAAGGAGGGGCTTGAAAAACTCGGCCATCAGGTCCTGGTGGTAACAGCCGACGCCCAGGCGCGCCACCATTATGTGAAAGACGGGGTTTTATACTGCCCTGCTAAAACCATTAAGCGGATCTATAATTCCGGCCTTGCGGCCCCTTATTCCCACCGGCGGGTAAAGCTTATCCGGGACTTTCACCCGGATATTATCCATATCCATACGGAATTTGGCGTAGGGCTATCCGCGCTGCACATTGCCAAGGCGCTCCGCGTGCCGGTGGTTTACACCCTCCACACCATGTATGACGAGTATATTTACTATATTGCGCCCCGTCACTTAGTCCCCATGATGACCAAAATTTCCCACCGCTATTTCCGTCAGTTCGCCAAACGGGCCGCGCTGATTACCGGCCCTTCCATGAAATGCGACGAGTACATTAAAAACGACTGCAAACTGGACCGCAACGTCAATGTTATCCCAAACCCTGTGGAACTGGACAAGTTCAAGCCGGAAAACATCAGTGAAGAGCATAAACACGCGTTCCATAAAAAGTATGGGATTCAGGACGATGAAATGCTCATCTGTTTCTGCGGGCGGATCGGCCGGGAAAAAAGCGTGGACGTCCTGTTGGATTACTGGGCCGCTTCCATTAAGCCAGAGGACAAAATTAAGCTGATTATTTTCGGCGACGGCCCCTGCCGCCCTGAGTTGGAGGAGCAGGCTGCGCGCCTTGGCATTTCCAGTATGGTCATATTCACCGGCGCTGTCCCCAATCATGAACTGCCCCCCTATTACGCCGGATGCGACCTTTATGTGACGGCCTCCCTTTCCGACACCAACTCCATCTCCATGCTGGAGGCTATGGCGACGGGGCTTCCCGTTGTCCACCGGTACGACAAAATGAACGAAGGCCAGGTTCGGAACGGCGTAAACGGCTTTATTTTCCACAATGCGGAGGAAATGGCCCAAGTGTTCCGTTCTTACCGCATGAAAACAGAGGAGGAAAAAGAGGCCATGCGCAGTTCTGTGCGGCATTCGGTGGAACAAGCTGGTTCCGTGAATTTGGCGAAGAACCTACTGGCTGTTTATAAACGGGCGGTCGGCCAAAATAAGGATTGACTTTTTGCAAAATAATTGGTATACTAGATAGAGGCAATCAAAATATTTCCCCCGGCTTTTGCAGTCCGGGGGTTTTTTATTGCAAAAAGGAGGAATATTATGGAACTTCGGAAACAGTATGACGTTGCGATTATCGGCGGCGGAATCAGCGGGATTATGGCGGCTTACCGCCTGGCGGAAGCCCGTCCGGCTCTGCGGGTCTGCATTTTGGAAAAAGGAAATCCCATAGAAAAGCGGGTCTGCCCCATTGTGACAAAAAAGACGGATAAATGCTTAAAATGCAAATCCTGCGCCATTATGGAAGGAATGGCCGGCGCAGGCGCTTTTTCCGATGGGAAATATGTAATTTCTACGGAATACGGCGGCTGGCTGACGGATTTCCTTCCCCCGGAAAAAGTGTTGGATTATATTGAGCAGGCGGACTCCATTTTAGTCTCCTTCGGCGCGACTACGGAACGCTTTCCGCCCAGCAATGAGCTGAAACAGCTCTGCCTCCGGCACGACCTGCACATGAGCCAGGCTTATTTAAAGCACTTAGGCACGGACGCCAACTTTGAAACTATGCGGAAGCTGATTGCTTCCTTGGAGGGCCGGGTGGAGCTGGCCTCTAACACGGAAGTTCTGGATGTCAACAAAGACAGCCATATGATTGAATATAAATCCGGCGGCAAGACGGGTTCTCTCCAAGCGGACACCATTATTTTTGCCGTGGGCCGGGCCGGCAGCCGGTTTTTCTCCAAATGGTGCCAGAAAAATCAGATCCCGCTGCAAAACAACCAGGTAGATGTGGGGGTGCGGGTGGAACTGCCCTCCATGGTTTGGGAGGATTTTTCCAAAAAAATCTACGAACCGAAAATTTGGTACCGTTCCAAGCAGTACGGGGATGTCACCCGGATGTTCTGCTTCAATGAACGGGGCAGCGTTGTCACGGAGAATACAGACGGCGTGCTGACCGTTAACGGCCACTCTTACCGGGATGAAGCCCGGAAAACTGAAAATTCCAACTTCGCCCTTTTATCCACCATCCGCTTTACGGAACCTTTCCGGGAACCCATTGAATACGCCCGGCATGTGGCCAGCTTGGCAAACTTAATCAGCGGCGGCAGTGTTTTGGTTCAGCGCCTGGGGGATTTGGAAAACGGACGCCGGACAGATGCAGCCCGTCTCCGTCAATCTACTACCCGCCCCACTTTGCAGGCGGTGGCTGGAGATTTGAGCCTCTGCCTGCCCAAACGCCAGCTGGACAATATTATCGAAACCCTCCACGCGCTGGATCACATTGCGCCGGGTACGGCCAATTATGACACCCTGCTTTATGGCATTGAGTGCAAGTATTATTCCGCCCGGCCAAGCTGCGAGGAATTCCAAATCAGCGGGTGTCCCGGTATTTTCGCCATTGGCGATGGGGCGGGATTTACCCGTTCCCTTTCCCAGGCGGCGGCCAACGGCCTGTATGTAGCCGATCAGCTGATTTAGCAAAGAACTCCCCCACCAGTTATTCCGGCGGGGGAGTTTCTTTCTATCGAGGATTATTCTTCTATCTGGATAACAGGGGCGGAAAGGATTCCAAAGGGAGTGAGCCGGTAGCTTTCAGACCACTCATCACCGGAGGTGCGCCAGCTGTCAGGCCCTAACCAGTTATTGCCTTCGCAGACACGGTGCACTGCGCCGAAGGTATTGGAGCGGTTGCCGAAGATTACCATGTCAAGGTATCCGCTGTCTGAGGTACGAACTGTCATATTATACGGGGCGAAGGCCATTCTGTCTGCGCGTTTTCCGTCAATTTCCGCAGCCACCAGGGAACCGCGGTAATGGGGCACATGGATTTGGAGGGTTTTATTGGCGGGCACAGGCAGATGGTACCGGATATTCCCGCCGTAGAAAGGCAGGCCTTGCTCAACCACTGAGCCAAAGCCCAGTTCCCGAACAGGTTCCGTAATTACTGCGGTCTCGCCGTGAAGCTCTACGCCAAAATCTCCCAGCAGATAGCACCATTCAAGGTCAGAGCGTTTCCCAAAGGGGATATCCAGTGCCAATACGCTCTCCCCTGCCGGAATTGTTCCCAGAGCCACCGTTTTAATGGCGTGATCCACATACCATCCGGTTACTTTAGATTCGATAGCCTTGCCATTCAAACGAATCGCAACCCGTTCTGCATCCTCCACAGCCAATTGGACATTCTCCGCCTGGAATTTGCTGGCAATGCGGAACCGCAGGTGCGCCGTATGGACAAAGGGTTCTTCCGGAATGGTCCAGGGCTGGGCTACCGCATTCTGGCGGCTGGGGAATCCAGCCAGATCCCGAAGATGATTGTCTGCCCGGAGAATTTCTTCTTCCGCAAAATATTCCCCATCGTCCAGCGCGTATTCCGCTTTGTCCAGCAGGAGAACATTAGGTTCTTCCAAAGTAATGGCGACGGTTTTGGGAAGTTTCCAGGAAACCGTTTTCTTTTCCGGTACAGCTGCTTCAGGCTGTCCGCAGCACTCGCAGGGATTCAGCCGCAGAAGCAGACTGTCCTGATTATAGAAAGTGTGTTCCAGTTTAGTTTTGCCATTTTTGACATCCGCTTTCAGGGGGAAGACCTTTCCGGTTATGGTATCATAGCACTGAACGCTGTATTCCCCATCCAACGTGATGTACACTTTTTCCCCAAAGGCGTTGTCTTTCAACCGGGGTTCCTTGCCCTGAGCGATAAACAGCCAGCGGCAGGTGTTATCCTGGCGCATCTGGTAAATCAGGTGATCCATATAGGAACCATCCGCTTTCCGCAGCTCCACCATGCGAACAGAATCTAAGGCTTCTAGGATAGAGGAACGGTCAAAGGAAATATGTTCCGATTTTTCGTAAAGGGTTTTGGGAAGGCCGCTTTCCTTGGCATCCAGGTATTTGGGAGGTTCCCCTAAGAAGATCAGGCGGCCGCCGGCTTCCTCATATTCCTTCAAACGCTGGTAAGTTGTGCTCCGGAGGGTTTCGCAGGCGGGGATAATCAACACATCATAAGCCATTTCCCCAACCTGGAACGGGACAGCGCCTTTTTCACATTGTTCCGGCAGCAAAGATTCACAGATAAAGTCAAAATCGATTGTTCCAAACAAAAGCCATTTCGTCAGGTTCTGGAAATTCTCCTCCATCTGTTCCCGAATCAAGCTGGTCTGCTGGGCAGGACCCCAGTGCAGCCAGTAATTCTCAATGGGATGGATAACGCCAACCTTTACCACTGGCTTGCCCCGGGTAATGGCGGTGTTGACCCGTGCAAAATGGTCTTCTACCAAGCCATATTCCCGGAACCAGGGGGACTGATAGTTAATGGACGCCGGGTAATCCCGCTTCGCCTCGCCGGCCATGGATACCCAGGAAAGGTGAGGCACACGGACAGTGACGCCCAAAGCCGCCTGCCAGTCGCCCTGGATTTTGTGGCCGCGGAAATCGTAAGCCCAGCCGGTTACGCCGTAAAGTTCGGAGAGCATGCCTTCCCGTCCAAACTGGTGGACTGCGGATTGGGCCTGTTTGGCGGTGGTATATTCAAAGCTGTGGCAGAGCATATCGATACCGGGCATCTGGAAGCCCCGGTAAGCCCGCATGGCTTCGCCCAAAGCGGCAGTCTGGCTGCGGAGGGTCGGCTCCTCCATCATATGGCCGGTAAGCATCAGGCCGTTATCCTCGCACCATTTCCCGCAGTTATCCGCAAAGGCCTGGGTAAACCGCTCCGTAATGTGGTCATGGTAGTGGTAGCGGATGACAGATACCTTCCCATCCGGCAGTTCCCAAAGCAGCTGAGGCAGATTTTCCACCAGATCTTCCCCGTAAGCCGCCCGGAAGGTATCCGGCAGATCCTCACTCCAGGGAAGGATAATATCTTTTTCTTCCATGGGGAAATTCAAGGTGTTTTTATGAGAAAACTGGGGTTCATCCGTAAAAATAGAGGGAACAGCGCCGCCAAAATCCCCCGCAATGGACTTTTTATAGGTTTCATAGGTCACTTCGATAAAGCGGTCCATGGCCTCTTTGCTCAGGGTATTGACATAAGTCTGGTTATTGTACCAAGGGTCGTTTAAAGGCGTTTCCAAATAAGCGTACCACTTCATCCCCTCGGCGTCATCGTTTTTGCCGATGCGGCGGTAACGGGACAGGCAGCCCTGTTCATCCAGCACAATGTCGTAACAGGCCAGCAGCGTCCCGTTTTCGCTGCGGGTAACAGCGGCTGTGGCGCCAAGGGCTTTTCCTCCTGCGCCGGAATATGGAACCCGGGTCAGGCAGAGGTAGCGGGCGCGGTATTTGGGGTCTTTTGTTACCAATCCGCCTGCAAAGCCGGAAGGCCAGCGGTCTTCGTCATATAAATATGCGTACATTTCCTGCTTTTTCGCAGTTTCTACGCAGTGCTTTACCAGGCTCATATGTTCCTCGCTGAGGTACGGGTTGCCAAACCCGGTCCGAGGGTGCATATGGAATCCGCCGAAGCCCATTTCCTTCAGATAGCCGATTTGCTCGTCCAGCATCTCATTGTCCAGGGTGCAGTTCCAGGCCCAGAAGGGGGTGCCGCGGTATTCAGAAGTTGGATTCTGGAAAAGTTCTGAATCAAGTTCTTTTTCCCGATTTCGTTTATAAAACATCCAAACATCTCCTTTGATTTCAATTTGTGCCGCTTGTGCAGTACAGCTTCATTATAAAATAAGGGACCGGGCTTCGTCAATGATTTCCAAAAATTTAGCAGGATTACCCAATAAAACAGCAACAATCCCCCCTTTTTCAAGGGGGGATTGTTTTCGTTTTTACAGAGACTTTTCAGCAGCTTTTGCTTTTTCTTTATCCCGCTGGGCGATTTCCACCCGCCGGATTTTCCCGCTGATGGTTTTGGGAAGTTCCGGCACAAATTCCACCACACGAGGATATTTGTAAGGGGCGGTTGTCTTTTTCACAAAGTTCTGGATTTCCTTTTTCAGTTCCTCAGAAGGCTGATATTTACTGGTCAGCACAATGGTAGCCTTTACCACCTGTCCCCGGATGGGATCGGGCGTACCGGTGACGGCGCACTCCAAAACTGCAGGATGCTCCATCAGCACGCTTTCCACCTCAAAAGGCCCGATGCGGTAGCCGCTGGACTTGATGATGTCGTCCGTCCGGCCCACATACCAATAATAACCGTCCTCATCCCGGTAAGCTGTATCGCCGGTGTGGTAGTACCCATTCCGCCAAGCTCTGGCAGTATTTTCTTCGTCCCGATAATATTCCAAAAACAGGCCGGGCTGGTGGGATTCCCGGGTACAGCGGACGATGATTTCGCCCACTTCGCCTTCGCCTACGGAATTGCCGTCCTCGTCCACCAAATCAACATCATAAAGCGGAGACGGGCGTCCCATGGAACCGGGCTTCACCTGGCTGCCGTAAAGGTTGCAGATGGTCAGCGTGGTTTCCGTCTGGCCAAAGCCTTCCATTAAAGAAAGTCCTGTAAATTCCTTGAATTTATTGAACACTTCTTCATTCAGCGCTTCCCCGGCAATGGTTACATACCGCAAAGAGGACAAATCGTAATTGGCAATCCCCTCTTTGATAAAGAACCGGAAGATAGTGGGCGGCGCGCAGAAGGTGGTGATCCGGTATTTTTCGATCATGTGCAGAACGTCGGTCGGGACAAACTTGTCAAAGTCGTACACAAAAATACCGGCCGCAGCCAGCCATTGGCCGTAGAGTTTTCCCCACACCGCCTTGCCCCAGCCGGTCTCCGCCAAGGTCAGATGCAGCCCGTCCGGGTCCACATGATGCCAATGCACCGCAGTGATGATATGAGCCAGAGGATAATCGTAACCATGGAGCACCATTTTAGGTTGCCCCGTGGTGCCGGATGTGAAATACATGAGCATCCCGTCGGTGGTGGTCACCGGGACACGTTCCATGACAGCCGGCTGTTTTTCGATTTCCTCATCAAAATTGATATAATTGTCAAAATGCCCCATCGAGGAGAATTTGATGACTTCGATCCCCAGTTTCTTTTCCGCCTCGTCAATGTACTGGTGCACATTGCACTGGCAGGTGCAGACGATCGCCTTGACGGACGCCGCCTGGAACCGGTACACAATATCCTTGGTAGTCAAAAGGTTGGTGGCCGGGATGGTGATGGCCCCAAGCTTGTGTAACCCCAGGATTGCGAACCAGAACTGGTAATTCCGCTTTAAGATCAGCATCACTGTGTCGCCCTTCTTAATGCCGTGGGCGGCGAACAGGTTGGCGGCTTTGGTGGAATACTCGCTGATATCCCGGAAGGAAAAGATTTTTTCCTCCCCGGCTTCATTGGTCCAAACCATAGCCCGCCGGTTGGGCTCCAGTTCAGCGATTTTATCAATCACGTCATAGGCGAAGTTAAAATCGTCTGCCGCCGTCACCTGGAACTCATTCAAGATGCCGTTTTCATCAAAACCTTCTTTGCAAAATTGTTTATAAAAGTCCTTCATTTCCATGGTCATTATCCCCTTTTTGGTTTCGCCGATAAGCCAGGTAGCTTTCCAAAATAATGGTAGCCGCCACCTCATCGATGATTTGTTTCCGTTTTTTCCCCCGGGTATTTGTTTCATTCAAGTAGTTATGCGCCATTACAGTCGTAGAGCGCTCATCCCAGAGTTCAACGGGGATAGGAACCAGATTTTGCAGTTTTCTCGCAAACTCTGCGCATTTTTCCGCGCGGCTGCCAACGGAGCCGTCCATATTGCGGGGATATCCCACCACAATCATCTTGACTTCGAATTCCATGGCGGCGTAAACTACCTTTGTAACGGTTGCGTTAAAGTCCCGTTCCTCAATCACGCCAACCGGGGAAGCCAGATACTCCGTACGGTCGCATACCGCAAGGCCTGTCCGCGCATCTCCAAAATCTACAGCCATAATTTTCATAAAATAAAGTTCCTTTCGCTCACAGCCTTACCAGGGCTGTACTGTACCAACGATATCAGAAACGGATAAAACGCCGTGTTCATCCAACCATTGGTTCATTCCTTCGATAATACGGACCGGCGCATACGGGTCCGTAAAGATTGCCGCGCCCACCTGGATTGCAGACGCGCCTGCCATCATCATTTCAATGGCGTCCTCCGCAGTAGAAATGCCGCCCATCCCCATTACAGGGATTTTCACAGCGTTGGCAACCTGCCAAACCATCCGGACTGCAATGGGAAATACTGCCGGGCCGGACATGCCGCCCACATTGTTTTTCAGAATCGGGCGGCGGCTTTGAATGTCAATCCGCATCCCCAGCAGGGTATTAATCAGGGAAACCGCGTCCGCGCCAGCCGCTTCCACAGCTTTCGCAATGTCTGTAATACTGGTTACGTTTGGGCTTAATTTCACCATCAGCGGTTTGGTCGTTGCCTTCCGCACTGCAGCGGTAATGCCGGCGGCGCTTTCGCAGCTGGTGCCGAAAGCCGCCCCGCCCTGTTTGACATTGGGGCAGGAGATGTTCAGCTCAATCATATCCACGGCGGAGCCTTCGATTTTCCGCACCATTTCCACGCAGTCTTCCACAGTGCTTCCCGCCACGTTGGCGATAATCACCGTCCCCTTTTGGGACAGCTCCGGAAGCTCTTTTTCTAAGAACGCATCGATTCCGGGATTTTGCAGCCCTACGGAATTCAGCATTCCCATGGGAGTCTCCGCAATACGGGGAGGCGGGTTTCCATCCTTAGGGTTTAACGTCATGCCCTTCACAGAAATGCCGCCTAAAGCGGACAGCGGGTAGAGCTTTTCATATTCCCGGCCAAAGCCGAAAGCGCCGGATGCCGGGACAACCGGGTTTTTAAAGGATACGCCGGCAAAATTCACCTGAAGATCCGCCATTAAAACACAACCTCCTCACCGGAAAAGACAGGGCCGTCCTTGCAAACGTGCAGGAAGATTTCCTTCCCGTCCCGATTGATTTTGCAGGCGCACCCGAGGCAGGCGCCCACTCCGCAGGCCATCCGTTCTTCCAAAGAGATTTCACTGGGGATCCCGTAACGCTGTGCGATTTCTACTACTTTTTTCAGCATAATCGTGGGACCGCACGCACAGATAATATCGGGGGTGTCCGATTGCAGAAGCTCCTCCAAAGCCGAAGTAACAAAGCCTTTCCGCCCCATGGAGCCGTCATCCGTACATAAAACCACGGACGCTCCTGCTTTTTCAAAATCATTCTCGAGAATCGCGGCCTGTGCGCTGCGGAACCCCAAGACAGCGGTAGTGTGATGTCCGTAATGCCGGGCCACAGGCAGCAGCGGCGGTACGCCGATTCCTCCGCCTACAACCACGCATTTCTTTTCAGGCTCCTGCATTGTATAACCATGCCCAAGAGGCCCCAGAACATCCATCATATCTCCCGCTTTAATGTCCGCCAGGATTTTGGTACCCTCGCCGCGAATCTCGTAAATAATTCGTATGGTCCCCGCAGCCGCGTCTATCCCGGCTATGGAGATAGGACGGCGGAGAATATGGGAGGGAATCCGAATATGCACAAACTGCCCGGGACGGGCTTCCTGTGCAATGGCCGGACAATAAATCACGGCGTCAAAAATATTTTTAGCCAGATTCCCCTTGGATAGGACCGGAAAAAGGCCCTGTTGATAAGACATTCTGTTTCCTCCTTTGGGAAATTTTTGAAGAAAACCCACAAGGGTTGTTTTTAATTGTACCATAGCAGAGCAAAAAAATCAACTGTTATTTTCGATATTTTTCAAAATATCGGCACAAATTCCGAATATTGCCCGTTTTGCAGAAAAAAAAGCGGCATGCGCCGCTTTTTTTGAAATTATTTAATAAACGCATCAGACAAGGCGTTCATAGCCTTAATACCCAGATCTTTCTTAATCAGGACAGAAATCTTGATTTCAGAAGTTGAGATCATAGCGATATTAATATCCGCTTCATAGAGGGCCTCAAACATTTTCGCCGCAACGCCGGGATTGGACTGCATACCGGCCCCAACAATGGAAACCTTGGTTACGTCCGTGTCCGTTTCCACAGTATATTCGCCCAGGGTATCCTGTGCATCGCTGAGAACTTCCAGAGCCGCGTCCTTGCTGTCAACAGGGACAGTAAAGCTGATGTCTTTGGTGCCGGTACGGCCTACCGACTGCAAAATAATGTCCACATTGATTTTTTTCGCCGCCAGCAGGGAGAAAATCTTAAAGGCGATGCCAGGCTTGTCGGGCAGGCCGATTACGGAAATCCGTACAATATCATCGTCTTTTGCCACGCCTTTGATCAACAGTTTCTCCATCTTTGTCACCTCTTTAATTTTTGTGCCCGGTTTATCTTCCAGGCTGGAGATTACTTCCAGATTCACGTTGTATTTTTTGGCCATTTCAACCGAACGGTTGTGAAGCACCTGAGCGCCGCAGGACGCCAGTTCCAGCATTTCGTCAAAAGAGATTTCTTCCAGCTTTTTAGCGTTTTTTACAAGCCGGGGGTCCGCAGTATATACGCCGTCCACATCCGTATAGATCTGGCACAGGTCCGCCTTCAGCTCCGCCGCCAGTGCAACCGCGCTGGTATCGGAACCGCCGCGGCCCAAAGTGGTAATATCATCATAACGGTTAATGCCCTGGAAGCCGGCAACCACCACGATTTTCCGCTGGTCCAGCTCCTTTTCCAGCCGTTCCGTATCAATTTTTTTGATACGGGCTTTGGAATGGTTGGAATCGGTCAGGAAGCCCGCCTGGCGGCCGGTCAGGGAGATTACCGGGTAGCCCAGCTTGGAAATAGCCATAGCCAGCAGCGAAATGGAAATCTGTTCTCCGGTAGAAAGAAGCATATCCATTTCCCGTTTGCTGGGATTGGGGTCAATTTCATGGGCCTTAGCGATGAGTTCATCGGTAGTGTCGCCCTGGGCGGAAACAACGACCACCACATTTGCCCCTTTTTTGTAAGTATCCGTCACAATCCGCGCCACATTCCAGATCCGCTCTGCATTGGCAACGGATGTTCCGCCGAATTTCTGTACGATCAGTTTCATAACTGCCTCCATTTCTGCTTACGCAGCAAATTCTCAATAGTCAAGGAGCCGGATGCGGTTCAGCAGCCGGTCCGCTTCATTCAGGCGCGACAGCCGTTTTTGCAGCTCCAATTCCGTCATAACCGGCGTAACAAACGCCCATTCATTCTCCGGCTGCTTTTTCCTGGCCAGCCAGGTGGAGTCCGGGAAAAGCTCCCGAAGCTGGGCTTCACATTCATCGCCCCGTTCCGAACAGAACCGGAGATAAAAGGAAAACGGCACGGTTTGGATATCCACCACATGGTTTTCCGCGGAATCCTCCCAGCTGAGGGACTTGCTGGTGGTGTTTGCTTTGGCCACGTCAATCATATCCGCCACAACGGCGCTGGCTGTGGGGAACTTGCCCGCGCCCCGGCCGTAAAAGACTACGTCGCCGGTTGCATCCCCCCGGATCAGGACGCCGTTGAACACATCGTCAATATTGGCCAGCTGGCTGTGTTCGCCGATGAAGGCCGGGAAAACGCCCGCCGTCAGCTTGCCGTCCTGCAGCTTCTTTGCCCGTCCGATGAGTTTGATAACTCCGCCCCAGTCTTCTGCGTATGCCACATCCTCCAAAGTCAGGTTCGTGATGCCTTCCGTGTAGACCGTGTTGGGATAAACGTGGCTTCCAAAGGCCAGGGAAGCCAGGATGCAGATTTTGCGGCAGGTATCCCGGCCTTCCACATCCGCCGCCGGATTCCGTTCCGCATACCCCAGCTCCTGGGCCGTTTTCAGCGCGTCGCCGAAACTCATTTGGTCGTGGATCATTTTGGTCAGGATAAAATTCGTGGTGCCGTTTAAAATCCCCGCAATTTCGGTAATCTCATTGGCAGCCAGACATTGGTGCATGGGCCGGATAATAGGGATGCCCCCTCCCACGCTGGCTTCAAAGAAGAAATTGACATTGTGCTCTTTCGCCACGCGCAGGAGCAGCGCCCCTTTTTCCGCCACCAGCTCCTTGTTGGAGGTTACCACGCTTTTTCCATGCTCCAGCAGGCTTTTCACATACTCAAATGCAGGAGAAAGCCCGCCCATTACCTCGGCAACCACCGTAATTTCCGGATCGTTTAAGATCAGCTGAAAATCCTTTGTAAACTTGTCATGGTAAGGCAGATCCGGAAAATCCCGGATATCCAGAATGTACTTCACTTCCATATGCTGTCCGGCCCGGGCTTCTATGCTGCCTTTATTCTTATGGAACAATTCCACCACGCCGGAGCCAACTACGCCGTGCCCCAGCACTGCAACTTTTGCCATCCAACTTCCCCCAATGCCTTATTATATTCTTTTGACAGAAACAACGCCATAAATCGCGGTCAGGTTTCTCAAGATTTCTTCCGGGTCTACCCGCGTGCTGTCAAACCGGATGCTGACTGTTACAACCGCCACAGAATCTACTGGGATATTTTGGTTTACAGTCAAAATATTCGCGCCCATTTCATACAATTTTTGCAGCACCCTGGAGAGAACACCCGGCTCGTCCGACAATTTGAAATACAACGTGCTCAGCTGGCTGTTGTCCTTTTCGTCGTATACCTTGACATTATCCTTGTATTTATAAAATGCGCTTCTGGAAATTCCCACGATCCGGCAGGCTTCGGAGGAATTTTTTGCCTGCGCTTTGGACAAGAGCTGTTTTGCTTCGATGACTTTGCGGAAAACATCGGGCAGTATATCCGCATTGACAATCAGATACTGCGGTTTTTCGTTCATCCAAACCCCTCCCATTCAAACTGCGGCACGTCCTGTGCGTTTGCAGCGGACATCCGTCAGTTGAGCACATCTGTAAACTAAACAAGTACAAATATATCACTTTGTCCGCTAATCTACAATTTCGATTTTTAGCCGATTTCCGATAAAATCAAGTGATTTTTTGAAAAAATCCCGTATTATCATCTGATTTCTTCTTTTTTCAAAAAATTAAGAAGAAGAATATCTTTAAGCACAAAATTTTGTTAATGTAAAATCTATTTTTATGCTATTTTTGCATTTTTCTCACTGTGATAGATGAACTCAGCAGAAGGACAGCCAGTACATTGGGGACCGCCATTGCCAAGTTCAGCAAATCAGACAGCGTCCACACGAAATCCAGCGGAAACACAGCCCCTGCCAGTACCGCGCACAAATACAGGACCCGGTAGAGGTCCCGGCTTTTTTTGCCCGGATGAAGATACTCCATGGATTTTTCGCCGCAGTAGCTCCACCCTAAAATACTGGCCGCCGCGAAAAACAAAATGGACACTGCCAAAAATAAAACGCCCGGTTTTCCCAGAACGGTTTCAAAGGCGGCTAAAGTCAGGGCCGCCCCGTCTTTTCCCGCAAAGGGCACGCCGCTTGTGAGAATCACCAAAGCTGTCACGCTGCACATAACCGTGGTATCCAGGAATACCTCGATAATCCCCCACATTCCCTGATCCGCCGGGGACCGGGCGTCCGCAGCGCCATGGATAATGGGGGCGGATCCCATCCCCGCCTCATTGGAAAAAACGCCCCGGGCTACCCCGTAACGAACGCCCCGGCACACTAAAAAGCCGAAGATACCTCCTGCCGCCGCGGAAAAATCAAATGCGTCCCTTATAATCAGGGAAATCACTCCCGGAATTTTACTGCGGTGAACCCACAAGGCCCATACCGACGCCCCAATGTAAAGCACAGCTAAAAAAGGGATCACCCGTTCTGTCCATTTGGAAATCTTTTTGATTCCGCCGAACAAAACCATCCCGATTACACACATTAAGCCGATGCCCACCGCCCATTCCGGAATGCCGAACGCCGCCGAAAGAGACTGGGCCGCCGCGTTTGCCTGGGCCATATTGCCAATGCCGAAAGATGCCAGAACGCAGGCAGCAGAAAACCACACCGCCATCCACCGGCAGTGAAGCCCTTTTTCCATATAGTACATGGGGCCGCCCACCTGTTCCCCATTGGCATTTACTGTGCGGAACCGGACAGACAAAAAAATCTCCGCGTATTTCAGCGCCATAGCGAACAAGGACGACAGCCACATCCAGAACACCGCCCCGGGTCCGCCGCTGACGATGGCAGTGGCCACCCCGGCAATGTTCCCAGTCCCAAGGGTGCCGGCCAGAGCCGTCGCTGTCGCTTGGAAAGGGGAAATCGCCCCGCTTGATTTTTCTCTTTTGTCCGTCAGTCTGCCAAAAGTCGCCTTCCAAATGCGGCCCGTCTGGAAAAACTGCATCCCTTTGAGCTTACATGTAAAAAAAATCCCCGCGCCCGCCAAAAACAGCAAAAACGCAGGGCCGGTCAGCAATTCCAATACTGCCATATAACCCAGCCCTTTCGTATGAAATTTCTTTCAACATCCGGGCCGGGCTATACCGGCGAAATCCATCAAGTGTTGTGGTCAGAAACGTGGAACTGCTTCAGGTTTCCGATTTTTTGGCGGCGCTGTTCCAAAATCCCGCCGATGTCGGAAAGTTCCACCCCCTGTTCCGCCATTAAGACCATCATGTGGTAAATCAAATCGCACATTTCGTTGGTCAGTTCGCCCTTGTCGTTGTTTTTAGCGGCAATAATCATTTCAGAGCATTCCTCGCCGCATTTTTTCAGAATTTTATCCAGCCCCTTGTCAAAAAGGTAACAGGTGTAGGAGCCTTCCTGAAAATGCTCTTTCCGCTGTTTGACTACTTCAAACAGCCCTTCCAATGTATCATTCATCCTGATTCCTCCAAATCTCTTTAAAGAAACAGCTGTGGCTGCCGGTGTGGCAGGCCGGGCCGGTTTGATGCACCTTTACTAACAGGGTATCGTCGTCGCAGTCGGCGGTGACGGTTACCACCTTCTGTAAATGCCCGCTGGTGGCCCCTTTGTTCCAAAGGCACTGGCGGGAACGGCTGTAAAACCAAGTGTAGCCGGTTTCCAGGGTTTTTTGCAGGCTTTCCCGGTTCATATAGGCTAGCATTAAGACCTCGCCAGTTTCCGCTTCGGTGACAATGGCGGGGATCAGCTCCCCTTTTGCAAAATATTTGTCCAGTTCCATGTGCCCCTCCTAAATCCGCACCGGGATATTGCGGCTGCGCAGGTGCTCCTTCACCTGGCCTACCGTCAGTTCCTTATAGTGGAATAAAGAAGCCGCCAGGGCCGCGTCCGCTCCGGTTTTTTCAAAGACTTCCGAAAAATGCGCAAGGCTTCCGCAGCCGCCGGACGCAATGACCGGAATGTTCACCCGGGCAATCACGGCATTCAGCAAATCCAGGTCAAAGCCCTGCTTGGTGCCGTCCGCGTCCATGGAAGTCAGAAGGATTTCTCCTGCCCCCAGTTCACAGGCTTTGGCCGCCCATTCCACCGCGTCGATGCCGGTGTCTTTGCGTCCGCCCGCCACAAAGGCGTGCCAGGAGCCGTCCTCCATGCGTTTGGCGTCAATGGCCGCCACTACGCATTGGCTGCCGAATTTGTCCGCGGCCTCCGCAATCAGCTGGGGATTTTTCAGAGCGGAGGAATTGACGCTCACTTTGTCCGCCCCGGCCCGCAGCAATTTAGAAAAATCCTCCACACTGCGGATGCCGCCGCCTACGGTTAATGGCACGAATACCTGTTTTGCAGTTTCCCGCACCACATCCACAATGGTATCCCGGTTGTCGCTGGTGGCGGTAATGTCCAGAAAGACGATCTCATCCGCGCCCTGCTCCATGTAAGCCCGGGCGCACTCCACCGGGTCGCCTACCTCCTGGATGCCCACGAAATTGACGCCCTTGACTACCTTCCCGTCCCGGACGTCCAGACAGGGGATAATGCGTTTTGCTAACATGACTGCACCTCCCCCGCTTCCCGGATGGCTTCTTTCAAGTCCAGCGTCCCTTGGTAAAGGGATTTGCCGCAGATAGCCCCATAAAGGCCCAGCTTCCTCAAGGCAATAATATCGTCCAAGTTGGAAATGCCGCCGCTTGCCACAATGCTGCAGGAAACCGCTCGGTTAATGGCGTCCAGCTCCTGCAAATTGGGGCCGGAAAGGGTCCCGTCTTTGGAAATGTCCGTGTAAATAATGGTGGAAACGCCAATTTTTTCCATGGCTTTGGCCAAATCCAGATAGTGGGCCGTGGAGGTGTCCAGCCAGCCTTCCACCGCCGCCATGCCGTTTTTGGCGTCGATTCCCACGGCAATCTGATGGCCGTATTCTTTGACCGCTGTTTTCACCAGCTCCGGGTTCCGGACAGCGGCGGAACCTAAAATCACCCGGCTGATTCCCCGGGACAGGTAGGCTTCCACTGTTTCCAGGCTGCGGATTCCCCCGCCTACTTCCACTTTCAGGGAAGTTTCCCGGGCAATTTGGCAGAAAATCTCCGCATTTTGAGGTTTGGCGTCTTTTGCCCCATCCAAATCCACCATATGGAGCCATTCCGCCCCATCAGCTTCAAACTTCCGGGCGGTTTCCAGGGGATTCTCGGCAACTTTATGGACGGTGCTGAATTCCCCTTTATAGAGGCGGACGCAGTTTCCGTCTTTAATGTCAATTGCTGGCAGAATAATCATTTGGTCAGCCTCCCGAAGTTTTTCAGAATGGTAAGCCCCACTTCCCCGCTTTTTTCCGGATGGAACTGGGCACCGAACACTGTCCCCTCCCCAACCAGCGCCGGGATCTCCGTCCCGTAATCGCAGGAAGCATACAGGCATTCCGGCTGGGTTTTGGCCTGGAAGGAATGGACAAAATACACTGACTCCCCTTCCTGAATCCCCTCTAAAAGGGGGCAGGGCCGATGGAAGGTCAGGCTGTTCCAGCCCATGTGGGGGATTTTATAGGGCGTCGAGATTTTCTGGACTGCCCCGGGCAGTAATCCCAGACCGGCTGTTTCCTCAAACTCATATCCCGTTTCAAAAAGCAGCTGCATCCCCAGGCAGATGCCGAGGAAAGGCTTTTTGCGGGCTTCTTCCCGGATGAAGCCGGTGAGGCCGGATGCGTTCAGCATCCTCATGGCGTCCGGGAAGGCCCCAACGCCGGGCAGAATCAGCCCGTCTGCGGAACGGATTTCGGCAGGGTCGCTGCTCACCCGGTTTTCCAGTCCCAGGTAATTTAAGGCGTTCTGGACGCTGAACAAATTGCCCGCCCCGTAGTCAATAATGGTTATCAAAGAGGGTTCCCTCCTATTTATACGAATTGCGTTTGCAAGATTAAAGCACGCCTTTGGTAGACAGTACCACGTTCCCGGCGGGCACGACAGCCTGTTTCAGACTATGGGCCAGGGCCTTGAAGAGGGCTTCGGCCTTGTGGTGGTCATTTTTGCCGTACTCGCAGCGGAGATGCAGGGTAATCCCGGCGTTAAAGGCGAAAGCCCGCATAAATTCCTCCACCATCTGGGTGTCCATACCGCCTATTTGGTCCGCCGCAAATTGGCAGTCAAACACCAAAAACGGCCGTTTGCTGATGTCCAGCGCGGCAAATCCTAAAGCCTCGTCCATGGGGATATAAAAGAAACCGTACCGGGCCACAGGGACATTCCCCAAAGCTTTGGCCAAGGCCTGGCCCAGCACAATGCCGGTATCCTCGACGGTGTGGTGGCAGTCCACCTCCAAGTCACCCTTCACCTTGATTTCCAGGTCAAATCCGGCGTGAACTCCCAGGGCCGTCAGCATATGGTCAAAAAATCCAATGCCCGTCTGAATGTTCACCTTACCGGAACCGTCTACGTTCAGGGTCACATGGACGTCCGTTTCCTTGGTGGTGCGGGAAAGCTGCGCGATTCTCATGCGTTGTCCCTCATTTCTACCAGTATATCATGCAAAGCCGCCAATAATTCCTCCATCTGTTCCGGAGAAGGCGCGGTAATCCTCAGGTACTTGCCGAAACAGCGCACGGCAATGGATTTTTCCAGCAGCTTTTGATGGATTTCCCGAGCCGCCGGGGTTTTCACAAAGACAAAATTGGTGCAGGTGGGATGTACTGTTTCCAAAACCGGAAATTCTCCCGCCAACTTGTCCAGCCGCGCGTTAAGTTCCCGGGCCGATTTTACCAATTGATCCTGGCAGTCCAAAAGGAATTCCCTTTTGGAAAGGATGTGCGCGCCAATGGCCTGGGAAATGCTGTTGACGTTATAGGGGGACTTAGCCGCCCGAAGAGCGATGCTCAAAGCGGGTTTGGCCACGGCAAATCCCAGCCGCACCGCCGCCATACCGATGGCTTTAGAGCAGGTTTTCAAAATAATCAGGTTGTCGTGCTCCTGCACTTCCGGCAGAAAGCTCTGGTCCCAGAAGTCCATGTAAGCTTCGTCCAGCACCACCAGGGCCTTGACAGAGGATACCAGCTTCCGCACATCCTCCCGGGACAGCCCCAGGGAAGTGGGGTTGCAGGGGTTGGAGAACATCACCGCCGCAACCTGGTTTTCATTGATATAGGAAATCACCCTGTCCACCGGAAGGGTCAGGTCAGGCTCTTTCTCCATTACCACGGATTCCAGCTCATAAAGCTCCGCGTAGAACCGGTACATGGAAAAATCCGGCGCGAAAGTCAGCAGCTTCTCCCCCTTTTGGAGCAGCGTCCCGCAAATGATGCTAATCAGCTCGTCCGAGCCGTTCCCAGCTGTTACCAGAGATTCCGGCAGCCCGTAAAATTCCGCAAAGGCCCGGCAGACCTCCACCGCATAAGGGTCCGGATACCGGTTAAAGGCGGTTTTGGCCGCAATTTCCCCCAGCTCCCGCCGCAGGTTTTCATCCGGCTCAAAATAGCTTTCATTGGCGTCCAGCCGGAGCCGGTATTCCCCTTCCAGCGGGTCATAGGGCGTTAAATTTTTGATTTTATCGCAGAGTTCATACCCTTTGCTCATGCTTCCTCCCCCTCGGAACGGACAATGATGGAATTGGCGTGGGCAGTCAGGCCCTCTTTATTGGCAAAGCGGACAATATCGGCGCTGGCCTCCTGCAAAGCCTCCTTGGTGTAGTAAATATAGCTGGATTTTTTCACAAAAGCGTCCACAGAAAGGGGCGAGAAAAACCGGGCGGTGCCGCTGGTGGGCAGAACATGGTTGGGGCCGGCGTAATAGTCCCCCAAGGGTTCCGGCGCGTACTCCCCAAGGAAAATGGAACCGGCGTTGTCCAGCCGCCCCAGATAAGTGAAGGGATCTTTGACGGCCACTTCCAGGTGCTCCGGGGCCACCTCGTTTGCCAGGTCAATAGCCCGGTCAATGGTGTCGCAGACAATAATGCCGCCGAAATTTTTCAGGGATTCCCGGATAATTTCCTTACGGGAAAGGGATTCTACCTGGCGTTCCAACTCCGCCTTGGTTTCCTCCGCCAGCTTCCGGCTGGTGGTGATGAGGATGGCTGAGGCCAGCCGGTCGTGCTCTGCCTGGGACATTAAATCCGCCGCCACATATTTGGGGTTGGCGGTTTCGTCCGCCAGCACCAGGATTTCGCTGGGGCCAGCCACCATGTCGATGTCCACGACCCCGTAAAGCTGGCGTTTTGCCGTGGCTACGAAAATATTGCCCGGCCCTACGATTTTGTCCACCTTCGGGATGGTTTCCGTGCCATAAGCCAAGGCTGCCACCGCCTGTGCGCCGCCCAGCAGGAACACCCGGTCAACCCCTGCAACTGCGGCCGCCGTTAAAATATCCGGGTTTGCCTTGCCGTCTTTGGTGGGGGGCGTTACCATAATCAGCTCCTGGACCCCCGCGATTTTCGCCGGAACGGCGTTCATCAGTACGGAAGAGGGGTATGCCGCCGTGCCGCCGGGAACGTAAAGCCCCACACGTTTCAGGCCCCGGATGCGCTGGCCCAAAATCACGCCGTTTTCCTTTAAGTCGATAAAGCTCTGATGTTTTTGACGGTTGTGGAAATCCGCGATGTTCTCCATGGAGTTTAAAAGAGTAGATACAAAATCCGGGTCCGCCTCCGTCAGGGCGTCGTTGATCTCCTCCTGGCTGACCTCAATGGCAGGCGGCAGTTTGCCGTCGAATTTCAAAGTGTACTCTTCCACGGCCTTATCGCCGTTTACGCGGACATTTTCAATGATCTCGGCAACGGTCTGCGCCACCTGTTTATCCACTTCCCCGCTTCTCTGGCGGAGGGCGGAAAGGAGCGCGGTTTCATCCTGGCCGTTGGCGGTAACGATTGGCAGCATGATGTATCTTCCTTTCTATTCAATAGCGGCCTCGATTTTGGAGATAACCGCCTCTAATTCTTTTTTCCGCAGCTTCAAGCTGGCGCTGTTGACAATGAGCCGGGCAGAAAGGCTGATGATGTTCTCCGTAACCTCCAGCCCGTTTTCTTTCAGGGTTGTGCCGGTTTCTACAATATCCACAATGCCGTCGGACAATCCCAAAAGCGGGGCCAGCTCCACAGAGCCTTCGATCTTAATGATTTCCACATCCATGCCCTTGTCGGCAAAATATTCTCGGGCAACACCTGGGTATTTGGTGGCGATACGCTTTACCTTATAACCGGCGTAAAAATCCGTACCCTTTTTTACCGCCAGGGCGAACCGGCATTTGCCGAACTTAAGGTCGGCCACCTCGAAAAAACTGCCGCCGTATTCCAGGATGGTATCCTTGCCCACAACGCCCATATCGCAGGCGCCGTGCTCCACATAGGTGATGACGTCCGCCGCTTTGGCCAGCACGATTTCCAAATTGGCGTCCGGCACTTCCAAAATCAGCTTCCGGCCCTTATTGCGGAGCTGCTCGCAGTTGTAGCCGATTTTTTCGAACAAACGGACCGTGGATTCTTCCAGCCGTCCTTTTGTCAAAGCAATGCGAATGGGTTTCATGACAGCCGCACCTCCACCAAATCTTCATTAACTACATATACCGTTGGGATTCCCCGTTTGGCAGCGTACCGGCGGCTTTCGTCAAAGGTGTCAAAGGTGCTGAATTCCGCACAGAAACCATGGGAAACCAGTTTCCGGATTTCCAAAAGGGCTTTGACCTCATATCCTTCCTCGGCAAAAACCAATACGTCCGGTACGGGGTTTTTAGGCATGGACGGAAGCAGCACCTTAGCCACCGCGTCCACATTGATAGAAAAACCAACTGCCGGTTCGTCCTTGCCGTAATCGGACAGCAGGCTGTCGTAGCGGCCCCCCTGCAAGGCAGTGGTGCCCAGGCCCTCGATATACCCCTTGAAAACAATGCCGGTATAATAGTCCGTCCGGTTGACAATCCCCAGATCCAGGGAAACCCGGTCCCCCAATCCCAGCTCCGCCAAAGAATGATAAAGGCTCCGCAGGGCGTCCAAAAAGGGCGTCAATTCCGGGCAATCTAAAGTGGATGCAGCTTCATCCAGCACTTCTTCCCCGCCAAACAGGGCCGGGAGCTTTTTCAAAGCGGCGGCAGTCTTTTTATCGTCCATCTTATCCAGCATGTCGTTTAAAGCCGGATAATTCTTATTTTGGATCAAGGTCCGGACCTCTTCCGTCTGCTCTGTATCAAGATGCAGTTTCCGGATCAGGGTGCTGAAAAAGCCGATATGCCCGATTTCCAGCCGGAAGTCGTCCAGTTCACAGCTTTGCAGGGCTTCCAGCGCTAAAACCAGCACTTCCAAGTCGGTGCGCTTTCCGCCCGCGCCGATGATTTCCACCCCAATCTGCGGGATTTCATCGCTTCTGCCGGTTAGGGCGGGTGTCATGGTGTAGATATTCTGGCTGTAATAAAGCCGCAGCGGTCTTGCCTGATCCCGCAGCCGGGTTGCAGCCAGCCGGGCAATGGGCATGGTCAAATCCGGCTTTAACGCCAGCAGCCGCCCCTTATAGTCAATCAGCTTATAAATCGTTTCCTGGGAAACGCCATGGGATTCCGAGTTAAATACATCGTAAAACTCAATGCCGGGAGTAATTACCTCAGAAAACCCCCTTGAGCTGAACAAATCCTTTATTTTTGCCTCCACCTTCCGGCGGGCGGCGCAGTCCTCAAACAGAATGTCACGGGTTCCTTCAGGCGTAATGAACTTATTCTTATGCATATCAATCTTTCCGAAACGGAAACTGCCCCCTTTCTTCGCTTTACCGCGATAATATGATAACACACAAAATCGGCGCTGTCAAGAATTATTTTGTCAGAAGGAAAAAAGGGTCATCTGGCTGGACTGAGGCAGATCCTTAGTCACCCCCAGCTGCTGCAAGGTTTCGCACAGGGATTTGGAAATCCCTGCCCGGGTCTGCACTTCCTCTACGGAGATATACTCCCCCTGTTTTCCCGCTTCCATCAAGCTGTAAGCCGCAGCGTCTCCCAACCCCTTAATGGCGTTAAAAGGCAGGCGGATTTTTCCGTCCTCAATTTGATATTTGACAGCATGGGACTTATAAAGGTCGATATTCAAGAACTCATAGCCCCGGCAGAGCATTTCGTTGATAATCAGAAGGGTGTTGTAAACGTCCTCCTCCTTGACGGAACGCTCCATATCTTTCAGCTGCAAAATCCGCGCCCGGACAGCCTCTTTCCCGGCCAATGCCGATTCCACCTCGAAATCGCCGCCCCGGACGGTAAAAAATGCCGCATAGTAAGCCAGCGGTTCATGGACTTTGTACCAGGCCAGCCGGATTGCTGCAATAACATACGCGGCGGCGTGGGCTTTGGGGAACATGTACTTGATTTTCAAGCAGCTCTCAATATACCATTCCGGCACATCGTGGGCCCGCATATCCTCCTTCATTTCCTCGGTGAGCAGCTTGGGCGCCTTGCCCTTTCGGGTGATTTCCATAATCTTAAAGGCCAGCTTCGGCTGCATCCCCTTGTGGAGAAGGTAGGTCATAATGCTGTCACGGGTTCCGATTACATTGGAAATGGTACAGGTTTTGGAGTCAATCAAATCCTTGGCGTTGCCCAGCCAAACGTCGGTGCCATGGGAAAGGCCGGAAATCTGCAAAAGGTCGGCGAAGTTTTTGGGCTGCGCCTCCAAAAGCATGCCCCGGACAAAGGGGGTGCCCATTTCCGGCAGGGAAAGGGTGCCGGTTTCGCTGAAAATTTCATCCGGCGTGACCCCTAACGCCTCTGTGGAGGTGAAAAGGCTGAACACCGCCGGGTCGCTCATGGAAACCTTCATGACGCTGATGCCGGTCAAATCCTCGATATGCCGGTACAGGGTGGGAACATCGTGTCCCAGTTCGTCCAGCTTCAGAATGGTGTCGTGAAGGGAGTGGAAGTCGAAATGCGTCGTTAAAATATCGCTGTCGGCTTTGTCCGCCGGGTGCTGGATGGGGGTAAAGTCGTAGACCTCGTAATCCGAGGGGATAACCACCATGCCGCCAGGGTGCTGGCCGGTGGTCCGCTTGACGCCGGTGCAGCCCTGGGCCAGGCGCAGTTCCTCGGCCTTATGGATCACCTTTCCCCGTTCCTCCAAGTATTTCAGTACAAAGCCAAAAGCGGTTTTTTCCGCAACAGTAGAGATGGTTCCTGCTTTGAAAACGTGGTCGGTGCCGAAAAGCTCCTCTGTGTACCGGTGAACATAGCTCTGGTATTCGCCGGAAAAGTTCAAGTCAATATCCGGTTCCTTGTCCCCATCGAATCCCAGGAAGGTTTCAAAGGGGATGTCGTGGCCGTCCTGGTCCATTTTCGTGCCGCAGACAGGGCATTCCTTAGGGGGCAGGTCAAAACCGGAACCGATGCTGCCGTCGGTGAAAAATTCGCTGTGCTTGCATTCCGGGCAGACATAGTGGGGGGCCAATGGATTTACCTCGGAAATCCCCGCCATGGTGGCCACAAAGGAGGAACCGACGGAACCACGGGAGCCGACCAGATAGCCGTGCTCCACCGAATAATGCACCAGCTTCTGCGCAATCATGTACATAACGGAGAATCCATGTTTAATGATAGAGTCCAGCTCCCGCTGCAAACGGGTGCCCACGATTTCCGGCACAGGATCGCCGTAAATTTCCTTAGCCTTGTTCCAGGTAATAGTCTGAATATCTTCATCAGCCCCTTCAATGCTGGGCGGGAATGTTCCTTTTGGAATGGGCCGGATGTCCGGCTCAATCATATCGGCGATTTTCCGGGGGTTTTCAATGACCACTTCCCGGGCTTTTTCCTCCCCCAGATATTCAAATTCCGCCAGCATTTCGTCCGTTGTCCGCAAAAACAAGGGAGCCTGCAAATCCGCATCCTGGAACCCCATCCCGGCCATTAAAATCGCCCGGAAAATGGCGTCCTCTTTGTTTAGAAAATGCACATCGCAGGTGGCCACAACCGGTTTGCCCAGCTTTTCGCCAATGCGGCAGATCAAGCGGTTATTTTCCATTAGCTGCTCCCGGCTGGCCACAGTACCGTCCCGCAGCATAAATTCGTTGTTCCCAAGGGGCTGGATTTCCAGATAATCGTAAAAATCCGCAATGTCGCAAAGCTCCTCAAAGCTCTTTCCCGCCAAAATCGCCCTGTAAAGTTCTCCCGCTTCACAGGCGCTGCCGATCAATAACCCTTCCCGGTATTTTTTTAATTCGCTTTTGGGCGTGCGGGGATGGCGGTAATAATACTGGGTGTGGCCCATGGAAACCAGCCGGTACAGGTTTTTTAAACCCGCCTGATTTTTCACCAGCAGGATTTGGTGATAGCTGCGGAGCTGTTTGGGATCGCCGCCGCCTGCCGCCTGGTTGACATTCCCTAAGGAATGGACATCTTTTTCAGCAGCCAGCTTTTCCAGCATTTTCTGGAAAATTTTCGCCAGCATTTCCGCATCGTCGCAGGCCCGGTGGTGGTTAAATTCCCCCAGGTTCAAATGCTTTGCAAGAGTGTCCAGTTTGTGCCGTTTCAGTTCCGGGTATAAAGCCCGGGCCAGCGCCACTGTGTCCAAATATGTATGGGGCAGGATTTTTCCGGACCGGCGGGCCGCCGCATTTAAAAAGCTCATGTCAAAGGGGGCGTTGTGGGCAATGAGCGGCCGGTTCCCGGCGAATTCCAGGAACTTTTCCAGAGCCTCCTGCTCCGAAGGGGCGTCGGCGACCATATCGTCCCGGATACCGGTCAGTTCCACGATTTTGGGAGGGATGGGCTTTTCCGGATTCACAAAAGTGTTAAACCGCTCCGCAATTTCACCGTTTTTGAGAAGCACCGCACCGATTTCCGTCAGGCGTTCGCTTTGGGCGCTGAGTCCGGTGGTTTCGGTGTCAAAAACGATAAATTCCCCGTCAAAAGGCGTATCGTCCCCTCCTGTGACCGCTTCCACGCTGTCGTTGACAAAATAAGCCTCCACACCGTAAATTACTTTGAAATCCGCGCCGCCTTTCCGAATGTCCTCTACAGCGTTCATGGCGTCCGGGAAGGCCTGCACCACCCCGTGGTCTGTAATGGCAATGGCTTTATGGCCCCATTTATAGGCGGTTTTTACAATGTCCGCTGTCTCTGAAACACCGTCCATCATGGACATTTTGGTGTGGCAGTGGAGTTCCACCCTTTTTTGTTCCGCCTCGTCCAAACGGGGCTCTTTGTCCAAAATCATAATGTCGTAAGGCTTGATGGAGATTTCCTTATCATATTTGTCATCCACCACCTCGCCCCGGACCATAATCGTAGCCCCTTTTTTCAAAGGACCGTATTTTTCCTCATTGTCCACGCTGTCAATGATTTTGATGGTGTTGCTGGAGGTGTAATCGGTAAAATTATAGGTTAAGATCACCTTATCCCCGGCCCGGGTCACTTTGGATTCGGCGGTAAAAATATCCCCCCAAACCACAACGGTGCCGCTGCTGGCAGTTAATTCTGCCATGGACACCGGCTGGTCGGTGATTTTTTTGCCCTTTAACAGCTTGGCGTTCTTTTTAAAATGGAGGGCGGTAAAATCAATGGTAACATCTTCCGGCGTATCCTTGACTGCCCCGCCACGCCGGGGATATCCTCCGCCGTTTCCATTGTTCCCGCCGTTCCAGCGGGGAGCCGCCGGTTTGGCCTGCACATGGACGGGGGCTGGTTCCGGCGCTTTCATGACCATAGGCGTATGGGGGATCTGCTGTTCCTCCACCTGCAACACCCCGTCAAAGGCCACCTCTACTCGCAGGCTGAAGAATTCCTGTATAACCCGTTCCAGCAATTTGTCAACGCCCGCCTGCAAAAGGATGTCCCGGCCGCCATTTTGAAGGCGGACTGTCAGGAGGTTTTCCTCTAACACAGCCTCCGCACCGTCAAAAAAGCCGTTGACGATTCCGCAGCGGCTCTTCAGTTCTGTCACCAGGGATGGAAAACAATTGACAGAAAACAAAGTCGGCAGATACTTCATCTGAATCCGCACCCGCTTTAACCCGGCTTTCTGCGCGATGGACTGCCCGCATTCCCGCACATGATCTGTTTCAATAAAGCTCTGACTTTTGGCAGTAATCAGCAGATCCTGGGCTTCCCGGTCCGCGTCAATACGCAGGATCTCGCATGCCCCAAAGACGGAGCGAAAGGGCTCTGTCAAAAAATCGCCGAAGATATACTCAAAGCTGGTCTGCTGCATTAGTGTGTCCCCTTTTCATCCATCCGTTCAATTTCCGCAAATAGTTCTTCCACAATCCGGTTTTCCGGCACCTTGCGCAGGATTTCTCCCTTTTTAAACAATACGGCGCAGCCGTCCCCGCCGGCAATGCCGATGTCCGCTTCCCTGGCTTCTCCGGGCCCGTTGACCGCGCAGCCCATAACCGCCACCCGGATGGGCTTTTTCACCGAAGCCAGACGCTCCTCCACCTGGTTGGCCAGCTCGATCAGATTGATCCTGGTCCGCCCGCAGGTGGGGCAGGATATGATTTGGGGCGCGTCCGGGCAGAGATCCAGGGCTTTTAAAATATCCCGGGCAGCTGCCACTTCCCGCACCGGGTCCGCAGTCAGGGACACCCGGATTGTGTCGCCGATGCCGTCCGCCAGCAAGCTGCCAATGCCCACGGCGGACTTAATCAGCCCCATCCGTTCCGTCCCCGCCTCCGTCACCCCAAGGTGCAGGGGATAATCGCAGCAGGCCGCCAATTTCCGGTACGCTTCAATCATAGTCTGCACGTTGGAGGATTTCAGGGAAATCACAATCTGGTGAAAATCAAATTTTTCCAGCAGCTTTGCGTTATAAAGGCCGCTTTCCACCAAAGCGTCGGCAGTAGGCGCGCCGTATTTCGCCAGGATGTGCTTTTCCAGGGAACCGCCGTTGACGCCGATGCGGATGGGCACATTCCGGTTGGCACAGGCTTTAGCCACCGCATGGATGCGGTCTTCATCCCCGATATTCCCGGGATTAATCCGGATTTTATCCACCCCCGCTTCCAAGGCTTCCAGGGCCAGACGGTAATCAAAATGAATATCCGCCACCAGCGGCGCTTTGACCTTGTCTTTGATGGCAGGAATCAAGGCCACCGCTTCCTGGTTGGGAATCGCTGCCCGGATAATCTCGCAGCCAGCCTCCTCCAACGCCACCGCCTGGGCCACGCTGCCGGAGATATCGGTGCTGGGGACATTCAGCATGGACTGGATATAGATGGGGCCTGTCCCAAAGGTAAGGCTGCCCAATTTTACTGGGGTAACAGTTCTTCGTGTCATTCAAATTCCTCCTTTTGAAAAACAGGAGCAGAAAACTCTGCCCCTGTTTTTCAGGTAACCAGCCGCCAAATATCGTGGAAGGCGACCACAATCATTAGTAAAATCAACAAAGCAAACCCGACCATATGGACATAACCTTCATATTCCGGCTTAATGGGTTTGCGCCGGATTGCCTCTACAATTAAGAACAAAAGCCGGCCGCCGTCCAAGGCGGGAATGGGCAGCAGGTTAAAAATGCCCACATTGATCGTAATAAACGCAGCCAGCAAAAGCAGGGAGGACACACCCACAGATGCCGCCTGCCCCACTACCTGGGTCATGCCAATGGGACCGGCCAGATCATTAAGGGAAGCGTTTCCGGTAACCAGGTCCAAGAGAGAGATCCAAACCAGCCGGGCCACAGACGCGGATTTCCGGATGGAATAGCTGAGCACATTCCCAATGGTAATGGGTTCCCCTACTACCTTGAAATCCACAATCAGCGTATGAGAACCGTTTTCGTCCTCCTGATACGCAAAGGCAACCTCCGGCAGCTCTACTTTTTCCCCATTCCGGCGGACAACCATATCTACGACGCCGTCCGTATCCATCAAAAGCTGGTAGGCGATGTCATTTTCCACCCAAATGGAGCGGCCGTTAATTTCTAAGATTTCATCTCCCGCCTGAAGCCCGGAAGCCTGGGAGGAGGCGTTTTCGGAAAAAGAAGCCACCGTGTTGGAAGTAATGACGTCGGAAGCGGCGGTAATCCCCACAATCAGCCCAAACCCCAGCAGAAGGTTCATCACTGCGCCGGCAACCACCACAGCCATCCGTTTCCAGACAACGGCGTTGCAGAATGCGTGGGGGTCCTCCGATCCGCTGTCCTCCCCTTCCATGCTGCAAAAGCCTCCGACGGGAAATGCGCGGATCGAATAAAGGGTTTCCCCCTTTTGCCGGCGGAAGATCGCAGGACCCATCCCCAAGGCAAATTCATTTACCCTGACCCCACTCCATTTGGCCATCAGGAAGTGGCCAAGTTCGTGGATGAAAATAATAACCAGAAAAATAACCAGAGTCAGAAGAATATTTACGAGCATGGTTCCCTCCGATATGAAAAATTGTTATGCGACGCCGCATATAGAATGGACAGCCTCCCGCGCGGCCTTTTCCGCTTCCAGCACCGACGCCACGGTGACTTCCTGCCCGGCGGAAAGCTCCAGCATTCTGGACACCGTATCCCCGATTTGCAGGAAGGGAATTTTGCCGTCCAAAAAGAGCCGCACCAGTTCCTCGTTGGCGCTGTTTACTAAAGTCGGATACAGCCCGCCCATTTCAATAGCTTTCAGCGCGGCGCCCAAACAGGGAAAAGTATCCAGGTCGGGCTTTGCAAAGGTTAAGCTCCCGTATTCCAAAAGGTCCAAAGGTTTTACCGCGCATGGAAGCCTTTCCGGGTAGGTCAGCGCATACTGGATAGGGATTTTCATATCCGGCGCGCCCAGCTGGGCCAGTACCGCATGGTCGCAAAATTCCACCATGGAGTGGATGACGCTTTCCCGGTGAACCAGCACTTGAATCTGTGAGGACTTCACCTCAAACAGCCACACCGCTTCGATGCATTCAAAGCCTTTGTTCATCAGCGTGGCGGAATCAATGGTGATTTTGGCCCCCATACTCCAGTTTGGATGGCGCAGGGCCTGTTCCACAGTGACCCGGGCCAGCTCTTCCCGTGTTTTTCCAAAAAACGGGCCGCCGGACGCAGTCAACAGTATCTTATTCAATTCACGGCCGGAATATCCCTGCAAACATTGAAAAATCGCGGAATGCTCGCTGTCTACCGGAAGAATCCGCACACCTTTTTCCTTTGCAGACTGCATCACCAGTTCCCCGCCGGTGACTAAGGTTTCCTTATTGGCCAGGGCGATGGTTTTGCCGGCTTCAATGGCCGCCAATGTGGGCTGAAGGCCCACCATGCCCACCACGGAATTTAAACACGTCCCTGTCCCGGAAAGAGCGGCGGTTTCGCAAAGGCCCTCCATACCGCTGACAACGCGGACGTCCGTATCCGCCAGACGTTTTTTCATACTGGAGTAATGTTTCTCTGAATAAATGCAGACCTGCTCCGGATGAAAACGCCGGGCCTGTTCTTCCAGCAAAACTTCATTAGAAAAGGCTGCAAGGCCTTTTACCAGAATCCTATTGTTTTCGCAAACCTCCAAAGCCTGCGTCCCAATAGAGCCGGTGGAACCTAGAATTGTAATGGGTTGATGTTCCACGAAAACCTCCTAAGCAAGCAGCGTAAATATGGGGAAAGCGCGGAGCATCAGGTACAGTGCAGGGACAACAAGCAGAAAGCTGTCAAAACGGTCCATGACGCCTCCGTGCCCCGGCATAATGGTGCCAAAGTCCTTGATACCTGTCTGACGTTTAATAACGGATGCGGTCAAGTCCCCGCATATGCCCACAATGGAGCACACCGCGCCAATCAAAACTGCCGACCCGTAAGAAACCTGTACCATTGTGCCGTTTTCCCGCAGGAACAGCGCATATCCCCAGCAGAACAGGACAAAAAACAACACCGCAAAAATAATCCCGCCAATTGCGCCTTCCACCGTTTTATGGGGGCTGATAAGAGGGCACATTTTATGCCGCCCGAATTTCCTGCCGACAAAATAAGCCGCCGAATCCGCCACCCAAGCCGCCACGCAGGCCAGCAGCGTGTAAAAAAGGCCGTTGCCCGAATGGTCCCGGATGTAAATTAAAATCGAAAAAGCCAGCGGGACCAACAAAGAAACAAAAACTGCCGTCGTAATCTCGGTAAATTGCAAGGCCTGGTGCTTTACCAGCATCGCCCCCAGCATCAGCGCTAGATATACAAGCGTCACATAAAAAAACGCTTTGCTGGAACCGATGGTGCGGACTGTGTCGTAAAAGGGCATACTGGCACCGTATAAGACAGAGCAGACTAAAACGAATAAGTTTTTCACATAACCTGTGGAATGCAGGATCTCATAAACCGCAATGGCGGAAATCACTGCAATGGCGGCGTTAAAGACGAATGTTTCATACAAAAATAAGACAACCAGCAGGATTACAAGCCCGATCATTGCTGAAATTACGCGTTGTTTCATCCCTGTTTCCTCCATTTGAGCTTATATCCATCATAACGGAAAGAAGCGCCTCTCGAAAAGTGAGGGGCGCCTTTTTTCAAATTCCGCCGAAGCGGCGGTTCCTCTTTTGGAATTCCCTCAGTGCTTCCTCAAAATGCGACGGCTTAAAATCCGGCCAAAGAACCTCATCCATAAACACATACTCCGCATAGGCGCTTTGCCAGATTAAAAAATTGGACAGCCGGTACTCCCCGCTGGGGCGGATAATCAAATCCACATCCGGCTCATCTCCGGCGTACAGATTTTGGGAAAACAATTCTTCCGTAATTTCCTCCGGCTGCAGCTGTCCGTCCTTTGCCTTCTGGGCCAGCCGGCGGGCAGCATGCACAATCTCATCCCGGCCGCCGTAGTTGATAGCCAGGTTCAAGGTCAAACCGGTATTTTCCGCGCTGTTTTTTTCGGCTCTTTCCATTTTTTGCCGGATATCCTCGTCAAAAACAGAAAGATTTCCAATAAAACGAAGGCGGATATTTTCATCCTTATACCGCTCCACCTCGTCCAGATAATTCCGCAGCAGCTCCACGATAGAGTTTACCTCATCCTGGGGGCGTTTCCAGTTTTCCGTGGAAAATACGTACATGGTCATAAAGCGGATTCCCCGCTTATTGGCGTAACGCGCAATATTTTTAAAGGCTTCCGCACCGGCACGGTGCCCCATTTTCCTGGGCAAACCCCGTTTTTTCGCCCACCTGCCGTTGCCGTCCATAATAATCCCGATATGGACCGGAAGGAGTTCCTTTTGCTCCATATTACAGCTCCATGATTTCTTTTTCTTTTTTCTCGGTCATCAAATCGATGTCCTTGATATACTTATCTGTCAGCTTCTGGGTCTCCTTTTCACCGTCTTTCAGATCATCTTCGGTGAGTTCGCCGTTTTTCTTCATAGCTTTCAGCTTATCCATGGCGTCCCGGCGGATGGAACGGACCGCGACCTTGCACTCTTCGCCCATTTTCCGAATGTCCTTGGCCAGCTCTTTGCGGCGTTCCTCAGTCAGAGGGGGGAAGTTCAGGCGGATGACTTTGCCGTCGTTATTGGGGGTAATGCCCAGTTCAGAAGCCAAAATGGCCTTTTCAATGGATTTCAGGGTAGAAATATCCCAGGGCTGCACCATCAGCGTGCGGGCCTCCGGCACCGAAATGGCCGCCATCTGATTAATGGGAGTGGGACTGCCGTAGTAGTCCACTGTAATTCTGTCCAAGACGGCAGGATTCGCCCGGCCCGCCCGGATAGAAGTAAATTCCTTATCCAGAGCAGCCAAGGATTTCTGCATTTTTTCTTCTGCTTTTTTCAACTGTTCTTTCATATCCATAACCCTTTCTGTCAAAAAATTACGATATTATTCCGGGAGGACCAGCGTTCCAACCTTGTCGCCGCGGACGGCCTTAACGATATTCTGCGGGTCCGCCAGATTAAAGACCAAAAGCGGGAGGCCGTTGTCCTTGCACATGGAAGCGGCGGTGGAATCCATTACAGCCAGATTTTTGGTTAAGACGTCCGTAAAGGTCAAGGTATCAAATTTTACCGCGTCAGGGAATTTATGGGGGTCCTTGTCATAAACGCCGTCCACCATGGTCGCTTTCAGCACAATGTCCGCTTCGATTTCCGCCGCGCGCAGGGAGGCTGCCGTGTCTGTGGAGAAAAACGGGTTGCCGGTGCCGCAGCCAAAAATCACAACGCGCCCTTTTTCCAGATGCCGGACCGCCCGGTTGCGGATGTAAGGCTCCGCTACTTCCTGCATGGCAATAGCCGTTTGTACACGGACAACCGCGCCGGTTTCTTCCAGAGCATCCGCCACAGCCAGCGCGTTCATGGTCGTCCCCAGCATGCCGATGTGGTCAGCACGAGTGCGGTCCATAGCGCCGCTGCTGCGGCCCCGCCAGAAGTTGCCGCCGCCGACTACTACGGCGATCTGGGCGCCCATATCCACGCACTCCTTAATCGCATGACAGATGGGGCTGATGACGCCGTAATCCAAGCCGAATTTTTTCTCTCCGGCCAGCGCCTCTCCGCTGAGCTTCAAAAGGACTCTCTTATATTTTGGTTCCAAAATCGACACTCCATTCTGCGAATTTATACAAACCTATTCTACCTTATTTATCCCGTAATGTAAAGAGAATCTCAAGAAATTTTCCGGGATTTTTGCAAATTCTTCCCAATTTGGCCTGATTTCCATAAAAACAAGGGCGCTTCCGCGCCCCTGCTGGGATTTTTCGGTCAAATTTTGGAATAGCCATAGCTGTTTACAATGGCGTCAATCTTATGCTGGGCTTTGCATTCGGGGCAGTCCTTGAAATCATAAGTGTGGTAATTGGGAATGTCCCGGAGGGAAAATAGGCTTTCAATCGGAACGCCGTTCATGTCGGAAATCGCGCTGAAAATGGCGGCAATTCCCATGACGTTCCCTCCGTAATATTTAATGCATTCCAAGGAACGGTTGATGGTTTTTCCCGTTGTGGCGGAAGCAATCATTAAAAGGACGTTCTTATTCCACACCATGCCTTGGATGTTGTCCCGGAAAATCAGCTGGCTGTTGGAATTAAATTCAGGCGTAATGACGCAGATGTCCTTTTGTCTGTTAATGGCATAGGTTCCATCCTCTGCAAGATAGGAGGCCAGGTATCCCCCGATTACCTCGCAGCCATCCATGCAGATAATGGTATCCACATCCAGGTGCTGATAGGAATTGGCCAGCATCTGCGCGGCCTCCATCGCCATTTGGCTGCGGTGCTTAATGGCGGTTAGATCAATGTAATAATTGACATGGGAATGGTTGGTTGCAAAGTGGCCGGGAATAATGGAGATAGTCATTTTCCCATTTCTCGGGGACTTGATTTTTATCGCTCTACTTTCCAAAACAATAACCTCCTCTGTCTTTTATAACCATATTGTAGCACATCGCCGCATAAATTTCAATATTTTTATAGAAATAAAATTTATAAAACTTGAATTTTATGCGTTATTTCCAATTTTGCGGTATAAAAACTCCCTTTCGCCGGTCTGCGGAAAAAGGGAGAAAAAATTTTACATATTCCGGATTTCTTCTTCGGATACAATTTGGATGTGATTCTGGGATAAAAGCTCTACGGCCCGCTGATTGTCCGTGACGCGGAGGATTATGCAGGCGGATTTTTCATTTTTTGAAATAAACGCATACATATAATCGACGCTGATGCCGGAATTGAACAGCAGCTTCATGGGGAAAGACAGGCCGCCGGGCTGGTCGTTAATCCGAATTACAATAACATCCGTCAGGGAAACGGTGCAGTTATGGCTTTTCAGCACTTCCTGGCCCTTATCGGGGTCATTTAATATGAGCCGCAAAATACCGAAATCCGCCGTATCAGAAACAGATACGGCCCGGATATCCACCCCTGCTTCCGCAAGGGCAGTTGTAATTTCCGCAAGGCGGCCTGGTTTGTTTTCAACAAAAACGGAAAGCTGTCTGGTAAACATAAATTGCCATCCCCTTTCTGAGTATCTGTGTATCAGCGGCACTGCCGGCCTAAGGCGAACGCCTTCCGGTTTAATTCCAAAAATTTTGGCGGAACGCACTCGTCAATAGCCTTCTGCCACATTTCTTCCGGGAAATCCAGCACATTGGCTACGGCCCCCATGAGGACCACGTTGGTAGCTTTTGCAGAACCTGCTTCCTCAGCCAGTTTCAAGGCGTCCACAAGTTTCAGGTTGACGCCGATTTGAGAAAGCTTCTCTCCAATATTTTCCGGGTAGACGGCGGCGCCGGTAATCACCGGCATAGGGGCGATTTCCTGGTTATTCACTACAACAGCGCCGTCTTTTTTCAAAAATCCAACCCAGCGGGCGGCCTCCAGAAGCTCGAAGGAGATGATGATGTCCGCCTCCCCTTCGTTAATTACCGGGGACCAGACCTTTTCGTCGGAATACTTTACATAAGTTACCACAGAGCCGCCCCGCTGGGACATTCCATGGACTTCCGAAACTTTCACGTCATAGCCGGCCTGCATCACCACATGGCCCAGCATTTTGCTGGCCAGAAGGCTCCCCTGCCCGCCGACGCCAACGATCATAATGCTTTTGTTCATGCTTTTTCCTCCTCTGTCGGAATGGCGTGGAACCGGCAGAGGTCCGCGCAAAGCCCGCATCCCACGCATAAAGTATCGTCAATGGCGGCTTTGCCGTTTGCCACGCTGATGGCCGGGCAGCCCAGCTGCAGGCAGGCTTTGCAGCCCCGGCATTTTTCCGTGTCAATTTTCAGCGGCGCTTTGTGCTTCACATATTTGAGCAGCGCGCAGGGCCGCCGGGAAATCACCACGGAGGGTTCTTCCACAGCCAATTCCTCTTCAATAGCCTGACGGGTCTGGGCCAGGTCGTAAGGATCCACTACCCGCACCCGGTTGATGCCCACCGCAGCGCAGAGCTTCTCCAGGCTGACCTTGGCAGTCGGGTCGCCCTTCAGGGTGTAACCGGTGGTGGGGTTCTGCTGATGACCGGTCATGCCGGTAATAGAATTATCCAAAATAATGACAGTGGAAATTCCTTGGTTATAGGCAATGTCGATGAGACCGGTAATGCCGGAATGGATAAAGGTGGAATCCCCGATAACAGCCACGGAACGAGCGGCGGATTCTTTCCCTCTGGCCGTATTGAAGCCGTGAAGGCCGGAAATAGAAGCGCCCATGCAGATTGTGGTATCCATGGCGGACAGCGGCGCGCTGGCGCCTAAGGTATAACAGCCGATATCGCCGGAAACCATGACCTTCAGCTGGTTCAGCACAAAGAACAGCCCGCGGTGAGGACATCCGGCGCAGAGAACGGGAGGACGCCCGGGGATGCTTTCCGGGAATGTAAAGGTATTTTCCTTTTCACCGAAAAGTTTCTCTGCAATGAGCTTCTGGGAAAATTCTCCGATCCAGGGGAACAGCTCCTTGCCGATTCCGTTTACGCCGATTTTCCGGCAGTGAGTTTCAATAATATCGTCCAATTCTTCAATGATATAAAGGGCGTCCACTTTGGCGGCAAAATCCTGAATGAGCTTCACCGGAAGGGGATTGACCATTCCCAGTTTCAGGTAGCTGGCGCTGTCTCCCAACACTTCTCTGGCATACTGGTATGTAGAACCTGCGGCAATGACGCCGATTTTTGTGTCGTTCCAGAACACCTGGTTTAAGGGGGTAGTTTCCGCAAATTCCCGGAGCTTTGCCGTCCGCTCCTCCACCACAACATGCTTTGCCTTGGCAAAAGCCGGCATCATCACATATTTGGCCGGGTCTTTTTTGTACTCCTTCAAAGGCAGCTCCTGCCGGTCCCCTGTTTCCACTAAGCTTTGGGAATGGGAAATCCGGGTGGACATCCGCAGGATCACCGGTGTGTCAAACTGCTCCGAGATTTCATAAGCCGCCTTGGTGTAAGCCAGGGCATCCGCGGAATCCGCAGGCTCCAGCATGGGCACCTTAGCCGCAATGGCGTAATGGCGGGAATCCTGCTCATTCTGAGAGGAGTGCATACCGGGGTCGTCCGCCACCGCAATGACCATCCCGGCGTTTACTCCCGCATAAGATACGGTAAACAGCGGGTCCGCTGCGACGTTCAAGCCGACGTGCTTCATGCCGCAGAAGGAGCGTTTCCCGCCAATGGCGCTGCCAATGGCAACCTCCATAGCCACCTTTTCATTGGGCGCCCATTCCGCATAAATCTCCGGATATTTGGCGGCGGCTTCCGTAATTTCCGTACTGGGGGTGCCGGGATAACTGGAAACAATCCCGCATCCGGCCTCGTATAGTCCTCTGGCAACTGCCTCGTTGCCCAGCAGTAACTCTTTCAAACAATTCAGTCCTTTCCATTATAATAGAATCATGCTATTTTTCGTTCCGCAGATCCACGATTCGTTTCGCTTTGCCCTGGAACCGTTCAATGGATTTCGGTTCGCAAAGGGTTACCTTGGTATCAATGCCCAGAACCGTTTTCAGCGCCGCCCGGACATTGGCTTGGATTTCCGACAGTTTCTTATACTCGTCCAAAAGGCTGCCGTCCACCAGTTCCACGCGGACTTCCAGGGTGTCCATGTATCCTTCCCGCCGAAGCACCAGCTGATAATGAGGCCCGATATTGGGCAAACCGATGAGTACGCTTTCGATCTGGGTGGGGAAAACGTTGACGCCCCGGATTTTCATCATATCGTCGCTGCGGCCTTTGATTTTATCCATGCGGACATGGGTGCGGCCGCACTTGCAGGTATCGTAATTTAACCGGGTCAAGTCCTTGGTGCGGTAGCGAAGAAGCGGAAATCCCTCTTTTGTCAAAGTTGTCATAACCAGTTCGCCGGTTTCCCCTTCAGGCAGCACCTCTCCGGTATCCGGATTGATGATTTCCGGCAGGAAATGATCCTCCGCAATGTGCATCCCTTCCCGGTAAATGCACTCGCCGGATACGCCGGGGCCCATAAGCTCGCTCATGCCGTAATTGTCTGTGGCGAAAATATGGAAGCTCTTTTCCACTTCGTCACGCATTTCCGGCGTGCAGCCTTCGGAACCAAACAAACCCAGGCGCAGTTTCAAGTCGTTAATAACGCCTTTTTCCCGTGCAACCTCACTCATATATAATGCATAAGAAGGAGTGCTGACCAAGGCGGTAGTTCCAAAATCCTTTAAAATCATCACCTGCTTTTCCGTGTTGCCGCTGGAAATCGGGATAACGGACGCGCCGATTTTTTCCAAGCCGTAATGCAGGCCCAAAGCCCCGGTAAACAGTCCGTATCCAAAGGAAATCTGGACGATATCCTCATCCGTTGTTCCCACAGCCACGCAAAGCCGGGCCACCAGATCCGACCAGGTGTCCAGGTCTTTTTTCGTATAACCCACAACAGTTGGTTTGCCTGTTGTGCCGCTGGACGCATGAATCCGGGCGATATTTTTAAGCGGCTGTGCGAACAGCCCATAAGGATAGGTATCCCGAATATCCGCCTTAGTTGTAAAGGGAATATACTGTACATCGGAAAGGCATTTAATCTTATCCGGTGTTACGCCGCAGCTGTCCAGACGCTTATGATAAAACTCCACGTTATCATAACAATATCGGACGACCCATTTCAGGCGTTCCAGCTGGACCGCCCGTATTTTGTCCCGCGGCATAGTTTCCAGGTCTTTTTGAAAAAACATGATGCTCCGTCCTTTCTCAATACAGTTCCCTTTTATTGTACTTGCTTTTTTTCAAAAAAGCAAGGGATACCGACAAAATTTTGGTTAGAAAATATTTTACCGCTTTAAAGTAAATTTAATTATAGCATATTTTCCATCCCCCTACAAGGAATGAATCAGCCAAAATGCGCCCTTTAATATTGTGCAATTAAAACAAATGCCAACAGAATTTAAAGAATTTTGTGACAGGCATTGACACTTTAGCGTGATAATGCTATAATAAATTAACTCAAACATATATTATGTGAAAAGCGGGGATGAATTGTCATGAAGTACTGGAAAAAAGCTGTTTCCTGCGCCCTTGCAGGCGTTATGGCTGCCCTGTCGCTTGCTTCCTGCGGCGGCAATGGAGATAAGGAGTATTTGACCTTAGAGGAAGATTTGGGGTCCGAGGTTTACGCCATTGGGTTCCGGGTCGACGATGTTGCGCTGGCTCAGGAAGTCCAGCGGATTCTGGATGAAATGGTGGAAGACGGGACCGCGGCGGAGATCTCGGAAAAATGGTTTGGCACCAACCTTATCATCAACGATCAGCCCTATCCGGTGGAAAAAGAGCCGGCCGCTGACGACACTTCTTTAGAAGATTTGAAGGCCCGGGGCGAATTCATTGTGGGCTTGGACGATAGTTTCCCGCCTATGGGCTTTATGAATGAAGAAAACGAAATCGTGGGCGTTGATATCGATTTAGCAGCGGAAGTATGCGAACGCATGGGCGTTACCCTGAAAGTGCAGCCCATCAACTGGGACGCCAAGGAGATGGAATTGAATAACGGCAACATTGACTGCATCTGGAACGGCATGACTGTGACAGAGGAACGGATGGAAGCCATGTATCTTTCCAAGCCTTACTTAAATAACCGCCAGGTGGTCATTGTGGAAAAAGGCAGCGGCATTGAGAGCCTGGACGATTTGGAAGGCAAAACCGTGGGCTTGCAGAAGGGTTCCTCTGCGGAACAGGCTTTGGCAGACAGCCGTATTGCGGATAAGGTCGGCTCTGTCCAGACCTATGATGAAAACGTCACCGCTTTTATGGATCTGCAAAACGGCCGGATTGACGCTTTCCTGGTGGACGAGGTTGCAGGCAATTACATTGTCGCCAACCAAGGCAATGTGCAGTAACAGAATAGTTCCAATCGGGGTTCTGTGATGGAATCCCGATTTTTTCGGACGGATTATGGAGGATTTTATGAGTGACTTTTTGAGCGGGATCGCGGAATCCCTCCGTTATATGGGGTCTTTGAGCGTCAGCATGCTGGAGGGCGTCAAGTATACTGTGGGGCTGTTTGTGATTACCCTGGTTTTTTCCATTCCCCTGGGCCTTCTGCTGACCCTGCTCCGCAACAGCGGAAAAAAAGCGCTGCGGGGCATTACCGGGTTTTATGTGTGGATTATGCGGGGGACTCCCCTTCTGCTCCAGCTTTTCTTTTTCTACTTCGGGCTTCCCAACCTCCCTGTTATTGGGGACTATCTGGTGCTGGGCCGGTTTGAGGCGGCCTGCCTGACCTTTGTGCTCAATTACGCGGCCTATTTCTGCGAGATTTTCCGAGGCGGCATCCTCTCCGTAGAACCCGGGCAGTACGAGGCCGCCCAGGTGCTGGGGTTCAGCAAATGGCAGACCAACTTAAAAATCGTGTTCCCGCAAATGCTGAAGGTCAGCCTTCCCTCCATCAGCAATGAATGCATTACGCTGGTCAAGGATACGGCCTTGATTACCGCCATCAGCGTTACGGAAATCCTGTATTTTGCCAAAGCTGCCGTCAACCGGGACACAGACGCCACAGCCTATGTTGTGGCCGCCGTCTTCTATTTAATTATGACGTACGGTTTGACCAAGCTGTTTGACTGGCTGGAAAAAAAATTCAGCTATTAACGGAGGTTTACCATGAAAATGATCGAAGTAGAAGGGCTGAAAAAGTCCTTTGGAACCGACGCTGTTATTGACGGAGTCAGCTTTTCCGTGGAAAAAGGCCAGACCGTTGCGGTAATCGGACCCTCCGGCGCCGGGAAAAGCACCATGCTGCGGTGCTTAATCAATTTGGAAACGGCGGACGGCGGCACCATTCAAATCGAGGGCCAGCCCCTTTTGGATAACGGAAAATATCCCGCTGAAAAAGTCAGGCGGCAAATCTGCGCCAAAATGGGGATGGTGTTCCAAAACTTTAATCTGTTCCCCCATTTGACCGTGCTCAAAAATCTGACCCTCCCCCCTCTCAACGCAAAAAAAATGGACGCCCCCGCCGCTGAGAAACGGGCCAAGGAGCTTTTGAAAAAGGTTGGGCTGGAAGGCAAGGAAAACGCCCGGCCCTCCGAGCTGTCCGGCGGCCAGAAACAGCGGGTGGCTATTGCAAGGGCTTTGATGATGGGGCCGGACGTCCTGCTTTTTGACGAGCCGACTTCTGCTTTGGACCCGCAGCTGACCGGCGAGGTTTTGGAAGTGATCCGGGAGCTTTCCAGAGAGCACATGACCATGATCGTGGTTACTCACGAAATGGGGTTTGCCAGGGAAGCCGCCGACAAAATCCTCTTTATGGGGGATCATCAAATTTTGGAGGAAGGCACCCCGGAGGAAATCTTTAACCACCCCAAAGACCCGCGCATCAGCGAATTTGTATCGAAAATTCTATAAATTGAGTAAAAAATGTAATTTTTCACAATGCTTTCAGATGCTTTTCAGTCAGATTCAACACCCATGTCATAATTCTCCCGTATAATAATCCATGAAAGGAGGACATGGAAATGAAAAAATTCTTACCTTTTATCCTGTCCGCTGTTATGGTTTTTAGTTTGGCGTCCTGCGGGGATGACACGGGTTCTTCCACTACTACGGAAGAAAGCTCTGTTTCGTCCGCGGCGGATGAATCTTCCACTGAAGAGTCGTCCACAGAAGAATCGTCTACGGAAGAGTCTTCTGAAGAGGTTTCCGCTGAGGAATCTGCCGCCGAAGAAGAATCCACAGAAAGCTCGGCAGCCGATGAAACTTCTGTTGACGCCTCCGCAGACGACACCAGCAGCACAGGTGCTGAAACAGACAGTTCCGCAGAAGTGTCTGAATAATCCTGCTTTTTCTCTTTGCAAAAATAAAAGACAGGCTGTTTGATTAAAACAGCCTGCCGTACGCCAGTACATTGTTCAATCATTTGAAAAATCCTAAAAAAGACATGACAGTATTACTTACCGGAGGAGTTTTCCTCCGGCTTTTTTATCGCCATGACAGCTCGTCCGCATCCGGCGGCTCAAAAAATGCCGCCCACTTTTGAATGTCCTCCGGCGAAACCTGGAACACATCGCCGTCGTTTTCCCTATTGCGCCTCTCCAAACGGGCCAAAATTTCTTCCAGCGGCACATTCATGTAGTGCACCCGGCAGCCTGCCCCCAGGGATTCCGCCCAGCGGCGCAGTCCCTGCCGCTCCGATTTGGCCCAGAAGCCGAAGTCCAGCGCTACATTGACCCCCATAGCCAGCAGATCGCCTGCCGTTTTCCACATGAGTTCTTCAATGCGGCTGTGCCGGGCGTCATGCTCGCCGCTGCTGTCCGCCCCGGAAAAATCGTCCCCGAAAAGGGCGGTATGCCAAACATCCGGGGTCAGCACCAGGGCGTTCCACTCTTTGGCGTGCTCTCTTGTGTAAGTGGTCTTGCCGGAACCGGGAAGGCCCACCATCAAATGAAGGGTCGGCATGCTCCTCACTCCTCGCTCAATTCCATCCACTCATCCATATAGTCGTTGAGCAAATTTTTCTTTTCTTCCAAAAGGGTGCAGAGTTCCTGGATTTTCTGATAATCGGAGGCCATTTCACCGGGGTTTTGCAGGGTCTCTTCAATTTCCGCAATTTCCCCTTCCAGTTCCTCCACAAGCTTTTCCAGTTCCCGGATCCGGGCGCGGCGCTTGGCGTCCTCCGCTTTCTGCTGCTTGCTGCGGTAGTAGCTGGCGCCGGAGGCCGAGGGCTGCTTTTCCTGTTTGGGGGCAGGGATAGCCGCGGCTGCCTTTTCCCTCTGCTTTTCCAGGTAATAATCGTAGTTGCCCTTGAATACCTCCACATGGTCGTCAAAGATCTCAATAATCCGGTCCGGAACCGCTTTCAGCAGGTAACGGTCATGGGATACAAACAGCAGCGTGCCCCGGTAATCCCGCAAAGCGTCCTCCAAAAGCTCCTTGCTCTGCAAATCCAGGTGGTTTGTAGGCTCGTCCAGCATGAGGAAATTCCCGCGTTCCATCATCAAAACCGCAAAAGCCAGCTTGGCCCGTTCGCCGCCGCTTAAAACGCCGACCTTTTTATAAACGTCCTCCCCCTGAAGCAGAACCCGCCCCAGCATGGTGCGGATTTCCGTTTCATTTTTCCGGGGCCAGCGGCTCCAAAGCTCCTCGATAACCGTCATTTCCGGGTGGAGCTGGCGGTTTTCCTGGTCAAAATAGCTGGCCTTCACTTCCTGGCCCCAGCGGATTTTCCCGGCGTCCGGCTTTAATTCCCCCCGCAGGGCATGGAGGAAGGAAGATTTGCCGATGCCGTTTTCCCCAATGACCGCAACCTTTTCCCCCCGCTGAATGTGGACGTCCAGATGGTCAAAGAGGTGTTTCCGTTCCAGCCCTTCCCCCACGCTCAGGGAAAGCCCCTCCACAATCAGGACGTCTTTCACAGGGTCCCGGTCAAAGTCAAACCGCAGGGAAATCTTTTTGGCGTATTCCCGGGGACGTTCGATCATTTCCATGGCCTCCAGCTTTTTAATGCGGCCCTTGGCCATTTTGGAAGTGGAGGCCCGGGTCAGATTTTTGGCGATGTAGTCCTCCAAATCGGCGATTTCTTCCTGCTGGGCCTCATATTCCTTTTCCCATCGGGCCATAAGCTCGGCTTTGAGGACCTTGTATTTGCTGTAATTTCCCGGGAAAACCCGCAGTCCCCCGAATTCCATTTCCCAAATTTCTTTGACGGTCTTGTCCAAAAAATACCGGTCGTGGGAAACCACCACAACCGCCCCTTTGTAGCTTTCCAGATGGTCTTCCAGCCAAAGCAGGGTCTTAAAGTCCAGATGGTTGGTAGGCTCGTCCAAAATCAGCAGCTCCGGCTCGCTTAACAGAAGCTTTGCCAGGGCAAGCCGGGTCTTTTCACCGCCGGAAAGGGTGGAAATCTCGGTGCGGGTATCTTTCTCCTCAAAACCCATGCCGTTTAAAATGGACTGGATTTTGACGTCGATCAGGTAGCCGTCGTTGCCTTCAAAAAAGGACTGGTTCCGGTCATATTCCCGGGATAGGGCCTGATATTCCGCAGAATCCGGAGGGCAGTCCGAAAGCTCCAGCCGAATTCGTTCCATTTCCTCTTTGGCCTTCAAAACCGGGGCAAAAACCAGCCGCATCTCCTCCTCAATGGTGTTGCCGCTGGTTAGGCCGCTGTTCTGCCGCAGGTATCCCACGTTCAGGCCGGATTTCCGGTCCAATGCGCCGGTTTCATATTCCTGGGAACCGCAGATCACATTGAGCAGGGTGGATTTCCCCGCGCCGTTGGCCCCGATTAAGCCGATCCGGGAGTTTTCCTGCACCTGCGCCGTGACTCCATTAAATATTACTGTACTTCCAAAGGATACTCCCACATCCTGCAAGGATACCAGCATAACATCCTCCTTATGCCTGTCTTTCATAATTCCGCGAAGCGGTTACACAGATTTTAGTATAGCATATTTTGCAGAAAATGGAAAGTATCTTGCTCTAAAAAACTTTTACGGAATTCTTTTTGCCTTTATTTATGCAAATTGCTTTTTTAAATTAGTTTTCAAAATATATTTTCGTTATTTTGACGGGAAATATTCTGCCAATCTTTCGGTACTGTATCAGTGTAGGTAATTCACCTCCCGATTCTATTGAGTATTTAAAGGAGAAAATGATGAACATGAAAAAATTAACAGCCCTTTTCCTGGCTGCGATATTGGCGGCCGGCATTTTGGCCAGCTGCGGAAACGATGCGGAGCCTTCCTCGGAAGCGTCCTCTGAATCCTCCGTTACATCGGAACTGGACAGCGAATCCAGCGCAGAAAGCTCCGCGGAATCCAGTGCGGAGGAAACTGAAAGCTCTCAGGCGGAAGAATCCTCCCAGAATGAATCCGCAGAACCTTCCGAGGAATCCTCGGCTTCCTCGGAAACCGCATCCAAGCCTGCCACCGGAAATTCTTCCGTTTCCTCCAAGCCTGCTGCCTCCAAACCTGCGGAAAGCTCTGAACAGGCGCCGCCTCCTGCTCAATCCGTCAACACGGACGACAGCACCGCTCCGGAGGGCGCAGAAGTTTCCCTGTCTTCTATTATCAGCCAACTTTACGAGGGAATACCGGAAGAAGAGATGCCCATGGTAATGGAAATCGCTCTCACCGCAGAAAACTCTGAATATTATGTAGGCGTTCCTTCTTCCTCTTACACAGAGGGCCTGGCTTCTGATTCCGCAATCGGTTCTATTGCCCATTCTGTCTGCCTGCTGCGGGCCAAAGACGCGGATGCGGCGGCCGCCCTGGCAAAAGATGTGGAGTCCAAAGCCAACCCCGCCAAATGGATCTGCGTCACCGCTGAGAAAATGATCGTCAAACAAAAAGGCGATTTGGTTCTGCTGATTATGGCTTCCTCCAGCAATGCGGATACCATCAGCGCGAACTTTGACAATTTAAGCGTATGACGGCTAAACGCAAAAAAATCCTGCTGGCGGCCCTTTCGGCTGCCGCCGTCCTGGTCTTAGCAGTACTGGCCTGGAATCCGGCCAAGCAGCTGTACCGGCAGATAAACCGTCTGCCGGATGAAAACGGGATGTATAAGATTCAGGAACAATGGTTTGAGGCCATGCCGGAATTGGACGAGGATTCCGTCCTGAGCTTCACAAACCGGCTGAACGCCTATATCAGCCAGAGCCTGACCTCAGAAAACAAAATTTACTATGGGGCCATTCCGGACAAATCCTGGTATACGGCGGACTCCGGCTGGTCCACACTGGACCACAGCAGGCTGGCGGAAATTCTCCGGGAAAATATCCAGGGCGCGGCAGAGATCGACCTGACCCCTGTCCTCTCCCTGGACGATTATTACCAGACAGACCGCCACTGGCGGCAGGAAAAGCTTCAGGGCGTCCTGGACGCCTTGGGAAATACCATGGGATTTTCTGTAAAGCTTACTGACTTTACAGGAAATGCCTTCACCCCTTTTCACGGCAGTTATGAAAAAAAACTGAAAAATCCGCCGGAAGAGCCTTTCATTTACCTGACCGGGGGGGCTTTGGACAGCGTTTCCATTTCCAGTTACCAGTACCCGGAACTTCAGGAAGTTTACGACCTGTCAAAGCTGGAATCGGAAAACACTTACGATGTGTTTTTAGGCGGGATCAGCCCCATTGTCACCTTAACAAACCCAAACGCTGAATCCCAGCGGGAACTGGTGATTTTCGGGGATTCCTATTCCAGCAGCCTGGCCCCGCTGCTCTGCGGGGAATATCAGACCGTGACTATTGTGGATCTGCGGTTTATTTTCTCAAGCCTTCTGCCGGATATGCTGACCTTCACTAACCAGGACGTGCTGTTTTTGTACAGCGACTGGATTCTCAACAACAGCGCCATGCTGCGTTTTTGACAGGAGCCAATCCTTTAAAGGATTGGCTCTTCTTTTGGATGGGTAAAATCTGTTTCGATGATTTTGCCGCTTTGGGGCGTCGAGTATACCCACCGGTCAATATGTCCTTCCTTAATAAAATACCGCAGCGGCTGCGGCTCCGTCTCCCCGCTGAAAGCGTCAATCAGGATCAGCTTTACCTTCATTTTGTCCGGCAGGAGGCTTTTGATGTACACGCCCGCCTGCTGGCCCGGGAAAACCCCTTCCCTTTTTTCCGCAAGGCCCGCTAGATTGGGGGTAAGCTCCACAAAAATCCCGTAATCCTCTACGGACCGCACAATCCCGCTGACGGTTTCCCCCGGGGCAAAACAGGCGGCGTTTTCTTCCCATGTGCCCAAAAGCTCCCGGTGGCTTAGGGTCAGCCGCCCTTCCTCCATGGTCCGCACAACGGCGAAAATGTCCTGCCCCACGGAAAACCGGTCCCGGGGATGGGAAATGCGGGAAACTGATATGGCGTCAATGGGAATCAGGGAAACAACCCCGCAGCCCACGTCTACAAAGGCCCCGAATTTTTCCAAATGGGTTATCCGGGCCGGCAGGATATCCCCCGGCACAAGGCGGCCCAAATACTGCTGCCAGCAGGTGATCTGCGCTTTCCGGCGGGATAACAGGGGGCGCTGGTTTCCCCGCTGGTCTGTAAAAAATCCCGTCACCTGGAAGCAGACAGGCTTGTTGACTCGGGACAGGATGGCGATGTCCCGCACCGTTCCTTCGGCAATGCCAATGGCGCATTCATCCCGGGGAATCACCCCCTTAAAGCCCCCCATATCCACGATTAAGTTGTGGCTGCTGTCGCAGACCACTGCCCTGGCCTCCAAAATCTCTCCGGTTTGGACCGCTTCGCGCAAAGCGGACATGGAGGAACACTTTCTCTTGTTTTCTTCTGTTTCAAAAAGAAACCCTTCCGGTTGATACTGCATCATATCCTTCCGCAATCTTCCATTATCCGGCAAATGAAAAATCTCCTTTCCGTCAATTCTCCGCCCCATTGGCGCCGGTTGGCCGGATGTTAAATCCTATGCCTCCCGACATGGGATTATGCGGCGGAATTTTATGCGGGCCTGCAATCCCCTCCAATATTCAGATAAATTTGTTGTTTTTTAAGAAGCCCTTGACTTTATTTTGGCAATCTTGTATTGTTAAAGCAGCGGCTGACAAAGCCAATATGAATTATATAGGAGGTACTCAATATGGCGGAATTGTTAAGCAAGCGCGCTTATGAGGAAAGCATCGCGCGAACCCGGGACCAGCGGATGGAATGGTGGCGGGAAGCCCGTTACGGGATGTTTGTCCATTTCGGGCTGTATTCCCAGATCGGCCGGCAGGAATGGGCCATGTCTGTGGAAAACTGGGACATCAAGGAATATGAAAAGCTGGCGGATACTTTTCTGCCGGAACCCGGCGCGCCCCGGAAATGGGCGGAGCTGGCCAAAAAAGCCGGCATGAAGTATATGGTGCTGACAACTAGACATCACGAGGGCTTCAGCCTTTGGGATTCCAAGGTCAACCCCTACAACTCTGTCAATTACGGCTGCAAACGCGACATCGTTCGGGAATTTGTAGACGCCTGCCATGAATACGGCCTGAAAGTAGGGTTTTATTCCTCTCTCATGGACTGGCACCATCCCGACGGCTGGCGCTGCGCCTTTGACACCGAGGCCCGCCGCCGCTTTACCCAGTACATCAAAGAGCTGAACCGGGAGCTGATGACCAATTACGGCAAAATCGACATCCTCTGGTACGACGTCTCGGCCCCCATGGAAAGCTGGGAAGGCTGGGACTCCCTGGAACTGAACCAGATGGTGCGGGAATTGCAGCCGGATATTATCATCAATAACCGCAGCAAGCTGGAGGAAGATTTCTCCACCCCCGAAGAGCAGATCACGGCCGGCGCTAAAGACTGGGAAGCCTGCATGACCTTTAACGGCATCAGCTGGGGATATGTGGACTCGGTACAAGCTGCCCCTTACAGTTATAACGCCCAGGGCATCCTGCGGATGCTCTGCCAGGTGGCTTCCGGCGGCGGGAACCTTCTCTTAAACATCGGCCCGGCGCCGGACGGCTCCGTCCCTCCGGAAGCTGTGGAACCTTTGACCCAGGTTGGCCAGTGGCTTTCCGAAAACGGCGCGGCGGTTTACGGCAAAAAGCTCCCCACCCCCTGCCACGGAACTCCCAGCGCCATTTGCTCCACTACTTATGACGGGGAAAAGCTGTATCTTTGGGCGAAAATTACCCCGCCTAACGGCGAAATCGTTTTGGGCGGCTTTGATACCCCGCTGAAATCCGTCCGGAAACTGGCTGACGGCTCCCCGGTGGAATTTACCCAGAAAGGCCATCGCATCGTGCTCAAAGCTGACGCCCCGGATCCCATTGCCAACGTCACTGTTTACGAGCTGACCTTTGACGGTGAGATCCGGCATGAGCATTGCAGCGATTATCCGCAGCTCCACGGCGGTTATCAGCACTTTGTGAAATAAATAAGTCAAATGTGACGGTTTTGTGAAGAACATTTTCACAAGGCCGTCACTCCTTTTTCACCAGATTGCGGTTGCGTTTTGCTCCCTATTGTGTTATAATAAAAAACAGCAGGAAATTACATAGGAAAGTTGACACTTTTGCCCAAACGGTACAGCAGAATATTGGCAGGTTTCTGCCGCTGCCGCGTTGATACCGCAGAAAGCCGCTTCTACGGTATTCTTTTTTTGGACTATCGTCAGTTTTTTGAACAAATTTCCGCAACGGGCGTTTCCGCCTAAAATATTCTGAAAAAGAAATGGAGTTTTTGGAATGATCGAGGTAACAAACCTCACCAAGGTCTACGGAAACAAGCGGGCTGTGGACGGCATCAGCTTTACTGTAAACCAGGGTGAAATCTTAGGCTTCCTTGGCCCAAACGGCGCCGGAAAATCCACGACGATGAATATCCTCACCGGGTACATTTCGTCCTCCTCCGGGTCCGCAAAAATCGATGGGAAGGATATTCTGGACGATCCCATCGCGGCCAAGAAGCACATCGGCTATCTGCCTGAGCATCCGCCTTTATACTTGGATATGACGGTCCAGGAGTACCTGGAATTTGTCTACCAGCTGAAAAAAGCGCGGCAGCCTATGAAGGAGCATATTGACGATATCTGCCGCCGCATTAAAATTACCGATGTGCAGAAGCGGATCATCAAAAACCTTTCCAAAGGGTATCAGCAGCGCGTGGGCCTGGCCCAGGCTTTGATCGGCAACCCGGAAGTCCTGATTCTGGACGAGCCTACTGTCGGCCTTGACCCCAAACAGATTATTGAAATCCGCAACCTTATCAAAAATCTCGGCAAGCGGCACACCATCATCCTCTCCTCCCATATTCTGCCGGAAGTACAGGCGGTCTGCGACCGGGTTATCGTCATTAACAAGGGCAAGCTGGTGGCGGACGACACCGCGGAAAACCTTTCCCGGAACCTGTCGGACGACTTCCATTACATCGCCCGGATCGAAGGGCCGGAAGAGGAAGTCCTGAAGCTGATTTCCACCATTCCCGGCATGAAGGACGCTCAGTCCTTGGGCCAGAAAGAGGAGGGCGTTTTCGAGTTTTCTTTGGAAGCGGAACCCGGCGCGGATATCCGCCGGGAGCTGTTCAAGCGGCTGTCGGAACGCAGCTATCCCCTGCTTGGCTTAAAGACCACCGAACTGACCTTGGAGGACATCTTCCTCCAGCTGACCCAGGACGGAGGAAATTCCATCCCCACTGACGGAGGTGCAAAATAAATGCTTGCGATTCTGAAACGGGAGATGCAGAACTATTTCGCTTCTCCTATCGGCTATATTTTCCTGGCTGTGTTCTATTTCTTTGCCGGAATGTTCTTTTCCAGCGTTTTATACGCCAACACCACCGACGTTACCTATGTATTCAGCAGCCTCTTTACGGTTTTGATTTTTATTATCCCCCTTCTGACCATGCGCTCCATGAGTGAAGATAAGAAGCAGAAAACCGACCAGCTGCTCCTCACTTCCCCCATCAATTTAAGCGGTCTGGTAATGGGCAAATTCCTGGCGGCATTTTTAATGTACTGCATCGCCCTGGCTGTGACAGTGGTTTATTCCTTGATCCTGGCCGCCTTTGCCGCCCCGGAATGGTCTGTGGTAATCGGCAATATCTTCGGCGCCCTGATTTTAGGGGCCGCGCTAATCGCCATCGGCGTGTTCATTTCTTCCTTGACAGAAAACCAGCTGATCGCCGCGGTAGGAAGCTTTGCGGTCATGATGTTCATCATGATGATCGACGGCTTTGCCAGCCTTATCCCGGTTGACTTTATTGCGAATATTATCCTGAGCCTTTCCTTTATGAGCCGGTATGAGGATTTTGTGTCCGGTATTTTGAATATTTCCAACGTCCTGTTCTTTGTCAGCATTGCGGTTGTATTTATTTTCCTTACCGTCCGCGTGCTGGAAAGACGCCGCTGGAACTAAGCCGGCGTTTATCTTGCTGTAAGGAGAAAGAATCATGAAGAAAATCACATTGAATAAGCGGCGCCTGAAACACGGCTCCCTTGCCACGGCCATGACCATCGGCCTGGTAGCGGTCCTCGTTCTGGTGAACGTGATCGTGGGGCTGTTAGTAGAGCGGTTCCCCATGGATATTGACCTGACAACGGACAATATTTTCCAGCTGTCTGACGAATCCATTGAGTACATTGAAAACCTGGATCAAGATGTTACCATTAACGTCTTGGCGGATGAGGAAACCTTTTCCGGGCAGAACGACTATTACCGCCAGGCCAATGAGGTTATCCAGAACTACACCAAATATTCCGACCGAATTACCGTCAGATACATTGACCTGTATACAAACCCGGAACTTCAGCAGAAATATTCCAAAGAAACCTTAAGCGTTGGCGGCATTCTGGTGGAATGCGGCGAACGGTATCAGACTTTGACGGCGTATGACCTGTTCAATACCCAGACGGACCAGCAGACCGGCAGCGCCTATATTACCTCCTCTAAAGCGGAACAGTCTATGACCAGCGCCATTATGAACGTGACCAATGCCAATCCCCCCAAGGCAGCAGTTCTTACCGGCTATAACACCACGGACATTTCCGACTTTACCTCCATTCTGGAGTCCAACGGCTATGTTGTGGAGGAAGTAAACCTGATGACCGGCGAACTGTCTGCCGATTACACCATGGCAATCCTGGCGGCCCCTATGATCGACCTGGGAGAAGCGGAACTGAGCAAGCTGGATACTTTCCTTGACAACGATGGGCAGTTCGGCAAAAACCTTTTGTATTTTGCCAGCGTCAGCCAGCCGGATCTTCCCCTCTTGGAGGAATTTTTGGAGGAATGGGGCATTGTGGTAGGCGACGGTTATGTTTATGAAACCGACCCGAACTACGTTTATTTTGACCCCTCCTGGACCATGCAGGAATACGGCGACGAACTTTATACAGAAGAACTGGCTACTACCGACCTTCCGGTTATGATCCCGGCCAGCCGGCCCCTGGAATCCGCTTTCGGCGATCTGGCTGTTGATTCCAACCGGAAAACTTCCATCCTGTTAAGCTCCCATGATTCCGCCGTTGTGGTTCCGCCCGATGCCATCGGCTCTTCCGATTCCACCTGGGACCCGGAAACAGACGGTGAACAAGGGGCTTACGCAACCGCTATGGAAGGCTCCCGCACAAAATATGAGGGGACAACCCAGCTGGTTTCCAGAGTTGTTGCCTTCGGCTCTGTGGATATTATCAACTCCAGCTTTTTGAACTTTGCTGCAATCAACAACGCGGACTATGTCCTCAACGCCTGCAATTACATCTGTGACAAAGAAGAAGGAATTTCCATTATCCCCAAAACCCTTGGCAGCACCAATCTGGGCATCAGCCAGGGACAGGCCAACTTCATCGGCAGCTGCGCCCAGTTTGTCCTGCCTATCCTGGTATTGGTTGTCGGCGGCTTTGTTTGGATTCGTAGGAGGAACAAATAACCGTGAACAAAAAGATACGCAATTTGATTATCGGCGCTGTTGTTTTGGTTTTATTAGTGGGGGTCCTGCTTCTGCTCCTGTTTCTGCCCCAGCAGTCCAGTGAACCCGAAGAATCCTCTGTATCGGAAACTTCGGTGACATCCTCCACCGTGGAGCTGTTTTCCCGGGAAACAACTGAAATCGACACCATTACGCTAGAAAACGAAGCCGGTGTTGTTACAGTGAAACAGGAAGCGGAATCCACTTACCAGGTGCAGGGATTGGAAGATATTGAGCAAAACGCCAATGCATCTTCCCTGATGAGTTCCCTGTCCACCTTAAACGCCACCCAATTGGTGGAAGAAAATCCTTCCGACCTTGCCAAATACGGCATGGATACTCCGTCAGCCACTGTGACTGTCCAATACACGGACGGCAGCTCCAATGTGTTAAAAATCGGCAATACCCTTCCCACTGGAACCGGCTGCTACGGCATGGTCAACGACGACCCGGCTGTTTACGCCCTGTCTTCCACCATTGAAAATTACGCAGGCTATTCCTTAACGGATTTTGCCAGCACCACTGTGATCGAAACCTGGGTGGCCCCCACCTCAGAGGAAAGCTCTGATGAACCGGCAAAAACGGAGCCGGATATCCGCTCTATGAGCATTACCGGCGGGACCCTGACAGAGCAGCTGGGTGATACGCCCTTCACCTTTGTCATGGGCGAAATGAACGAGGAACTGGCCGGATATGGCTTAAACGGTTCCACCTGGATTATCACCAGCCCCGTTACCGCTTCCCTCCATACAGATAACACCACGTCCATCCGCGAAGGCGCCTATGGCCTGGAAGCCGCCAGCGTAGCGGCCATTCATCCGGACGAGGCAGCCCTGGCTGAGTATGGGCTGACCGATCCCTACTGTGTGGTGGAATTTGACCGGGAAGGGGAAGAATTTACCCTGACCATCGGAAATTCGGACGGAGGCACCGGCCGCTATGTGATGGTAAACGGCAAGGATGAGGTATTCCTGGTGGATGAAAACAGCCTGCCTTGGATGAATATCCAGCTGAACCAGATGCTTTCTTCCCTGATTTTCCTGCCTTTTATTGACGATGTTTCCCAGGTTGACCTGACCATCGGCGACCAGGTATATACCTTTGAAACCACTTTAGGGGAACCGGAAGTCAATGAGGACGGTGAGGAAGAAGATCCCACTTTGGAATCTGTCACCTGCAACGGCGAGGAAATTGACCTGGAAAACTACCGGGCAATGTACCAATATCTGCTCTCTGCCCCGGCGGAGGACATCAACCTGTCCGGTGAAACCGGCCCGCTGATTGCCAGCTTCACCTATCACTATTTCGATGATCCGGACCGTACAGACACCGTTGAAATTTTCCAAACTTCTGAACGGAAATGCTCCATCGCCTTAAATGGCAGCAATGATTTTACCTGCCGCATGGCTTATTACACCCGGCTGGTAGAAAACATGGAAGCCCTGCTCAACGGCGAAGAACCCGATTTGGATTACTAAATCCGCAAAGGCTGGATAAGGAACTCCTTATCCAGCCAATTTCTGTCTATACTCTCAGGAAAGGAACCATCCTATGGACATTTTAAAACAACTCTCCCAGGAACTGAACCTGCCGGAAAGCCAAGTTTCCAGCGCCGTGCAGCTGATGGACCTGGGGAACACCATCCCTTTTATCGCCCGTTACCGCAAAGAGGCCACCGGTTCCCTGGACGACCAGGTCCTCCGGCGGCTTCAGGAGCGGCTGGAATACCTTCGCAGCCTGGAAAAACGCCGGGAAGACATCTCCTCCGCTATCCAGGCCCAGGAAAAACTGACTCCGGAACTGGAAGCGGCTATCAGCGCGGCGGCAACTTTAACGGAATTGGAGGATATTTACCGCCCCTTCCGCCCCAAACGGAAAACCCGGGCGTCCGCCGCCCGGGAACGTGGCTTAGAACCTCTGGCCGCCTGGATCTTTTCCCAGCAGCCCGGCGATCCCTTGGAAAAAGCCGCAGCTTTCGTATCGGAAGAAAACGGGGCGCCTTCCCCGGAAGCGGCCATTGACGGCGCACGGGATATTGTGGCGGAGGATATTTCCGATAATGCCGCTATCCGCCGGGATTTGCGGGCCTTTACCTTCCGCACCGGCGTTTTAACCGTGAAAGCCGCTGATCCGGACGTCCCCTCTGTTTATGAAACCTACTATGATTTCTCCGAGCCGGTGCACAAGGCTGCCAGCCATCGGGTTTTGGCCATTGAACGGGGAGAACGGGAAGGTTTTTTAAAGGTTTCGGTTGTGATTGAAGCCAGGGCGGCTGTTATGGCTCTTCAGAAAAAATTTGTAAAAAATAACACGCCTGCCGGGGAGATTGTAGCGGAAGCCTGTGCCGACAGCTTTTCCCGGCTGATTTATCCCGCCATTGAACGGGAAATCCGGAGCCAGCTGGCGGATGACGCTTCAGAAAAGGCCATCCGGGTATTCTCCCAGAACCTGCGGCAGCTCCTGCTTCAGCCCCCTGTGAAAAACGCCGTCACCATGGGCTTTGACCCGGCTTACCGGACTGGCTGCAAAATCGCCGTAGTGGACGGCACCGGAAAAGTTCTGGACACCTCCGTTGTATACCCCACTGTTCCCCACAAAGATGTGGAAGGGGCCAAGAAAACATTGACCGGCTTAATCAGGAAATACGGCGTCACAGTGATTGCCATCGGCAACGGCACCGCCTCCCGGGAAAGCGAACAGTTTGTGGCAGATATGCTGCGGGAAATCCCGGAAAAGGTTTCTTACATGGTGGTTTCGGAGGCCGGCGCATCGGTTTATTCCGCTTCCAAGCTGGGAGCGGAGGAATTTCCCCAATATGACGTTTCCCTGCGTTCTGCGGTGTCTATCGCCCGGCGTTTGCAGGACCCACTGGCGGAGCTGGTTAAAATCGACCCCAAAGCCATTGGCGTTGGACAGTACCAGCATGATATGCCGCAAAAACAGCTGAGCGCCGCTTTGGACGGCGTTGTGGAGGACTGCGTAAACGGCGTAGGCGTGGATTTAAACACCGCTTCCCAGCCGCTGCTGGCCCGGGTGGCCGGAATTAACTCGGCGGTGGCCAAAAATATTGTGGCCTACCGGGAGGAAAACGGACGGTTTACAGACCGTTCCCAGCTGAAAAAAGTCCCCAAACTGGGAGCCAAAGCCTTTGAACAGTGCGCCGGGTTCCTGCGGGTGACTGGCGGCGGCAATATTTTGGACAGCACCGGCGTGCACCCGGAATCCTACGCTGCCGCACAGGGGCTGCTGACAGCCTGCGGCTATTCCCTGGAAGATGTAGGGGTGTCCCTGGCGGATTTGAAAAACCGGGCGGAACAAAAGGGCCTGCGGGTCTTGGCGGAAGAGCTTGGAACCGGCGAGCCTACCTTGCGGGATATGATTGACGAGCTGCAAAAGCCCGGCCGCGACCCTAGAGATCAGCTGCCCCCTCCCCTTCTCCGCACGGATGTCATGGAAATGAAAGATCTGAAACCTGGCATGGAACTGAAAGGCACCGTCCGAAACGTTATCGACTTCGGCGCCTTTGTGGACATTGGCGTTCATCAGGACGGTTTGGTTCACATTTCCCAAATCTGCGACCGCTATATCAAACACCCGCTGGAAGCCGTAAATGTGGGGGATGTGGTGACTGTTTGGGTAATGGATGTAGATCTCAAGAAAAAACGCATCTCCCTGACCATGAAACCCCCGAAGGCCGAAGATAACCACTAGTACGCCATCAGCTTGTTCAGCCCCCAGAGAGGCCCGTATTTGCCGCTCCCTCTGGGGGCGCTGAGTTTAGGCGGCCTTTCTATTTACAGCCGAATTCAGGCTCCAGGGATAACCCGCCTATAAATTCTTCAATTCTTCTTCAATCTTTTATGGTATAATAGAATTGATTGGAGGTGCCGGAATGAGGCTTCTGCTTGTAGAAGATGAAAAAAGGATGGCGCAGGCGCTGTGCGAGATCCTGCGCCAGGAAAAATATGACGTGGATCATTTTGCGGATGGCTTGGAAGGGCTTTTGGCCTTGGAAACGGGCGTTTATGACCTAGCCGTTCTGGACGTCATGCTGCCGGGGAAAAACGGGTTTGAAATTGCCGCCGCCGCACGGGAAAAAGGCGTCAAAACCCCTATCCTCATGCTGACGGCCAAAAGCGAGCTGGACGACAAGGTTGCAGGGTTAGACTGCGGGGCGGATGATTATTTGACAAAACCCTTTATGACAAAGGAACTTCTGGCCCGGCTGCGCGCCCTTGTTCGCCGGAACATCCAAAGCCCCGACGGGACCCTTCGTTTCGGCGACCTCACATTGTATAAAGAGTCCTCTATGCTCCGCTGCAACGGAAACAGCGTGCGGCTAAGCGAAAAAGAACTGCGCATTCTGGAATATCTGATTGCGAATCAGGGCCGGATTTTAACTCGGGAACAGCTTGCGGCCAAGATATGGGGCTATGACAGCGAGGCGGAATACAACAATGTAGAGGTCTATATGTCTTTTGCCCGAAAAAAATTAACCTTTGTCCGGTCAAAAACTGAAATCAAAGCCGTGCGGGGCATTGGCTATGAATTGAGGTATGAGGATGTTTAGAAAGTCAAAATGGAAGATCGTGGCCGCTGTTCTCTCTGTTTTGGCGCTGGTCCTTGGGGGGACATTCTGCGTAATCTATTTGGCAAGTTATACAGAGGTGTCCAATGAAAACAAAAGCCTGCTGGAACAGTATGCGGCGGGGTATTCCCTCCGGGAAGGGGGCGCCGCAAAGGCTCCCGACCGGAGCCGGCCCGGCGGGGACCCTGTGGCGCCGCCCAGGCTGGAGCTTTCTACTTTTTATTCCGTCGCAGTCTCCACAAGCGGCCAGGTTCTGCGGGTGGATACCGCCGACATCCCAAGCCTGGATGAGGATACGCTGACGCAGCTTGCCCTGGAAATCCTGGACAGCGGAAAAACTGACGGGGTCCGGCACAACCTCATTTATCGGGTGGCCGATAAAAGCGGCTACCAGCTGGTGGCGTTCCTGGACAACACGGTGATGCAGGAAAGCACCCGGACGCTGTTAAGTTACACGCTGATTTTCAGCTGCGCCGCCCTTGTCCCCCTGTTTTTTCTGGCGTGGTATCTTGCGGGGCGGATCGTTTCCCCATTGGAGGAAAGCTACAAGCGGCAGAAGCAGTTTGTATCCGACGCCGGCCACGAATTGAAAACCCCGGTAGCGGTTGTAAACGCCAACGTCGAGCTTCTTTCCCGTGAAATCGGCGAGAACCAGTGGCTCTCTAACATCCAGTATGAAAACGAGCGGATGTCCGGGCTGATTTCGCAGCTTTTGGAGCTGGCAAGGACAGAAAACGTGAAGGTCCCCATGGAAACCCTGGATTTCAGCCATTTGGTGTTGGGAGAGGCCCTTCCCTTTGAAACAGTCGCCTATGAGAACGGCCTTCAGCTGGAAACGGACATCGCGGAGGGCATCCTCCTTTGCGGAAACGACCTTCAGCTGAGGCAGCTGGCCTCAATCTTGATTGACAACGCAATCCGCCACAGCGCAAATGGAAAAGCCGTCGTCCTCCGGCTGCGAAAAGAAAAAAATCACGCGGTCTTTTCCGTTGTAAACGATGGGGAGCAGATCCCGCCGGAGCAGCAGAAGCATTTGTTTGACCGGTTTTACCGCGGCGACGAATCCAGGACCGACGACCGTCATTACGGGCTGGGGCTGGCTATCGCAAAGGCAATCGCCGGCAGCCATCACGGAACCATTCAGGTCCTGTGCGCCCGTGGGAAAGTGGAATTCCTTGTGAGGCTCCCCCTGCAAAGCCGGAATCATAAAAATTAAGATACTTCAATTAAACTTCAATCTTCCTCCTGTACAATGATCTCATTAAGAAGTACAGGAGGCATTTTTATGGCTTATCAGACCATTTTCAAGCGATATGAGCTGAAGTATCTGCTGACAAAAGAACAGAAAGAAAAGGTCGTCCAAGCAATCCGGCCCTACATGGCCCTGGACCAATATGGAAGGACAACTATCCGCAATATTTATTTTGATACGGAAAATTACCGGCTGGTTCGCCGTTCCCTGGAATCCCCGGCTTATAAAGAAAAACTGCGCATCCGCAGCTACTGCCGGGCCGCGCCGGACAGCGCCGTATTTGTAGAGCTGAAAAAGAAGTTCCAGAAAGTCGTCTATAAACGCAGGATTGCCCTGCCGGAGCAGGACGCCATGGATTGGGTAACCGGCCGGCGGGACTGCCCGGGAAGCTGCCAAATTTCGGCGGAGGTGGATTATTTCCTGCAATATTACGGCTCCCTGACGCCCGCTGTGTTCCTGTCCTATGACCGGGAGGCGTTTTATTCCAAAGACCACTCCGACTTCCGGGTCACCTTTGACGACACCATCCTCTGCCGCCAGAAGGAGCTTTCCCTGGAATCCGAAGTTTACGGGCTGCCGGTGCTGCCGGAAGGGATGGCGCTGATGGAAATTAAATGCTCCGGCGGGATTCCCATGTGGATGATCCAGATCCTTTCCCGGGAAAAGCTTTATAAAACTTCGTTCTCCAAATACGGAACCGCTTATCAAACCATCATTTACCCGCACATGAAAAAGGAGGCGGTTTACAGTGCTTGAAACGATTTTCCGCGGCTTGTTTGACTCGGACCTGACCAGCGTCATCAGCGTGACGGATTTTCTGCTCTGCCTTGGGTGCGCCCTGGCGCTGGGGCTTGTCATGGCCTTGGCCTACATGTACAAAACCAGGTACACCAAAAGCTTTGTGGTGACCTTGGCCCTTCTGCCCGCCGTAGTCTGCGTCGTCATTATGATGGTCAACGGCAATGTGGGAACGGGAGTTGCCGTGGCGGGCGCATTCAGCCTTGTCCGCTTCCGGTCTGTGCCCGGCAGCGCCAAAGAGATCTGCGCCCTGTTCCTGGCAATGGGTACGGGGCTGATTGCGGGGATGGGGTATCTGGCCTACGCCGCCCTTTTTACTGCGGCCCTGTGCGCTGCATTCCTGCTGTACAACCGGCTGGATCTCGGCGCAAAAAAGAATGCCGCGGCATATAAAACCCTTACGGTCACCATTCCGGAGGACCTGGATTACAGCGGCGTATTCGATGATATTTTTAAAAGATTTACCCGTTCTTACGACCTGGTAACCGTCAAAACGACCAACATGGGCAGCATGTTCCGGCTTACCTATGATATCACCCTGCGCGACCCGGCCAGGGAAAAGGAAATGATCGATCTGCTCCGCTGCCGGAACGGGAACCTGGAAATTTCGGTTTCCAAGCAGGAAACCATGGCGGCGGAACTGTAAAGGAGGTTATTTTATGAAAAAACTGTTGTCCGCCATATGCGGTACGGCGTTTCTGTTGGCAATCTTAAGCGGCTGCACCCAATCCCAGGACGCGGCTGTAAGCAGCGTGGAATCATCGGAATCATCCCAAAACGCCTCGTCGGCAGCAGAGGCAGATTTTTCTAAAACGGACGCCGAGATGTTCACGGACCGGGATTACGAAACCGATTATGACGAATCCGGCAGCGTTTTCATCCAGCTGGACGGGGATTCCGCCTCTTCAAGCTCCGACAGCGTTCAGATTTCCGGCTCCACCGTCACCATTACGGAAGAAGCCACTTACATCCTTTCCGGGACTTTGGATGACGGGACAATCATTGTGGACGCGCCCGACACGGCAAAAATCCATCTGGTATTGGACGGCGCAAGCATCCACAGCGAAACTTCCGCGGCCCTTTACATTCTGGAAGCAGACAAGGTGTTCCTCACCCTGGCCGACGGGAGCGAGAACACCCTGTCCAACGGCGGCACATTCACTGCCATTGACGAAAACAATATTGACGGGGCCCTTTTTTCCAAGCAGGACCTCACCATCAATGGAACAGGCGCCCTCACGGTCACCTCGCCTGCCGGGCACGGCATCGTCTGCAAGGATGACCTTGTCGTCACAGGCGGGACCTACGCCATTACATCCGCTTCCCATGGCTTGGACGCCAACGACAGCATCCGGATCACCGGCGGCACGTCCCTTACCATTGACGCTGGCAAGGACGGCCTGCACGCAGAAAACAGCGACGACGTTTCCCTGGGATTCGTCTATATCGCGGACGGCGTTATGATGATTGAGTCGGAAGGCGATGGGATCAGCGCCGGTTCGTCCATGCAGATCGAAAACGGCATATTCCAAATTCTGGCGGGAGGAGGCAGTGAAAACGGCTCCAACGTCTCTTCCGATTCCTGGGGAGGATTTATGGGAGGCCCCCGCGGCCAGTATGAAGAGTCTTCCCTTCCCGCTGAATCCGAAACCGAGGACAGCAGCGCCAGTATGAAGGGCATCAAGGCAGCAGGAGAGCTTCTGATTTCAGAAGGGAACTTCTCTATCGATTCCGCTGACGACGGGGTTCATTCCAACACCTCCATCACTGTAAACGGCGGGACCTTTGAAATCGCCTCAGGGGACGACGCCTTCCACGCGGACGAAACCTTAACCGTTGCGGACGGGGCGCTCAGCATCACGGAAAGCTATGAGGGCTTGGAGGCGCTGCAAATCGATATTCAGGGCGGCGAAATCACCCTCACAGCCTCTGACGACGGATTAAACGCCGCAGGCGGGACTGATTCCAGCGGCATGACTGGCGGACGGGACGGCAGGTTTGGCGGCGGTATGTCTGCGTCCTCCAACGGCAGCATTGCCATTTCCGGCGGGACCCTTTCCATCAGCGCATCCGGCGACGGCATTGACGCCAACGGTTCTGTTGAAATCTCCGGAGGTTATATTACAATCACCGGGCCGTCACAGGGCAACACCTCTATCCTGGATTATGACACCAGCGCAGTCATCACAGGGGGCACCTTTATCGGAACCGGCGCTTCCGCCATGGCCCAAACCTTCAGCAGTTCCGAACAGGGCGTAATCGCCGTCAGCACCGGCAGCCAGGAGGCCGGAACAGCCGTTGCCATTTCCGACGCCCAAGGCAATACGGTTCTGTCCTATGTGCCGGAAATGTCATTCGGCGCGGTTATTTTCAGCAGCCCCGATGTAATAACCGGCGAAACTTATACCATAACTGCCGGGGCAGCGTCCGGAGAATCAGTGGCCAAATAAATGTTAGGAGGATTTTTATGAACCGTTTCTTTTGCTTATTTTTGGCGGCTGCGTCCCTGACGGCCTGTTCCGGCCCTGAAACTGACGGCAGCTATGGAGCCGCCCAGGCCGGAGAAACCTATACGGGGACAGTGACAGAGATAAGCTTGGAACATATCATGATTTCTACGGAAAATGGAGAAGTCCAAATCCCCTATACGGATGACACGGAGTTTTCCGGGTTCGGCGGCATGGGCGGCGGTTTCAGGCGGCCGGACGGCGGCGGAAATCCGCCGGATATGGGAGAAAATGCAAATACCGGAGAAGAAGGCATCTCAGACCTGGAATCACCGCCGGACCAGCCCGGCGGGGCTGAGCCGCCCTCCGGACAGGACAGCGGCAATACTATCCAGGATATTGTCGGAACGCAGCCCCAATCTTCCTCTTTCGAAGATGTTTCGTTAAACGATGAAGTGACTGTAGCAGTAGGCGACGACGGCGCGGCGGAGACGATTACCCTAACGGAAGCAGCCGTCCAGGATGAGACAAGGCAGGGATGATTATGCCAACCTAGATATCGGCGAGGAAAGCATCCGGTAGTTTCCGGACGCACGCCTTGACTTCCCTTTCCGAACAGATAACTACACAGTTGAAAAACCTTAAGCAACAGCCTTCCCAATAGGAAGACTGTTTCAGCCTGTCGAAAAAGAGAGAATGGTCTGGCAAATTGCATAAAGAGGTGTTGTTTGCTGACGCAAATGAGCCGCCGATAAAAGTTTGGAAAATTCTAACCCGTCATTTTGCAAGCAAAATGACGGCGCG
>DVJP01000001.1 GCA_018716725.1 Candidatus Merdivicinus excrementipullorum | reverse complement strand
CGGCCGGCGCGCAGCCGATTTTGTACTCAAACCGGTTTTTCCGCGTATTTTCCGGCACGGCGGTGGGATACGCCCCGTCAAAACAGGCGCTGCAATAACCGCAGCCTGGCGCCGTCCCAATCAGGTCGTGGAGCCGGTTCAAGGGAAGGTACCCCAGGCTGTCGGCGCCAATGAGCTTTGCGATTTCCTCTTCCGTCCTGCCGCAGGCGATGAGGGAATCTTGGGAGTCAATATCTGTCCCGTAGTAGCACGGGTTTAAAAAGGGAGGGGCGGAGATCCGCACATGGATTTCCCTGGCCCCCGCTTCCCGCAGCAGCCCCACAATCCGGGCGCAGGTGGTGCCCCGGACAATGGAATCGTCGATCATGACCACCGATTTTCCCCGGACGGTGTCCCCCACAGGATTGAGCTTGATTTTGACCTTGTCCTCCCGGGAGGATTGGCCCGGCGCGATAAAGGTCCTGGCGATATACCGGTTTTTGACAAATCCGACGCCGTAAGGGATGCCGGAAGTCTCGGCGTATCCCAAGGCGGCGTCGATCCCGGAATCGGGCACGCCCACTACAACGTCCGCCTTGACGGGGCAGGTCTCCGCCAAAATGGCTCCGGCGGTTTTCCTGGCCCCATGGACGCCCACCCCGTCAATGACGGAATCAGGCCGGGCAAAGTAGATGTATTCAAAGATGCAGGTGCGTTTTTCCTTTTTGCCGCAGTGATCCCGGATGGACCGCACCGTTTTCCCGTCGAATACCAGGATTTCCCCCGGTTCCAGGTCCCGGATGAAGGCGGCCCCCACTGCGTCCAGGGCGCAGCTTTCCGACGCTGCCACATAGCCGCCGTCCTCTCTGCGGCCGTAACAGAGGGGACGAAAGCCGTAAGGGTCCCGGACGGCAAGGAGCTTGGAGGGGGAGAGCACCGCCAGAGAATAGGCTCCCTGGATGCTGTCCATGGCCCGGCTCACCGCTTCCTCAATGGAAGCGGAGCGAAGGCGTTCCCTGGTGATGATGTAGGAAATCACCTCGGTGTCGCTGGTGGTGTGGAAGATGGAGCCTTCCATTTCCAGCTTCTCCCGCAGCTCCTGAGAATTCACCAGGTTGCCGTTGTGGGCCAGGGCCATGCGGCCCTTCCGGTGGTTCACTACAATGGGCTGGGCGTTGACCCGGCCGCTGCCGCCGGTGGTGCCGTAGCGCACATGCCCTACGGCCATATTTCCGCGCCCCAGCCCTTCCAGGACGCTGTGGGTGAACACATCCCCCACCAGCCCTACGTCCTTATAATGCTGAAACAGCCCGCAGTCGTTGACAACAATGCCGCAGCTTTCCTGGCCCCGGTGCTGGAGGGCGTAAAGCCCGTAGTAAGTAATAGCGGCGGCGTCCCGGGCCTTTTCCGGGCAGATGACGCCAAATACGCCGCATTCCTCATGCAGTCCGCTCATGGATTCACCCCTTCTCTTCCTTGGGAACGGCGCAGGGCCGCTTCCACCAGGCCCCGGAACAGGGGATGGGCGCGGTTTGGCCGGCTTTTGAATTCCGGGTGGAACTGGACGCCTACAAAGAAATCATTCCCGGGAATTTCGATGGTTTCCACAATGCCGCCGTCGGGGGAGGTCCCGCTGACCAGCAGGCCGTTGTCCTCCATCGCTTCCCGGAATTCGTTATTGAATTCGTAACGGTGGCGGTGGCGCTCGGAAATCAGCTCCTGCCCGTAGGCGCGGTGCATCTGGGAACCGGGCCGGATGCGGCAGGGATAGGCTCCCAGCCGCATGGTGCCGCCCTTTTGGATGCCGGCGTGCTGGTCGGGCAGGAAGTCGATGACCTTGTGCATGGAAAGCTCGTCAAATTCCCCGGAATTGGCGTCGGAAAAGCCGCAGGCGTTCCGGGCGAATTCAATGGCCGCAATCTGCATTCCCAAACAGATGCCCAGGTAGGGGAGATTGTGCTCCCGGCAGTACCGGGCCGTTTGAATCATCCCCTCCACGCCCCGGTTCCCGAAGCCCCCCGGCACAACGATGCCGTCGCAGCCTTTCAGGACTTCGGCGGCGTTGGCGGCTGTAATGGATTCCGAATCGATCCACCGGATCTTGACGTCCGCCTCCAGGGCGTACCCTGCGTGATGAAGGGCCTCCGCCACGGAAAGGTAAGCGTCGTGGAGCTGGACATATTTTCCCACTAAGCCGATAGAAACCGGCCGCCCGCCGTGTTTCATCCGGTCCAGCATCTGGTTCCACTCCTCCAAATCAGGGGCCGGCGCGGAAATGCCCAGCTCCCGGCAGACAATGTCGGAGAAATGCTTTTCCTCCAGCATCACCGGCGCTTCATAGAGAATGGGGATGGTCCTGTTTTCGATGACGCAGTCGGGCTTTACGTTGCAGAACAGGGCGATTTTCTGGAAAATCCCCGCTTCCAGGGGCTCGTCGCAGCGCAGCACGACGATGTTCGGGTTGATCCCCATCCCCTGAAGCTCCTTCACCGAATGCTGCGTAGGTTTGGTTTTGTGTTCCTCCGAGCCGCGCAGGAAGGGAACCAGAGTTACATGGATATAGAGGGTGTTCTCCCGGCCGGTTTCCAGGCCAACCTGGCGGATGGCTTCTAAAAAAGGCTGGCTCTCGATGTCGCCGGTGGTGCCGCCGATTTCGGTGATGACCACGTCTGCGCCGGTCTTTTTGCCCACGCTGTAAATGAAAGACTTGATCTCGTTGGTGATGTGGGGGATGACCTGTACCGTTTCGCCCAGATATTCCCCCCGGCGTTCCTTGTTGAGGACGTTCCAGTAGACCTTTCCGGTGGTCAGGTTGGAAAACTGGTTCAGGTCCTCGTCGATGAAGCGTTCATAGTGTCCCAGGTCCAGGTCCGTTTCCGCGCCGTCCTCGGTGACAAAGACTTCCCCGTGCTGGTAGGGGCTCATGGTGCCGGGATCCACGTTGATATACGGGTCCAGCTTCTGGGCCGCCACCTTAAGCCCCCGGGCCTTGAGCAGCCTTCCTAAGGATGCCGCCGTGATCCCTTTTCCCAGCCCGGAGACAACCCCGCCGGTTACGAAAATGTATTTTGTCATCCGATATCCCTCAATTCTCATAAGTTTTAATAATACTTGCCGCGATTTCACTGCGTTTGACACAGGCGTCCATGGCCCGTTTCTCAATGTACCGGTGAGCCTCCGCCTCGCCCATTTTCAGATGCTCCATCAGCAGGAGCTTTGCGCGGTTGACCAGCCGGATCTCCTCCATTTTCATCTGGAGGGTGTAGGTCTGCTCCTCCAAAGCCCGGATTTTCTGCTGGGCGGCAAGAAGGAGCTTCACCGACTGGAACACCATCTGGCGGTTCACAGGCTTTGGCAGCGTTAAAATGCCCGCGTCCTCCACCTTCAGGCTGACGGCGTCCTGCATTTCCGCCTTTACAAACAGAAGCACGCCGCAGCTCCGGTTTTGGGCGGCCTCCAGGGCAAATTGTACGCCGAATTCATCCGGCAGGGGAGTGTTGACGGCGATGATGTCAAAGCTCCGGTCCACCAACAGCCGCCTGGCTTCCCCGGCGGAGGGGGCGGACAAAGGCGGCTGGAACCTTCCCTGGGGCAGGATTTCCGCAAAAAGCTGCCGCGCCTTCTGGCCGGATGAAACGACCAGAACGCTGGCCGCGTCTTTTTGTGCAGTCACTTCATGCCTCTCCCTTCCTAATCAGATACGGCGAACCTTCCTTCCAAAATTTCCGGCATATACTGCCGGATAAAGGGGCTTTGCAGGGCAAGACCCCGGGCCTCCTCCAGAGAGGAAGGAAGGCGCTCCAATTTTTCCGTGACCGAACGGTCCGCGGTAAAGAGGTTCAGATTCACCGGCTCCGGGAGAGAAAGCTGCCGCCGGATGCCGTCCAGCCCCGCGTATATCAACAGCGCATAGGCGATATAGGGGTTGGCGGCGGGGTCGGGGGAGCGCAGTTCAAACCGCACGTACGGCCCCTTGGCGGCGGGAACGCGGATGAGCTGGGACCTGTTTTCTGAGGACCAGGTGACATATTCCGGAGCCTTCCGTTCCCCCAGACGGAGATAGGATTCTTCTGTGGGGTTCAGAAAATAGGTGATCTCCCGGATATGCTCCAAAATCCCCGCCATAAAGGCATGGCGGTCCGCCAGGCCGCCGGCGCTCTGGATGGACATATTGATGTGCAGCCCGTTGCCGCTTTGGCCGGGCAGGGGTTTTGGGGAAAAGCAGGCCGCCAGGCCGTTCTGCATGGCGACAGCCCGTACCACTGCCTGGAAGGTGACGGCGTCGTCTGCGGCAGACAGGGGGTCGCTGTAGCGGAAGTCAATCTCGTTCTGTCCCGGCCCTTCCTCATGGTGGGAGCTTTCCGGCTGGATGCCCATGTTTTCCAGGGTCAGGCAAATCTCCCGCCGGATGTTTTCCCCCCGGTCCTCCGGCGCAATGTCCATATAGCCCGCCTGGTCGAAGGGGATGCGGGTGGGGTCGCCGTTTTCGTCGGTCCGGAACAGATAAAATTCAAATTCCACTCCAAAACTGCAGGAAACCCCCATCTCTTCTGCGGCCGCGGCAGCCAGCTTTAACAGGCGGCGGTTGTCTTTGGGAAAAGGGGAGCCGTCGGGGCGGCGGATGTCGCAGAACATCCGCACCACCCGTCCCTGGGCCGGCCGCCAGGGCAGCACGGCCAGGGTGGACGGGTCCGGGATAAGGAACAGGTCGGACCTGGCTTCATCCCCGAATCCCGGGATAGCCGAGGCGTCGAAGGAAATCCCGTAGCGGAATGCCCGTTCCAGCTCGGCCGGCATAATGGCGATATTTTTTTGGCGGCCGGAAGGGTCGCAGAAAGCCAGGCGGATGAACTTGACGTCCTCCTCCCGGCAGTAGGTCATAACTTCTTCATAAGAATACATGAGTACTTTCTCCTTTCCAACGGCGTGCCAGCGAAACCGGCTCAAATAAAATAAAAAACGTTCATGATGCCCCTTTGGGGTGCAGTAACCCCCTAGACACTATGAACGCCATTGCTCACATAAAAACACTTATTTTCTCAATATTTGTTTTTATTATAACGCCGCACATCGGGGAGTGTCAACGTTTATACTTCACAAAAAAACCGCCTTTTATCCAGCCGGGAATCGTAAGAGACTTCCAGAAATAAAATAGAAGAAGTTATTTGCAGCATATTGCAAGAAATTATATTCGATATTCAATTGATAATTCGAAATATAATATTTGAATTTCTTGAAAAAAGCTCTTGACATTCGGTGAAACATGGTGTATGATATTGCACATAAGAAACAGCGGCAAAGGCGTCGCGGGAAAATCCCCGCAGCCTTTGCCGCTTATTTTATTTGCAAAAGAGGAGTTGTCTGTATGAATACCATTACTTCAGTATTCGGCACGAACGTTTTCAGCGACGCTGTTATGCGGGAACGGCTTCCCAGGGAAACCTATAAGCAGCTTCAGCGCACCATCAAGCAGGGCAGGCACCTGGACAACGCTGTAGCCAATGTGGTGGCCAACGCCATGAAGGACTGGGCTATTGAAAAGGGCGCCACCCATTTCACCCATTGGTTCCAGCCCATGACCGGCATCACCGCTGAAAAGCACGACAGCTTCATCACCCCCACCGACGACGGGCGGGTGATTCTGGAGTTTTCCGGCAAGGAGCTGATCCAGGGCGAGCCGGACGCTTCTTCCTTCCCCTCCGGCGGGCTTCGCGCCACCTTTGAGGCCCGGGGCTACACCGCCTGGGACCCCACCTCCTACGCCTTCATCAAGGGCAAAACCCTCTGCATCCCTACGGCTTTCTGTTCCTACGGCGGCGAGGCGCTGGATAAAAAGACGCCTCTGCTCCGGTCCATGGAGGCCATCAACCGCCAGGCTATGCGGGTGCTGAAGCTTTTCGGCGACACGGAAACCACCACGGTCCGCACCACTGTGGGACCGGAGCAGGAGTATTTCCTGGTGGAACGGGAAATGTTTGATAAGCGCCCGGACCTGATCTATACCGGCCGCACCCTCTTTGGAGCCAAAGCGCCCAAGGGACAGGAGCTGGACGACCACTATTTCGGAACCATTAAAACCCGGGTGTCCGAGTTTATGGAGGATTTGAACGCCGAGCTTTGGAAGCTGGGTGTGCTGGCCAAAACCGAGCACAATGAGGTAGCTCCCGCCCAGCACGAGCTGGCTCCGGTCTTTACCACCACCAACATCGCCGCCGACCACAATCAGCTGACCATGGAGCTGATGCAGCGCATCGCCAAAAAGCACGGCCTGGTCTGCCTGCTCCACGAAAAGCCCTTCGCAGGCGTCAACGGCTCCGGCAAGCACAACAACTGGTCCATTTCCACCGACACCGGCAAAAACCTCCTGGACCCCGGCGACACCCCTTATGAAAACGCCCAGTTCCTGCTGTTTTTGTGCGCTGTTATTCAGGCGGTGGACGATTACCAGGATCTGCTGCGCATCTCGGTAGCGTCGGCCGGCAACGACCATCGCCTGGGGGCCAACGAAGCGCCTCCCGCCATCGTTTCCATGTTCTTAGGGACCGAGCTTACCGAGATTCTGGACGCCATCGAAAAAGGCGAGGAATACGGCTCCCGGGAGAAGGAGATTTATAAAGTGGGCGTCCATATCCTGCCCCGGTTCCCCAAGGATTCCACCGACCGCAACCGCACCTCTCCCTTTGCCTTCACCGGCAACAAGTTCGAGTTCCGGATGCTTGGCTCCAACGACTCCATTTCCGGCGCCAACATTGTTTTGAACACCGCCGTGGCCGAAAGCCTCCGGCAGTACGCCGACGCGCTGGAGAAGGCGGAGGACTTTAACAAAACCCTCCACGCCCTGATCCGCGATACCATCAGGTCCCATAAGCGCATCATCTTCAACGGCAACGGCTATGACGGCGCCTGGGTGGAAGAAGCCCAGCGCCGCGGGCTGCTGAACCTGAAAACCACGCCGGACTGCCTGCCGCATTTTACAAGCCCCAAGAATATCGCCCTTTTTGCCGCCCACAAGGTGTTCAGTGAAACGGAAATCCGCGCCCGGTATGACATCCTGCTGGACAATTACAGCAAAATCCTCAATATCGAAGCGGTTACCATGCTGGATATGGCCAAAAAAGACCTGCTGCCTGCTTACTCCGCCTATGCCCGCCACCTGGGAGAGACGATCAACGCTAAAAAGGCCGCCTTGTCCGGCGTGGACTGCACCTATGAGGAGGAGCAGCTGAAGAAAGTTTCCGCCCTCTGCGGCTGTATGTATCAAAAGACCCAGGCGCTGGAGGACGCACTGCTCCATCTGGACCAGATAGAGTGCGACGGGCTGGCCCGGGCCAAGTATTACCAGCAGACAGTGCTCAGCGCCATGAACGAGCTGCGCATTGCGGCGGATGAAATGGAAAGCATCGCCGGCCGGAGTTTCTATCCTTACCCGAACTACGGCGACCTGCTTTTCGGCGTGCGGTAGGCTTTCTGCCGCCGCCGGACAAAACAACCAAAAGGAGAGGAAAACAATGTGTTCCATCATGGGATATTGCGGCGCAGGGCTTCCGCTGGCGCGCTTCCAGGAAGGGTTTGACCGGACCAAGTCCCGCGGGCCGGATGACACCCGCGTTATTGATACAGGGAAAGGGTGGCTGGGCTTTCACCGCCTGGCTATCATGGGGCTTCAGCCGGAGGGCATGCAGCCCTTTGCCTTAGGCGGGGACTATCTGGTCTGCAACGGGGAAATTTACGGCTTCCGGAAAATCCGGGCCGGGCTGGAAAAGAAGGGGTATTCCTTTGCAAGCCAGTCCGACTGCGAGATTCTGCTTCCCCTTTACCGGGAGTACGGCACGGAGATGTTCCGGATGTTAGACGCAGAGTTTGCCTTGATTCTCTATGATGGAAAAACCGGCAAATACCTTGCCGCCCGGGACCCCATCGGCATCCGGCCCTTATTTTACGGCCGGGCGGAGGACGGCGGCATGCTCTTTGCCAGCGAGGCCAAAAACCTGGTGGGGCTGTGCGGGAAGATTCATCCCTTCCCGCCCGGCTGCTACTTTGACGGGGAAAAGTTCGTCTGCTACCGGGATATGGGGAAGGTGGAAAACGCCTGCCGTGACAGCTTAGACGAAATCTGCCGGAATATCCGGGAAAAGCTCACCGCCGGCATTGAAAAACGCCTGGATTCGGACGTCCCCCTGGGATTTCTGCTGAGCGGGGGGCTGGACTCCTCCTTAGTCTGTTCGGTTTCGGCAAGGCTTCTGGGCAAGCCCATCGACACCTTCGCCGTGGGAATGGATACGGACGCCATTGATTTGAAGTATGCCAGGCAGGCAGCGGATTATCTGGGCTGCCGCCATCACGAGGTTATTATCACCCGGGAAGACGTATTGGAAGCCCTTCCCACTGTGGTTCAGGCCCTGGGAACCTACGACATTACCACCATCCGGGCCAGCATCGGGATGTACCTGGTCTGCCGGGCCATCCACCGGGACACGGACATCCGGGTGCTCCTTACCGGCGAGGTTTCCGACGAGCTTTTCGGCTACAAGTACACCGATTTTGCCCCCAGCGCCCAGGCGTTCCAGGAGGAATCTCAAAAACGGGTGCGGGAGCTTTATCTTTACGACGTGCTGCGGGCGGATCGCTGCATTTCGGTCAACTCCCTGGAGGCCCGGGTGCCTTTTGGGGATTTGGATTTTGTGGAATATGTTATGAGCATTGACCCGGAAAAAAAGCGCAATGTTTACGGCAAGGGGAAATACCTTCTGCGGAGGGCTTTCCAGGGGGATTATCTCCCCGAATCCATCCTGATGCGGGAAAAGGCCGCCTTTTCCGACGCGGTGGGCCACTCCATGGTGGACGACCTGAAGGCCTACGCGGAGGAGCGGTACACCGACGCGGAATTTGAGGCGGGCCGCCGCAGGTATGAGCATGCCCGGCCCTTTACCAAGGAATCCCTTCTTTACCGGGAACTATTTGAATCCTTTTACCCCGGCCAGGCCGAGATGATCCCCGGCTTCTGGATGCCCAACCCGGACTGGGAGGGCTGCCGGGTTTCCGACCCTTCCGCGCGGGTCTTAGCAAACTACGGAGACAGCGGAAAATAAGCGATTTGGAGGAATCAGTTTGGAACAGGTACAAAACGGGCTTCGCCGCCAGTCCTTTGAACACGACGCCTGCGGCATCGGCGCGGTGGTCAACATCCGGGGCGTCCAAAGCCGCCGGGTGGTGGACGACGCCCTGAAAATCGTGGAAAAGCTGGAGCACCGCGCCGGCAAGGACGCCACCGGGGAGGTAGGCGACGGCGTCGGCATTATGCTCCAGGTTTCCCACCCTTTTTTCAGCGCCATCGCCAAAGAGCGCGGCCAGGAGCTGGGGAAGGAACGGGAATACGGCGTGGGAATGTTTTTCTTCCCCCAGGATATGGTGCTGCGCGCCCAGGCCCAGAAGCTTTTGGAGGTCATTGTCAAAAAGGAAGGGCTTGATTTCGCCTTTTGGCGGAAGGCGCCGGTTCATCCGGAGATACTGGGGCAGAAGGCCCGGGACTGTATGCCGGAGATTTACCAGTGCTTTATCCGCAAGCCCAAGGATATCCCGGCCGGCATCGCCTTTGACCGCCGGCTTTATGTGGTGCGCCGCACCTTTGAGCAGAGCGGCAGCAGCACCTATGTGGCCTCCCTTTCCAGCCGCACCATCGTTTACAAGGGGATGTTCCTGGTCCACCAGCTCCGCAGCTTTTACGACGACCTTCAGGACGAACGGTACGTCTCCGCTATGGCCCTGGTCCACTCCCGCTTTTCCACCAACACCACTCCCAGCTGGCAGCGGGCCCATCCCAACCGGTTCCTGCTCCACAACGGGGAAATCAACACCATCCGCGGCAATGTGGACCGGATGCTTGCCAGGGAAGAGACCATGCGTTCCCCCTTCCTTCAGGCCGACATGGACAAGATCCTCCCTGCGGTGGATCCCTGCGGCTCCGACTCCGCTATTTTGGATAACGCCATCGAGTTTATGGTGATGAACGGCATGGAACTGCCTCTGGCCATGATGGCGGCAATCCCGGAGCCTTGGGAGAACGAGGACGGCATCAGCCGGGAAAAGCGGGATTTTTACCATTATTACGCCACTATGATGGAGCCGTGGGACGGCCCCGCCTCCATCCTCTTTTCCGACGGCGACCTGGTGGGGGCCACCCTGGACCGGAACGGCCTGCGGCCCTCCCGCTGCTATATCACCAGCGACGGCTTCCTCATCCTGGCTTCCGAGGTGGGAGCGCTGGACATCCCGCCGGAGCAGATTGTCCAAAAGAGCCGCCTGGAGCCGGGACGGATGCTGGCAGTGGATATGCGCCAGGGCCGGGTGATCTCCGACGAGGAGCTGAAAAGCTCCTATGCCCGGCGGCAGCCCTACGGCGAATGGCTGGACCGGAACCTGGTAAACCTGTCCTCCCTTAAAGCCCCCAACCAGAAGGTGGAAACCGCTCCCCAGGAGCTTCGGGACAAGCTTTACAAGGCTTTCGGCTACACCTATGAGGACATTAAGACCGCTATCCTCCCAATGGCACGGGACGGCGGCGAGCAGACCGCCTCCATGGGCATTGACATCCCCCTGGCGGTCCTTTCCGACAAGCATCAGCCCCTGTTCAACTACTTCAAGCAGAGCTTTGCCCAGGTGACCAATCCCCCCATCGACGCCATCCGGGAAAAGGTGGTCACCAGCACCACGGTCTACGCCGGCGCAGAGGGCAACCTTCTGGAGGAAAAGCCGGAGAACTGCGCCGTTTTGCAGATCGACAGCCCCATCCTCACCGGGATTGACATGCTGAAAATCAAAAACCTCCGCCGGGGCGGCCTGCGCACCGCCGTGGTTTCCCTGCTTTACTATCGGAACACCCCGGTGAAAAAGGCCCTGGACCGGCTCTTTGTGCAGGTGGACAAGGCTTATAAAAACGGCGCATCCATTATCGTCCTTTCCGACCGGGGCGTAGATGAAACCCATGTGGCCATTCCTTCGCTGCTGGCAGTGTCCGCCATGGAGCAGTACCTGATCCGCACCAAAAAGCGCACCGCCGTTTCCATTATCCTGGAAAGCGGAGAACCCCGGGACGTTCACCATTTCGCCACGCTGCTGGGCTACGGGGCCATTGCCGTTTACCCCTACCTGGCCCACGAAGCCATTGGGGAGCTTATCGAAAACCACATGCTGGACAAGGACCTTTACCTGGCCATTGCGGATTACAACAAAGCCGTCCTGAACGGCGTGGTCAAAATTGCCTCCAAAATGGGCATTTCCACCCTCCAATCCTACCAGTCTGCCCAGATTTTCGAGGCGGTGGGCATCCGCAAATCGGTGGTGGACGAATATTTTACCAACACCGTCAGCCGGGTGGAGGGCATCGGCCTGGAAGAAATCGACCAGGACATCCACGCCCGCCATTCCCGGGCCTTTGATCCCCTGGGGCTGGGGGTGGACGCCACTTTGGATTCCTCCGGCAGCCACAATCTCCGCAGCGGGCCGGACAAGGACGACCACCTTTATTCCCCTCAGGTTATTGTGGCGCTGCAGCAGGCGGTCCGTTCGGGCAGCTTTGAAAAGTTCCAGGCCTACACCGCCCTGGTGGACGATGAAACCCGTCCCCACACCCTGCGGGGGCTTCTGGACTTCGCCTTCGACCCGGAGGGCGGCGTTCCGCTGGAGGAGGTGGAGCCTGCTTCCCAGATTGTGAAGCGGTTCAAAACCGGGGCCATGTCCTACGGCTCCATTTCCGAGGAAGCCCACAAATGCCTGGCCCTGGCCATGAACCGGCTGGGCGGCAAATCCAATTCCGGCGAGGGCGGGGAGCTTCCGGAACGGCTGGGGTCGGAGTATTGCAGCGCCATCAAGCAGGTGGCCTCCGGCCGGTTCGGCGTCACCAGCGAATACCTTATCTCCGCCAAGGAAATCCAAATCAAAATGGCCCAGGGCGCAAAGCCCGGCGAGGGCGGCCATCTGCCCGGGAAGAAGGTTTACCCCTGGATTGCCAAAACCCGGTACTCCACCCCCGGCGTCTCCCTGATTTCCCCGCCGCCTCACCACGACATTTACTCCATCGAGGATTTGGCGCAGCTGATTTACGACCTGAAAAACGCCAACTCCAGCGCGGATATTTCAGTAAAACTGGTTTCGGAAGCTGGCGTTGGCACCATCGCGGCCGGCGTTGCCAAGGCGGGGGCCAGCGTGGTGCTGATTTCCGGCTACGACGGCGGCACCGGGGCCGCCCCCCGCAGTTCCATCCACAGCGCCGGGATGCCCTGGGAGCTGGGGCTTGCGGAAGCCCATCAGACCTTGATGGAAAACGGGCTGCGCTCCCGGGTGCGGCTGGAAACCGACGGCAAGCTGATGAGCGGCCGGGACGTGGCCATTGCCTGTATGCTGGGAGCCGAGGAATTCGGCTTTGCCACCGCCCCTCTGGTGTCCATGGGCTGCATGATGATGCGGGTCTGCAATCTGGACACCTGCCCTTTCGGCATTGCCACCCAAAATCCGGAACTGCGCAAGCGTTTTGCCGGCAAGCCGGAATATGTGATGAATTTCATGCTTTTCATTGCCGAGGAGCTGCGCCGGATTATGGCGAAGCTGGGCGTCCGCACAGTGGATGAGCTGGTGGGCCGCACCGATCTGCTGCGGCAGCGGGAAAATTCCGCTGCGTCCCGGGGATCGCTGGTGGATCTGTCCGGCATCCTGGCCCGGCCCTACGCCGGGACCTGCCATTTCCGGCGGCAGGACGCCTACGATTTCCAGCTGGAAAAGACAGTGGACGAGCGGGTTATCCTTCCTGCTTTGCGGCAGAATCTGACTACCGGCGAGCCGGGCCAAGTGTCGCTGGAGGTTTCCAGCACCGACCGCGCCGCCGGGACCCGCTTCGGGTCTGAGGTCACCCGCCGCTTTGGCGGCGGCCTCCGGGAGGATACCTTCCGCCTTCTCTGCAAGGGCGGCGGAGGCCAGTCCTTCGGCGCGTTCCTGCCCAAGGGCGTGACCATGGTCCTTTCCGGGGACAGCAACGATTATTTCGGCAAGGGCCTTTCCGGCGGCAAGCTGGCGGTGGCCCCGCCGGAGGGGAGCCGCTTCCGTCCGGAGGAAAACATCATCATTGGCAACGTGGCCCTTTACGGCGCAACCAGCGGCAAAGCCTTCATCAATGGCATCGCAGGCGAACGGTTCTGCGTGCGCAATTCCGGCGCTGCTGCCGTTGTGGAGGGCGTGGGGGATCACGGCTGCGAATATATGACAGGCGGCACGGTGGTAGTTCTGGGTCCGGTGGGCAAGAATTTTGCCGCAGGCATGAGCGGCGGCGTCGCCTATGTGCTGGATACCGGCCACGACCTTTACCGCAAGGTGAACAAGGGTATGGTTTCTATCGAAAATCTCACCGAGTCCCACGACATCGAACAGCTGGGACGGCTCATCCGGGAGCACTGCCGCGCCACCGGGTCCCCCCTGGGAGAAAAAATCCTGGCGGATTTCAGCAGCTATATCCCTCAGTTTAAAAAGATCATGCCCAAGGACTACAAGAAAATGCTGGACGCCATCGCCGCTATGGAAAAGCGCGGCATGGGCCGCAAAGAGGCGGAAATTGAAGCCTTTTACCAGGTAACACAGAGATAGGAGAAACAGTATGGGAAAACCAACCGGTTTTTTAGAATACCAGAGAAGGTCCGCGCCGTCCAGGGAGCCGCTGACGCGGATCCAGGATTTTGACGAATTTCACGAACCTCTTTCCAAGGAGGAAAGGATGCGGCAGGGCGCCCGCTGCATGAACTGCGGCGTCCCCTTCTGCCAGTCGGGGATGCTGCTCCATGGGATGGCTGCCGGCTGCCCGCTGCACAATCTCATTCCGGAGTGGAACGACGAGGTGTATCACGGCAACGCCCGGCACGCCCTTTCCCGCCTTTTAAAGACCAATAATTTTCCGGAGTTCACCGGCCGGGTCTGCCCCGCGCCCTGCGAGGCCGCTTGTCTTTGCGGGCTGGGGGACGCCCCGGTTTCCATCCGGGACAATGAGCTTGCAATCATCGAAAGCGGCTATGCCGGCGGCTGGATGCAGCCCCATCCTCCCGCCGTCCGCACGGAAAAGCGGGTGGCGGTGGTGGGTTCCGGCCCCTCTGGACTGGCCTGCGCGGATATGCTCAACAAGCGGGGGCACCGGGTGACGGTGTTTGAGAAAAACGACCGCCCCGGCGGGCTTTTGATGTACGGCATCCCCAACATGAAGCTGGATAAACGGGTGGTGGAGCGCCGCGTTAAACTCATGGAGGAGGAAGGCGTAGAATTCCGGGTCAATATCCAGGTGGGGCCGGACATCTCCCCGGAGGAATTGCGGCGGGAATTTGACGCCGTGGTCCTCTGCTGCGGGGCGGAGCACCCCCGGGACATCCAGGCCGAAGGCCGGGAAGGGGCGGGCGGCGTCCTGTTTGCCGTGGATTTCCTCCGGCAGACCACCAAAAGCCTGCTGGATTCCGGCCTGAAGGACGGGAATTTCGTCAGCGCCAAGGGCCTGGACGTGGTGGTAGTAGGCGGCGGCGACACAGGAAACGACTGTGTCGGCACCGCTATCCGCCAGGGATGCAAGTCCGTTACACAGCTGGAAATGATGCCCTGTCCGCCTGTGAGCCGGACTGCGGACAACCCCTGGCCCGAGTTTCCCCGGGTCTGCAAAACGGATTACGGCCAGGAGGAGGCAATCGCCCGTTTTGGCCAGGACCCCCGGCGCTACTGCACCACGGTAAACCGCATTCTCACCGGCGAGGACGGCCGGATCACGGCCGTAGAGACTGTCCAAGTGAAGCTGGACGAAGCGCGCCGCACTCAGCCTGTCCCCGGCAGTGAGGAGATTCTTCCCTGCGGGCTGCTGCTGATTGCCGCAGGCTTCCTGGGCTGCGACGAGGAAACTGCCGCTGCATTCGGGGTGGAGCTTTCCCCCCGCCGGACGGTAAAAACGGAAGCGGGGAAATATGCTTCCAGCATCCCCGGGATTTTCACAGCAGGGGATATGCACCGGGGGCAGTCCCTGGTAGTATGGGCCATTTTGGAAGGCCGGGAATGCGCCAAAGAGGTGGACGCTTTCCTGGACGGCTATTCCAATCTATAAAGGTAAAAAACCGCCGTATAAGATTCTATACGGCGGTTCAGAGTGTCGAAAAAGAGAGTATGGTCTGGCAAATTGCACAAAGGAGTGTTGTTTGCTGACGCAAATAAGCCGTGGATAAAAGCTTGAAAAATTCTAACCTGTCATTTTGCAAGCAAAATGACAGCGCGGGGTCATCCGCGGCGGGTCTGCGGACCCGCTTTTTTCTTTTTGTTCGCGCCCGGGGCGCGAAGGGATAGATTCCGCTTCACTGCGCGTTGTCAAGCAAGCTTGACAACAGCGGCCAAGGACTCCGTCCGCCGTGAACTTTGTTCACGGAATGGAAAT
>DVJP01000035.1 GCA_018716725.1 Candidatus Merdivicinus excrementipullorum | reverse complement strand
CGCCCCAGGCGTAAAACAGAAACCCGGAAACCATCAGGACCAGGTTTTTCCGGCTCATGGGGCAGAGAAAATAAATCAATAGGACAACGGGTAAAAATACATATAAAAAAGGGATACTGGAAAAAACCATGGGATCGCTCCTTATTCCGCGCGCAGGCGGGCCAGCAGCCGCGCCCCGTCGCTGTATTGTGGGAAAGTATCCGGGCTTCGGCCGGGAGTCACGCCGTCCAGACGGCGGCAGACCCGGGCGTAAGCCTCGATATTTGGGCGGAACTTAGTTCCAAGCCGGGTTTCCGGCAGATGGATGAACCGTTCCGCCAAGGGGGGAAGGGGCAGCCCCTCCGCCTCATAGCACAGATTTAAAAGCGCTTCCAGCGCCTTGGCGCAGGTCAAAAAGGCCTCTTCCGGCCGTCCGGCCGCCAGTGCGGCCCATAAATCTTGCAGCGCCGATTCCGCGGCGGCTGTATTCATCATACCGGTCCCTCCTGTTCTGTCGTTTCTTCCGGGAACCATTTGCACAACAAATGGTAAAATTCATCTTTTTGATACAATATGTTGACTGCCGCCAGCAGGGCGTTAGCGGACATCCGTTCCGGGAAACCCAGCTCTTTTTTCACCTTGTCCCGGCGGAAGGAGGCGTCCTCGGAGCCGTTTAAGCCCCACAGGAAAAAATCCGCCTTGGTGATGGGGTCCTGAGGTTCCGCCTGGGTGACGCCCACCCCGGCCTTCCGAAAGGCTTCCTCCAAAATTTCCCGGCTCAAGCCCTCCACGCCCAGCTTCCCTTCCTTGGAAGGGGCGGTTTTGCGCCGTTCCTTGCCGTAAACATCCGGGATGTAGACGTTGATAATCTTCCCGTCCCGAACGGCGGAACGGATGCGGCTGCGGATCTTGAACCCGGCGGCGTCCGAGTCGGTGAGGATGATGATGCCGGTCTTTTTGGCCATAACCCGCAGAAGCTCCAGCATCTCCTTGTTTTTAAAGATGGAGAATCCGCCGGTGGCCAGGATGGTCCCTTCCACAAAATTGGAAAGGTTGATTTTGTCGTATTTGCCCTCCACAATAATGGGCATGGAACATCGGATCATCCCCGCCCTCCTTCCGCGATTTGGTAAAGCAGCGCCGCCACCGTCTGTTCCACCACAGCCTTGTCGTCGCACCGCCGGGATTTTAGCTGGACGTCCGCCTGGGACAGGATGGAGATGCATTCCCGCAAAACCGTGACGGAAGTTTTGCCTGCGTCCCGGAAAGCGTTGCGGATGCGGAATTCCTTCCCCCGGTAAGAGGGATAAAGGGCCGCCACATCGGCCTCGGTTTTGGAGGCAAGCATGGCCGCCTTGGCCCGGTAAAGGTCCAAAAAAGCCCCGTTCAAAGCCCCCAGGATGGCCAAAGGCTCCTCCCGCAGGGCGAAAAGGTCCTCTAAAGTGTGGAAAGCGCCGGAAGCGTCCTTGCGCAGCATCTGCTTGCTCAGATCAAAAACAGAGGCCTCCAAGCTTTTGCGGGTTACCAGTTCGATGTCCGCCCGGGTCACTTCCCCGCCGGACTCCCCCTTGTAGGAAATGAGCTTGTCCGCTTCCGCCGCCAGGATGGACAAATCCGAGCCACACCGCTGGAGCATGGCCGAAGCCGCCGGGGTTTCCAGAGTAAGGCCGGCCTTTTGAAAGCGGGTCTTTAGGAACTTCACCAGATCCCCCTGGGTTTTGGGGGCAAAGTCCACCACCGCGCCGTTTTTGGCGGCGGCGTCCCCCAGCTTTTTCACCCGGCTCATCTTTTTGGGGTTCAAATCGTAGGCGTTGACATAAATGAGAAAGACGCTGGTGGGGTTTGGGTCCTTGACCAGCTCCAAAAGGGAATCAAAATCCTCTTTTTTCATTTTTTCCAGGTTTGGGTTGGTAAAGAGGACGCATTTTCGCCCGGCCATCAGGGGCATCCCCTCCAACGCCACTTGGAGGGAAACCATATCCGGGCTTTGGCCGTCAAATTTTTGCAGATTAAAGCTCTCCGTTCCCTTGGGGACGGCTTTTTCCAAAATCTTCTGCAAATATCCGGCGGAAAGGAAGGTTTCCTTCCCATACAGGAAATAAACGGGAAAAAGCTGGTTCTGGCGCAGGCTTTTTCCCAGTTCCACATCAGTAAAGTAGGGCATATCCGTCTATTCCTTTCGCGGCGGAAGGAATACCCGTTCCTCCGCGGCAAAATATTCCCCAAAGAGGGGCGCGCCTTCCAAAAATTCCGGCGGAACCCGCCATTGGGCTGCTTTTATTATAGCATACCCGGAAATGGAAAAACCATCCTTTTTGTAAATTTCATCGTAGAAAAATACCCGGTCCCAGCCGCTTTCCGGCGAGGGCAGTTCCTTGGACTGGAAAAGCAGGCTGCGGCCCTCTAAAAAGATACCGATATCCGGCTTGGCCCGATTATGAGAAATTACCAAACGCCCGTCCTGCCAAAGGGCGTATTCCTCCGCCGCCAGCGGGTTCATGGCAAGGCCCATATCCCAAAGGGTCTGGTACCAGTTGCTTTCCGAACCGGAAAGGACTTGCTCCGGCGGGATTTCCCGGGCAAAAGCGGCGGCCTCCCCCATGAGAAGCTCCCTTTCCTCCGGGATTATCAGGGCCGTCGCCGAATCCCCGCCAATGGAACGCAGAAAGGAGGCGGTTTTCCCGCCGATCTGATTGCTGCCGCCGCACCCGATGACCAAACTCCGCCCGTTCTGGGTGAGGACAATGCTCTGACCGGAACCGGCGGAAATAATGGAAACGGAGAGAACATCCCGCCCGGAAATCCAGTAGGTGAAAGTCCCTGCGGACAGGAGGAACACGCTTAACGAAACCGCCAGCCGCCGGTGTTTTGTTTCGCCCTTCCAAAATGCCAGGCCAAGGAGAAGGATGCTGCCGATTCCCCAGATGACCAGCCATCCAAACTGCAAGGGAAGGTAGCTGTTCCCTTCCGCCATCTTTTCAAACAGCCGGAACAGGGGTTCCAGGCAAAGGGCCAGGATTTTTCCCAGAAAGCCCATGCCCGGCAGAAAGATTAAGGCTCCTGCAATCATCAAAACCGGCGTCAAGGGCGTCAAAATCAGGTTGGGCAGGAAGGCTTTCCAGGAAACGCTGCCCATCCACAGGAAATATACCGGCAGGCAGGACAGGTTTGCGGCGGCGGTGATGCAGAAGCTGGCCAAGATCCCCCGGACAAGGCGGTTCCGGAGCTTTTCCGGCAGTTTCCCAAGGATTGCGCCCTCCCATTTGGGCGCGAAAGAAAAGATTGCCGCCGACGCTAAAACCGACATCCAAAACCCGGTGGACAGGGCCGCTTTGGGATTTAAAAGGCAGATGGCGGTCATGGCCCCGCCCAAGGAGTTGGAAGGGCTGTAATCCCGGCAGAGGAACCGGGCGGACACGGAGAAAAGGGCCATAACATAGGCCCGCACCGCCGAACTTTCCGCCCCGGTAAACACCACAAAGGCCCCTGCCGTCAAGCTGGCCAGAAGGAACGAAACCCTGCCCTTTCCAAAAATCCGGCCGAAAATCCAGCAGACTAGGGCGGTCAGCATGGAGATGTGCAGGCCGGACACCGACAGGATGTGGGAAATGCCCAGGGCCGAAAACGTCCGGGACATTCCCGCAGAAAGGCCGCTGTCGTCCCCGGTGAACAGGGCGATGAAAAATTCCGCCGTGTCTTTTGGGAACGCCCGGTAAAAGTTGGTGCGGAGGCTTTCCCGAATTTGGAAAAACCAAGCGTCCACCGGCCCGGCCTTCTCCAGCAGCTCCATATTTTCCGAAGCCGCGTAGCCGCAAAGTTCCCCGCCGCGGGCCAGCTGGGAGCGGGAAGGCGGATTGTCCCAAAGGCTCGCCTTTCCGGAAACCCGGTCGCCGGGGATGTATTCCTCTGTCCCGGTGTAAACTAGGATGGGAGTGCCGGAGGGCAGAGGGCCGCCGTCTGTCTCCACAAGATAACAGACCGAATCTCCCCGCCAAATCTTGCGGATTTCCCCGGAAAATTCTACCTCTGTCCCGGCGAAAGGCGCGGCGTGAAGCTGGGAAAACCGGCCGCCAAGGGAAAAGCTTAAGGCGGCCAGCACCGAAAGGAGGAAAACAAAAAGGATTTTGCTTCTTAACTTATCCAAATAGTATAAAACACCTGCGGCAATACAGCCCGCCGATAGGAATCCCGCCAGCAGAATCAGCGGGAAAAAGGGCAGAAAGGAAGCGCAAAGCAGGGCGGCGGATATGGAAAACCCGGTGAGGGCCAGGGGCCGCAGCAAAGGACGGGGCCTATTCATCTAAGGACAGCTGGCCGGAGCCTTTTTCAATGGCCGCCGCGCCGGTGCGCACCACCCGCTTGATGCCGTAGGGGCGGCAAAGCTCCAGGAAATTCTCTACCCGGTCGGTGGTGTCGCAGCACTCCATGGTGATGGAGGTCCGGGTCAGGCCGCAGACCTTTGCCCCGGCAAGCTTTGCCAGCTCCGCAATTTCCCCCCGGGTCTGGGCGTTGGCGGTAACTTTAATCAGCATCAGTTCCCGGCTGATGATTTCGTCCGGGGCGTATTCCTTTAATTTAATGACGTCGATGAGCTTATTTAACTGCTTGTTGATCTGTTCCATGACGTTTTCTTTGTCGTCCGCTACAATGGTGATGCAGGAAACGCCGGGTTCCGCCGTGGTGCCCACGGCCAGGCTTTCGATGTTGAAGCCCCGCCTGGCGAAAAGCCCCGCCACTCGGGACAGAACGCCGGCCCGGTTTTCCACCAGGACGGAAATGGTCCGTTTCATTGGCGTTCCCCCTTCTTTTTTAGAATCAAAGCCGGTAAAAATACAGCCAGTAAAATAGCGAAAAGGGCGCATGCCAGCCAGATCCCGAAAAATGCCCCCCCTTTAAGGCCCAGGAAAAAGACAGCCGGAACAACAAGGAACAGCAAAATCCCTTCGATCATACAGATTTTTCCAGCCAGCCGGTTGGCGGATTCCCAGCTTTCCCGGCTTTCCATGGCGGCTTTGTGGTGGTAGCCGGAGGAAAAATCCGGGTAAGGGGAATGCTTTTTCCAGATAAAAAGCCCTGTGCCAATTAAAATCAAAGAAAGCGCAGCATTCAGTAAAATCACAGCAATTTCCATGGAAAAACCCTCCTATTCATAGTAATCGCGAGGCAGGGTAGGCTCCTCCGGGTCCACCCGCACTTCCAGCAAAACCGGCCCTTTTTCCGCGAAAAACAGGTCCAGCGCCCCGGGGATTCCCCCGTTGTCCTCCGCCCGGAAGGCCGGGATGCCGTAAGCCCCCGCCAGTTTGACAAAATCCGGGCTGCCGTCCAGGTTCACCGCTTCGGTGCGGCCGTATTCCCGTTCCTGCAATTCCCGCACCATCCCCAGGCGGCTGTTGGCAAAGACAATGAGCTTGACGGGCAGGTTGTGCTGGACCATAGTGGCCAGCTCCATCATGGACATCTGGAAAGCTCCGTCTCCGCAGGCGGCAATGACCTGGCGTTCCGGCGCGGCGGCCTTGGCCCCCAGTGCGGCGGGGATGGCGTAGCCCATGGTTCCCATGCCGCCGGAGGTGAGGAACCGCCCGCCGGGCAGCCGGAACATCCGGGCCGCCCAGATTTGGTTCTGGCCCACGTCGGCGCAGAAAACCGCCCCCGGCTCCATGCGGCGGAACAGCTCCTTTAAAAGCAGGTGGGGGCTGACGAAATGCCCGGTCAGGGGGAGGGTCAAGGGGGCTTTCCGGTAAACTTCCGTCTCCCGTTCCCAGTCCGGGAAGGAAATGGGCTGGATTTCTTCCAAAAGCTGCTCTAAAATCAGCCGCAAATCCCCCACAATGGGGATGGTGGCCTCCACGTTTTTGCCGATTTCCGCCGGGTCGATGTCCATGTGGATCACCTTTTTGTCCTTGGCCAATAGGCTGGGGTCCGGCACCGAACGGTCGGCAATCCGGGTCCCGGCAAGCAAAAGCAGGTCCGCCCGGCCGATGGCTAAGTTAGCCGCCCGGACGCCGTGGACCCCCACCATGCCCAGGTTTAGGGGATACCCTTCCGGCAGCGCCCCAATGCCCATCATGGTGTGGACGGCGGGCATTTTTGCTTTGGATAAGAATTCCTCCAAAACCTTCCCGGCCCCGGAGCCAAACACGCCGCCGCCGGCCAAAAGCAGAGGCCGGTCCGCGTGGGCGATGGCCTCCGCCGCCCGGCGGATCTGGCCGGGATGGCCCTTGGAGGAAGGCTTATAGGAGCGGATTTCCGCCTTTTTAGGGTAATCGAACCGGGTTTCCCGGCCCTGCACGTCCATGGGCACGTCCACCAGCACCGGGCCGGGGCGGCCGCTTTGGGCAATGTAAAAAGCTTCCTTTATGATGCGGCAGATTTCCTTTTCGTTTTTCACCAGGTAGCTGTGCTTGATAAAGGGCTCCACCGCCCCGGTGATGTCCGCTTCCTGGAACACGTCCCGCCCCAGCAGCCGGGAATCCACCTGGCCGGTGAGGATGACCAGGGGGATGGAATCCATGTAGGCGGCGGCAATGCCGCTGATTAAGTTGGTGGCCCCGGGGCCGGAGGTTGCCGAACAAACCCCGCACCTGCCGGAAATCCGGCTGAAGCCGCTGGCGGCGTGGGCGGCGCTCTGTTCCGTCCGCACCAGAATGTGCCGGATGGAGGAACGGGAAAGGGCGTCGTAAAAGGGGCAGATGGCGGCGCCGGGATAGCCGAAAATCACAGGGACGCCCTCGGCTTCCAGGCATTTGACCATAGCTTCGCAGACTTTCAAAGGGGGTTCTCCTTTCCTACCGCCCGGTGCGGGCGAAATATTTCCGGTCTAGGCTCCGGTATTGCAGGGCTTCGGACAGGTGGGCGGTTTGGATTTTCTCCTCCCCTTCCAAATCCGCAATGGTGCGGGCCACCTTTAAAATCCGGTGGTACCCTCTGGCGCTCATGCCCAACTGGGAGAAGGCCTGCTGCAAAAGGCGGCTCCCTTCCGGGGAGATTTGGCAGAATTCCGCCACCATGTCGGCGGGCATCTGGGCGTTGCAGCGCACCTCCGTCCCGGCAAAGCGGGCGGTCTGGATTTTCCGGGCGGCGTCCACCCGCTGTTTGATGGAAGCGGAGGACTCGGCCTTTTCCAAGCCCGACAGGTCGGAGAATTTGACCGGGGCCACGTCGATGTGCAAATCCAGCCGGTCCAAAAGAGGCCCGCTGACCCGACTTAAGTACCGCTGAATCTGGCTCGGGGTGCAGGAACAGGGGTGGCTGGGGTGGCCGTAATACCCGCAGGGGCAGGGGTTCATGGCGGCAATGACAATCATCTGGCAGGGGTAAGTTAAAGTACCGCTGGCCCGGGAAATGGCGACGGCGCCGGTTTCAATGGGCTGGCGCAGGATCTCCATGGCGGAGCGGGAAAACTCCGGCAGCTCATCCAAAAACAGCACCCCGTTGTGGGCCATGGAAATCTCTCCCGGCCGGGGGATGGAGCCGCCGCCGGAAAGCCCCGCCGGGGAAACGGTGTGGTGGGGGGAGCGGAAGGGCCGCTCCGTTAAAATGGGCCGGTCGGCGGAAAGCTCCCCGGCGATGGAGTGGATTTTGGTGGTTTCAATGGCCTCCTCAAAGGTCAGGTCCGGCAGAATCGAGGGGATCCGCTGGGCCAGCATGCTTTTTCCGGAACCGGGGGGACCGATCATCAGGGCGTTGTGGCTCCCCGCCGCCGCGATTTCCAAGGCACGCTTGGCGAACTCCTGGCCCCTTACGTCAGCCATGTCCGGCTGGTGAAGGGAGGAGCTGGGTTTAAATTCCAATGGCTCCACCGGGGACAGGGGCCGGACGTTTTCCAAAAAATCCACCACGTCCCGGACGTCCTTTACCCCGTAAATTGCAATGCCCTGGACGGCGCTGGCCTCTTTCGCGTTTTCCGCCGGGACGAAAATCCGGGAAAAGCCCTGCTCCTTTGCCAAAATGGTCATGGGCAGCACCCCCTGGACCCGGCGCACCTCCCCGTTCATGGCAAGCTCTCCTAGAAACAAAGAGCCGGAAAAATCCGCCGCCGTCTGGCCGCAGGCGGAAAGCAGGGCCAGGAAGATGGGCAGGTCGTATAACGGCCCGGTTTTTTTCAGGTCCGCCGGGGCCAGGTTGACGGTGATCTTCTGGGCCGGGAACTCGTAGCCGCAGTTTTTAAAAGCGGCCCGCACCCGGTCCCGGCTTTCCCGGACGGCGGCGTCCGGCAGCCCCACCACCTCAAAGGACGGCATCCCCCGGAAGGTATCCACTTCCACTTCCACCGGGTAAGCGTTCAAGCCAAACACTCCGGCGCTCATAATCTTGGCGTACAACCTGAATTCCCCCTGTTTGACGGTATTTCCTTTAGTTTACCACATTTTGAAGGGCAGTTCAATGAAAAAAGCGGGGGTTGTGCGGGAAAATTGATTTTTTCCCGCAAATAGGTGGAAATGTTTCCGGAAGGGACAAAAAATTCAACAAATCGTAATGAAAAGACAGAATATTTATTCGGAAACGGAGAGTTTTTCACCATACATCCGGGGATTTTGGGACTTGGAATGTGGAAAACTCGGTGGAATGTGTGGATAACCCGTTGTTTTTTAAGAAATCAAAGTGGAAAACTTCGGAAAATTTCCACTTAAACCGCAATTCTACCGGGTTTTCCACCTAAGCCGCCAAGGGTTGCCTTTTTGACGGTTTTCTGCTAAAATAAAAGGGAAAAACAGGCTCGGTTCTTGCGTTTTTCCGGTTTTGAAAAAGTTTCAAAAAACTGTTGACAAGGAAAGGGCTTTGTATTATAATACAATTTGTGGCATTATGAGGTGTCGAGATGAAAATGAATCTGAAGCAGTTGTTTGACCTGGTCGGGGAACGGAAAAGTTTCCGGGAAACCTTTGATTTCGGTCAGGAAGAACTGTATGGCAGGTATCCTTTCCAGTCGCCCGTAGAATGTTCAGGGGAAATTGAAAACCGCGCCGGAGTGGTACGGCTGGTTTTCTGTGTGAAATTTTCCCTGGATTTGGTCTGCGACCGCTGTCTGGAGCCTTTTGGCCGGGAGGAATGCATGGAGTTTTCCCACATCCTGGTCCAGAAAACCGAGTCGGAGGACGATGAGGACTATATCCTCTGTCCCGGCGGGGAGCTGGATTTGGACGAGCTGGTGCGGACGGACGTGCTGCTGGAGCTTCCGGTCAAGGTGCTTTGTTCCGAGGACTGCAAAGGGCTTTGCGAACATTGCGGGCAGAACCTGAATTTTGGCAGCTGCAAATGCGAAAAAAAGGAAATTGACCCAAGGCTGTCGGTTTTGAGTCAGTTGCTGGATTCCATGGAGGAAGATCCGGAGAGTTCAGAAATCTGTGAAGGAGGTGCGAACCATGGCAGTACCGAAGAGTAAAGTATCGAAGGCTAGAAGAGACAAACGGCGTTCCAACGTCTGGAAACTCCCTATGCCTGCGTTTTCCAAATGCACCCAGTGCGGCGAGCTGAAAGCCCCCCACAAAGTATGCCCGCACTGCGGATATTACAAAGACGTAGAGGTTATCAAAAAAGATGCGTAAGCCATCCGATTTGATCTGTCCGGCTGCCCGGTAAGGCGTAATGCGCTTTATCGGGCGCTTTTTTTCAATCAAGAAAGGCGGTGCGGCTGTGGCTGTACGGATTTGCGGGGTGGAGCCTGGTTCCCCGGCCCATAAGGCCAAAATCCAGGCGGGCGGGGAGCTTCTGGCCATAAACGGCCAGGAAATCGTGGACGTTTTGGATTACCGGTTTTACATGATGGACCGGAAGCTGACCCTTTCTTACCGCTCCCCCTCCGGCGAAACCAGGGAGGTCCTGGTGAAAAAGGACGAGTACGAGGAACTGGGGCTGTTGTTTGACAGCTATCTCATGGACAAGGAGCGTTCCTGCCGGAACAAGTGCATTTTCTGCTTTATCGACCAGATGCCCCCGGGGATGCGGGACACCTTGTATTTTAAGGACGACGACGCCCGCTTAAGCTTCCTTTACGGCAATTATATCACCCTGACCAACCTGACGGAGCACGACATTGCGCGCACTATTAAAATGAAGATTTCCCCGGTGAACATCTCGGTCCACACCACCAACCCGGAACTGCGCTGCAAAATGATGAACAACCGCTTCGCCGGGGAATCCCTGTCTATTTTAAAACGACTGGCGGATGGGGGCATCGCTATGAACGCCCAGCTGGTCCTCTGCCCCGGCATCAACGACGGGGCGGAGCTGGAACGGTCCTTAAACGACTTGGCGGAGTATGTCCCGGCCTTAAAAACCGTTTCCTGCGTGCCGGTGGGTCTCACCAAATACCGGGAGGGGCTTTTCCCCCTGCGGCCCTATACTAAGGAAGAAGCCACGGCGGTCATCGACATGGTGAACCGCTACGGGGACAAAATGTTCGAGAAACACGGCCAGCGGGTCTTTTACGTCTCGGACGAATTTTACCTGAAAGCGGAGCGCCCTCTTCCGGACGGGGAGTTTTACGGCGACTACGGCCAGCTGGAAAACGGCGTGGGGATGCTGACCCTTCAGCGGGAGCAGTTCCGGGACGCCATTCCCTTTTTTGAGCCGGACGGCCGGAAACGGGATTTTTCCATCGCCACCGGCGTGGCCGCCGCCCCTTTTATCCAGAAACTGGTTGACGAGGCCAAAGAAACGTGGCATAATTTAAAAGGAAGGGTTATCCCCATTGTCAACGACTTTTTCGGGCATGATATTACGGTGGCCGGGCTGATTACCGGCCGGGATCTGATCGCCCAGTTAAAAGGAAAGGACTTGGGAGAGGAGCTGCTCCTGCCGGACGTCCTTTTAAAGTTCCACGAGGACGTGTTTTTGGACGATGTGACCCTCTCGGAAGTGCAGGAGGCTTTGGGCGTGCCCATCACCATGGTGGGGAGCGACGGCTACGAGCTTCTCCGGTGCATGCTGGGGGAGAAAGAATAATTGGATGCCTGTTTCATAACTGGGAAAATAGCCGCCGGCAGTCTGCTATGAACTGAAGCCGGAAGAATTTATGAGTTATATAGAAGAATCTCCCTTTTTATAAGGGAAAAGAAAGGAAAACAATATGGCAAAACCCATTGTCGCAGTGGTGGGGCGGCCCAATGTGGGCAAATCCACCCTGTTCAACAAGCTGGTGGGCAAACGAATTTCCATTGTGGAGGACACCCCCGGCGTCACCCGCGACCGGATTTACGCCGAGTGCGAGTGGCTCAACAAGAGTTTTATGCTGGTGGACACCGGCGGTATCGAACCCAATACCGACGATGTGCTGCTTTCCCAGATGCGCCGCCAGGCGGAGGTGGCCATTGAACGGGCGGACGTCATCATTTTGGTGACGGATATGCAGTGCGGCGTTACCGCCGCCGACCAGGATGTGGCCAATATGCTGCAAAAAAGCGGCAAGCCTGTGGTGCTCTGTGTCAACAAGGTGGACAGCATCGGGGAGGTTCCCCCGGAATTTTACGAGTTTTATAACTTAGGGCTGGGCGACCCCATCCCCGTTTCCTCCGTCCACGGCCACGGCACCGGCGACCTTCTGGAAGCGGTGTTTGCGCACTTCCCGGAAGATACCGGGGAGGAATACGGCGAGGAAGTCACCCGGGTGGCCATTATCGGCAAGCCCAACGTGGGCAAGTCCTCTCTCGTAAACCGCATGGCCGGGGAGGAACGAGTCATTGTGTCCAACATCGCCGGGACCACCCGGGACGCCGTGGACACCTATGTGGAGAACGAGTTCGGCAAATATGTCCTCATCGACACCGCCGGCATCCGCCGGAAATCCAAAGTTTTGGAGAATGTGGAGCGGTACAGCGTCCTCCGGTCCTACATGGCCGTGGACCAGGCGGACGTCTGTCTCATCCTCATCGACGCCACCGAGGGCTTCACCGAGCAGGATTCCAAGGTGGCGGGCTACGCCCACGAACAGGGCAAGGGCTGCATTGTGGTGGTCAACAAATGGGACGCCGTCCCGGACAAGACCGACAAAACCATGCAGGAATATGTGAATAACCTGAAGATGGGCTTCAGTTTTATGAGCTACGTCCCCTTTGTCTTTATTTCGGCTTTAACGGGCCAGCGGGTGAACAAACTCTATGAGATGATTAACCAGGTGGCGGCCCAAAACGCCCTGCGGGTGACCACCGGCGCGTTAAACGACCTGCTGGCCAACGCCACCGCCCGGATGCAGCCTCCTTCCGACAAGGGCAAACGGCTGAAAATCTACTATATTACCCAGGCTTCCACCAAGCCACCCACATTTGTGGCCTTTGTCAACCGCAAGGACCTGTTCCACTTCTCCTACCAGCGGTACCTGGAAAACCAGATCCGGGATACCTTCGGCCTGACAGGGACCCCCGTGCGCTTTCTCATCCGGGAACGGGACCGGAACGACACCGACTGACCTCTGACACGAAAGGACGATTGTTATGGACGCATTCCTGCTGATTCTTGCCCTGCTGCTTTCCGGTTTTCTGGCTTATCTTATTGGGAGCATCAATTTCGCCATTATTGTCACCCGGATTTTTGCCAAAAAGGACATCCGGGATTACGGCAGCGGGAATGCCGGCATGACAAACGTCCTGCGGACGGTGGGAAAGCTGCCGGCCCTCCTGGTCACCATCGGCGATTTCTGCAAGGGGATGCTGGCGGTATTTTTGGGGCACCTGCTCCTTTCCTGGATCGGCGGGGGCGTGCCCTTTTACGCCGACTACCTTATCGCCCTGCTGGTGATGCTGGGGCACTGTTTCCCGATTTTTTACGGGTTTAAAGGCGGGAAAGGGATTTTGGTGTCCGCAGGGGTCATTGTGGTCCTCAACTGGAGGGTGTTTTTGGTGATCCTGGCGGTATTTATTATTGTAGTGGCCGTCAGCCGTATCGTGTCCCTGGCCTCCATTTCGGCGGCAGTGGCCTTCCCCATCACCACCTTGATTTTTGCCCTGACCAGCAGCGCCGCCCACCCGTTTTTAGACACCCTTTCGGCATTGATTATCGGCGGGATCGTTATTTTCATGCACCGGGGCAATATCAAGCGGCTGTTAAACGGCACGGAAAATAAACTGGGGCAGAAGAAAAAACAGTAGGAGGATGGAAATGGCAAAGATTGTAATACTTGGCACCGGCGGGTTCGGCACTTCCCTGGCGGTCATGTGCCGCAAATTCGGCCACGACGTGACCCTTTGGGGGAAATTCCCGGAAGAAATCGCGGAGATCCGCCGGAACGGCGAAAACAAAAAGCTGCTGCCCGGCGTCCCCGTGGAGCCTTCTATTGAATTGACCACGGAGATTTCCGCTGCTGCCGGGGCGGAATGCGTCCTCTTTGCCGTCCCCTCCTTTGCCGTCCGGGAAACGGCCAAGGCAGTATCGCCTCACTTAAAGGCCGGGACGGTTTTGGCCAATGTGGGCAAAGGCTTGGAAAAAGGCTCCCATAAACGCCTGAGCCAGGTGATTTCTGAGGAAATCCCCGGCTTCGATATTGTGGCCCTGTCCGGCCCTTCCCATGCGGAGGAGGTGGCCAGGGGCGTGCCCACCACCGTGGTGGCCGCCTGCGAAAACCGGAAAAGCGCGGAATATATCCAGGAAACCCTGTCCAACCCCACCTTCCGGATTTACGTCAGTGACGACGTGACCGGGGTGGAGCTGTCCGGAGCCTTGAAAAACATCATCGCCGTCTGCGCAGGCATCTGCGACGGCATGAATCTTGGGGACAACGCCCGGGCGGCGCTGATTACCCGGGGATTGGCGGAAATCGCCCGGCTGGGGCTGGCCATGGGGGCCAAGCGGGCCACCTTTTCCGGGTTGGCCGGCGTGGGGGACTTGATCGTTACCTGCACCAGCATGCACTCCCGCAACCACCGGGCAGGAATCCTCATCGGCCAGGGCGTCCCGCCCAAAGAGGCCATTGCCCGCATCGGCATGACGGTGGAAGGTTGCATCGCCGCCGGGACAGCCTGGGAACTGGCGCAGGAAAAAGGCGTCACCATGCCCATTGTGGAGCAGCTCCAGCTGGTTTTGACTGAGGGCAAGGACCCGAAACAGGCGGTATCTGACCTGATGAACCGGCCTTCCCGCCATGAGGACGAGTCTGTCTGGCTGGAACAAGTTTTATAAATAAAAAATCCGGAGCATTTTACGCTCCGGATTTTCATTTTAGTTAGCTGCTCCGCATTCCCGGTCCAGCCAGATGGAGGCAATGTCCAGCGCTTGGTAAAGCCCCTTTTTTTCCGCCCGTTTTACAATCAGCTTCTGGGGCGGCAGGGTCAGGTCGGTGGCCATCATCTGGATGGAGATTTCATCCGCCAGGGAAAGATCGGAAAAGTCCCGGTGGCTCTTGATCTGCATCATGACCACATAGGGATCGCTCATGCGGCCGTAATAAATGGTGTCCTTGTTTCGGACCAGCGGCCGGCCTTTATATAAGAAGAACTCTTGCGGCATTAACAAAACTCCTTTCTATTATATAGCTGTTAAATAATAGTTTAACACAGGAACCGGGCCGAGTAAAGGCGAAAAATGTGAATTTTCCCTTTTTCTGTTTTTTTTGAAAAAAAGGGTTGACAAATTGGGCGCGCCTGTGTATAATAGTTATTGTTGTTGAGAGAGAAACTCAAAACAAGGGGGTATAGCTCAGCTGGGAGAGCATCTGCCTTACAAGCAGGAGGTCACAGGTTCGAGCCCTGTTGTCCCCACCACTTGGCCTGCTAGCTCAGTTGGTTAGAGCGCTAGCCTGTCACGCTAGAGGTCGTGGGTTCGAGCCCCATGCAGGTCGCCAATTCCTTTTTGTTCCCCTTCTTTGCTTCTGTAGCTCAGTCGGTAGAGCAGGGGACTGAAAATCCCCGTGTCGTTGGTTCGATTCCGACCGGAAGCACCACTTTGCGGATTTAGCTCATCTGGTAGAGCGCCACCTTGCCATGGTGGAGGTAGC
>DVJP01000034.1 GCA_018716725.1 Candidatus Merdivicinus excrementipullorum | reverse complement strand
TATCTCCAGTATACGCTGGATGCCAAAACCAAGAAGCTGACCTACCGGATCCATGACTGGATTTTGAAATGCTCCGGCTCCGCATGTCCGGACGGCTCCGTTTATACTACGGAAGGATATGGATTTCTCTGCCTTCCCCGGAATATCACCCAGCGCCTTGCGGATGCCGGGTTCACGTTTCAAGAATCGGATGCCTGGCTTGATCTGTGGTGCCACACAGTCTGGAAGGATCGGGGTAACGCCTTTTCTATGCTTGGGCCGGTCATCCAGTTTGAACGCCGTCACAGCGTCTTGACCCTGGAAGCCCTGGGACGGCGCTGGAAATGGGAAAAGACAAAGGTTTGGCGGTTCCTGCGGAAATATCAGGATACCTTTAAACTACACCGCCTTCCCGGCTCTTATGGCTGTCTCATTTACAACAGTAAATATCTCACCGGAACAGAAACATTCCAGCCTTCCCAGGAAGATGTCGTGCGCATTTTGGAAAAAATACGCATTTTCTCAGAAAATAAGCATTTTAAGGGTACTGACCATGAGCGCCTATCCAAAATGGTAGCTGACTTTCCATGGAAAAACGAAGAGTTTCTTTTCATCCGGAAAAAAGTGTGCCCATATCGCGTCCCGAAAAGCCGCGTTGCACTTTTTCCCTCTATAATACGCGCGTATCTTTCTTTGCATTGTAAGAACTGTAGGAATTGTAGTTATGACTGCAGAGGTACAATCTACGGGATCAGTTCTGAAAAATTAAAAGAGATCAGAGGACCTTGCCGATTGCCAGAGAATCATAAAAACACAAGTGCAAAAAGGTATTTACTCTATCGCAAAGCAAAACATCTGTAAATGTCGTACGATTCACTTGATAATTTCGTTCGATTCTGGTATAATAAAGTTATCGAAAGGAGGTTTCGATATGTCAATCACTGCAACAGAACTCAAAAATAATTTAAGCAAGTACCTTTTGCTTGCTAGTACCGAAGATATTTACATTACCCGTAACGGAAAAGTGGTTGCCAAATTATCAAATCCTTACCAAGACCGTTTAGACATTGCGGAATCCCTGTTTGGCAGTGTCCCAGCTACCATGACTTTAGAAGAAGCTCGTGAAGAAAGGCTTAGTGAAATATGAGAGTCTTAGTGGATACCTGTGTGATAATGGATGCGATTCAAAACAGGGAACCGTTTGCAGATGATGCAAAAAAGATTTTCCGCGCCGCAGCAAGTAATTGGTTTGCAGGATGTATCACAGCAAAATCATCAACAGACATTTATTATTTGATTCATCGTTGTACTCACAGCGACAAAGACACGCGCGCCATCCTGACAAAATTGTATATTCTTTTTGATGTTGTGGATACTGCGGGAATGGATGCCCGCCGCGCGATTTCTTCAGACGTATCAGATTATGAAGATGCCGTTATGATAGAAACTGCCATCCGGGAAGAAATGGTCTGTATCGTGACAAGAAACGTCAAAGATTACTCAAAGTCACCCATTCCAATTTATGAACCTGCTGCATTTCTATCCCTTCTCGAAGGCACGCTTGAGTAAAGGTCTGGCAGAATAAGGCAACGTTTAAATTAAACAAATCGACAAGGACAGTTCCCTAAAAAGGAACTGTCCTTTTACTATGCCAAAGTCAGATATTGTTTATGCAAAGACGCACTTAAGAACCGCGTTGCACTTTCCCCCCTATAATACGCGCGTATCTTTCTTTGTATTGTAAGAATTGTAGGAATTGTAGTTATGACTGCAGAGGTACAATCTATGTGCCAGCTGCCAAAAAAATAAAAGGATCAGAGGCCCCTGCCGGCTGATGGTCAATATCAAGAAAAGTAAGGAGAATTATCATGAGTGAAAATCAACAGTGGAACGCGTCTGCCTATGAGCAGCAGGAAAGCAAACTCTCAGCCCAGTCCACGGCTTTTCTCAATTTGCTTACCAAACGCGGCATACTGGCCGATACGGAAATTCGGGATGACAAAATCCGGCAGGCCCAGAAAGATAAAAAGCAGAAAACTTATCACAATACGGAAATGCTGCTCCGCAATTACCGGAATATTGTGTGGGCGCTGGAGTGTTTCCCATCCGCCATTGAGGAAGAACTGGAACGCCCTCTGGGCAATCTGGACGCGCTTCTGGATTATGTGGACATTGAGCTGAGTTTGAATAACAAAAAGCTGGAAAGCCGGCTGGAGAGCATCGAAAAGTCTCGGCTGCTGCTGGACCGTCTGAATGAGGCATTGAGCATTCTCAAGAAAAAGCCGGACAACGGGGAGAAAATGTATGAACTCATCTACCTCACTTACATCGCGCCGGAAAAGCTGTCCCACGCGGATCTGCTGTACCGGCTGGATATTTCTGCCCGCCACTATTACCGTTTGCGGACGCAGGCTATCGGGATCATTTCCCTGCGGCTCTGGTCTGTGCCCGCGGCAGAAATGGATTCCTGGCTGGAACTTTTGACCTTGCTGGAGGATCTGTGCTGAATGAATTCTCGAATGCTCAGGGAATGATTCTACCGAAAGATGATGGCATCCTGAGTGACAGAAAATGAAAATGAATTGGCAGAGCCTGCGCCGATGACATGAGAATGGAAAAGTGGTATGATGATATTGTCCCAAAATGGGACTGGGCGGAAGGACGCTGTTTCAGGAACCGAGAAAAAGGTTTCCGAAACAGCGTATTTTATTTTGAACAAAGGAGGAACAAAGCGAATGGCAAAAAACAAGAAAAATTTCAAGAAGTTCCTGGTGACCAGGTATTGGAACGTCATCGGGGCTATCTCCGGGCTGATACTGAGTATCCAGCCAGTTTATGCCGCTGACGATACCATTTGGAATCGGTTTTCCGACATCATGAAGGATGTTTACGGCCAAGTAGCAGGGATCAGCACGATTGTAGCCGTCACAGCGGCCGCCATTGCCTTGCTGGTGCGGATGATTTCCAGGAATCAACGGGCAGTGGACGAAGCAACGTCCTGGCTGAAGCGGATCGTTGTTGCCTGGATCGTCCTAAACTGCCTGGGATTCATTGTCGCTTACCTGCAGCCGCTGGTAGAAGGCGGACAGTACAACGGTTAATCGCGTTCTACCGGTATGGATTGGAGGTGACGGATTATCGTCGATTGGATCTTTGAGGGGATCGCAAACTGGGTTGCCAGCATTATCAGTCAGCTTTTGGACGCTGTTTCCGGCATTTTTCTTTCAGCGCTGGGCACAGATATGACTGTAATGGAGGAATACTTTCCGTTTCTGTCAAAGGCTTTCTCTATTATGCAGTACACAGCCTGGGCGCTGCTCTTTCTGATTATTGTCTGGCAGCTGTTCAAAGCCTTTGGCGGTCCGATTTCAGAAACCGAGCATCCTTTGCAGCTGGTTGCGCGGGGTTCCCTGTTTGCCCTGCTGATCGGATTTGCCAAACCCATTTTTGAAATCACGTTGGAAATCGCCAGGGCGCCCTATACAGCTCTAATGGAGGTCCCCATGGAGGCGGAAGATTTCACCTTTGCCGGTATAGAGGAGGTGCTTCTGAATGGTATTACCACCATTGTGTCGGTATCTTCCGTAGTCGGCCTTATTCTGCTGCTGGTCCTGGAAATCTCCCTGGGGTGGAATTATTTTAAGCTGTTGCTGGAAACAGTGGAACGATATATTGTAGTCGGCGTGCTGTGTTACACTTCTCCACTCGCCTATTGTATGGGCGGCTCAAAAGCTACGGCACAAGTGTTCAAATCCTGGTGCCGTATGGTGGGGTCCCAGCTGCTTCTCCTGGTCATGAACGTCTGGTTTCTTAGAGGGTTCAGTTCCTCGGTCGGGCAGTTTCTTGGAGACGGCGGCGCGCTGTCCAGTGGAGAAGGAAACATTTTCCTCTGGATGTTTTGTGCGCTGGCATTTCTGAAAACCGCGCAGAAATTTGACAGCTATCTGGCGTCTATGGGTCTGAATGTGGCCCAGACCGGTTCCAGTATGGGGATGGAGATCCTGATGACGGCGCGGGCCTTGTCCGGTTTGGGTGGCTCCGCAAAAAGCGCTGGAAGCGTATTCCATGGCGGAAGCAGCGCCGCCGGAAGTTCCGCGGCTGCCAGTTTTTCCGCTGGTTTCGCCAGCAAATTCAAGGGCAGCTCCTACGTCCGCGACGCAGTTGTAAACGGCGGCGCCCGGATGGGGGCCGGAGGCGGCCTTGGCTTTGTAGCCCGGACCTTTGGCGGCATCGCCGCGCGGAACGGCGCGGTTCTGACCGGCGAATCCATTTCCTCGGTGGCATCCCGGATGCCCAACGCATCCGGCAGCATTGCCGGGGATATTGCGGACCGCAGCCTTGGAAACTATATGCCTCAGCTAAGCGGTCAAAAGCTCAGCGGCACTCAAATCACCGGCGGGCACATCAGCACCGTTGCCACCGGGCCGGACGGCTCAAGCGCAAACGTGGAGCTGTACAACACTTCCCAGTTTGAGAAGCCCCAGGGAGCCCATTCCCTGGTTACAGCGTCAGACGGAAGTACTTGGTATCAAATGGCCAGCGGTGAAGGCCGCGGCGCCTTGTTCCACACCCCGGAATTTACCGGGAGCGCATCGGAAGCGGACCAAATTTCCGCTGCCTTCCCCGGTATTTCAGAAGGGACTACCCTGCGCACAGTTAGTGAGGGCGCTTTGGAAGCGACCTCAGATGCTGGAAGCACTATGTGGTACAACAGCGCGTTCTTTGAGGAGCCGGACGCTCCTCATACCAGCATGATGGATTCCAGCGGTATGGAATGGTACGCCATGATGCCAAACGGAACTGTCCCGCAGTTTGAACCTGGGGAAAGCGCAGCGGCATATAACCAGGCTGCATTCCAGGAATTTATGCCCGGATATGAGCAGCAGATTACGTCAGTGGACGGCAGCCAGCGGACAGAAGGGCACTTTGAAGTCCGGCATGGGGACGGGACCGGAACCATGTTCTATGACATTGCCCAGTATATGCCCCCTCGCGGTGATTACCAAGTATTTGAAGACAACAGCGGCCATCAGTGGTTTGCGATTCATGGGGAAGCATCCGTGGAACGGAAACCGGTCTACGAAAACGGCAAACCTGTTTATGAAAACGGCAGCGTAAAATCGGTGAACGTTGAAACGGTCCGGTATCGGAACATTCCCAGCCGGTATCAGCCGCCGAACCCGGTAAACCCCAATGAAATGAAGCCGCCAAAGAAAAAGAATTGATTGAAAAAGAGCAGCTGTCTGCCGGATTTAACTCGGTATGACAGCTGTTTGTCTTAAGGAGGTGCTCAATTGTCCGAAGAAAACCGCACACAAATGGGAGACGGCAGCGACCAATATACTCAGGCCGCAGGCCAAATGGCACAGGCTGCTAAACAGTTTGGACAGCAGGCCGGGAAACAGGCGGCCGTAAAAAGCGCGGAGCAAACGGCAAATGCCGCGGCAGCAATTGTCAAGGCCAGCGCAGAGGGAGGAAAAGCTGCGGCAGAAATTGCCGCCGGGACAGCGGCCGGAGGCCCTTGGGGGGCCGTTCTGTCGGCGGCTTGGTCCATGCGGCATTCTCTGTATAAGGTCCTGATCTGCGTTTGCCTTTGCACCGTTTTCTTTGTGGTCCTGATCCTTTCCCTGCCAACAATCCTAACCAACAGCCTTTTTGGCCTGAATGGTACAGCGCCTTACCCGGACGCCGTATTGAATGGGACCTATCAGAAATTGGTATCCACTGTCACGCAAATTGTGGAAGACGGGTATCAGGCGTCTTTTGACAAGGCGGAAAATTGGGTTATCAGCGGCGGTTATGATTATGACCTGTCCATGGAAGCTTTTGTAAATTACGGCCAGTCATCGGCTGGCTACGATGTAGGATATATTCTGTCTGCTTATTCGGTTTCTGTCGAGCCGGAAGATGTCAGTCCAGAAGATATGGAAGAAAAACTACGTTCTTACATCGACGATATGTTTCCAGTTACGGCAGAAGAAAAAACAAAGGATTCTGTCCGTTACCTGGCCTGCACGCTTCATCCCTTTAACCAGGAAATCATCGCTGAGGCCTTTGATCTGGATTTGTCCGCCTTATATGAAGGAACCAGCCGAACCTATGAGGAAGTAATTGCCAGTATGGCGGAAGCGTTAAAGCGCGCCCTGTACGGATCGGGAAACGGCCGGACCCCGCCATTGACGGATGAGGAGCTTCTTTCCTTTGTCCAGATGCAGGAATGCAGTGCCGCCCGCAGGCATTTGCTGACCACTGCCCTATCTCTGGTCGGAAAAGTTCCATATTTCTGGGGCGGAAAATCTGATGCCGGCTGGAATGACGAATGGAATACGCCCAAGCTGGTGACGGCGGCAGGTTCCAGTGAAACCGGCGCCATCCGCCCGTATGGGCTGGACTGTTCCGGCTTTACAGACTGGGCATTTAAGACGGCTTTCGGAATCAGCATCGGAGCCGGAAGCTGGAACCAATGGGATCACACCACAGAGATTTCGGAGGCAGAACTGCTTCCGGGAGATTTGGGATTCCTGGCGGTTCCCGGAACGGTATCGGTGAATCATGTCCTGATTTTTGCCGGATACGCGGAAGACGGGAAAAAGATGTGGGTCCATTGTGAAGGAGGCAGCGGCGTAATCCTCAGTTCCCCAGATTATGTGACGCAGTACCGCCGGCTGACCAATATTGATTTTGACACAGTGATGGGAGGTGAATGAATGGAAGAAAAAGAGATAAAAAACGTCTACGCGATCCCAGCCAACTACACGGATTCCGGAAAGTTGTTTGGCGGGATGGTGGACACCAGGAACGCAGTCGAAGCCGGCATTCTCCTGCTGATAGTGGGATGCCCGGAATTTGCCTGGATTCCAATGCCGGGAATGATCCGAATCGTGGTGATGGTTGTAACCCTGATCCCTCTGGCCGTTTTGGCTGTTATGGGGATTGACGGGGATTCCCTTTTCCAATATATGGGACATATCTGCAAATTCTGGATTCACCGGCGAAAGCTGCATATGAGGAGGGTTGGATACCATTATGAAACTGCAAAGCCTGCTTCATCCGGTAAAACCAGGAGGAGAAAAAACAAAAAAGCTTGAGTTTGTCCAGGACTTTCTGCCTATCAAGAAGCTTCAAAACGGGATCATTGAAACGAAAGACGGGCGGTATCTAAAAATCTTGGAAATCGAACCGATCAATTTCATGCTGCGTTCTGAAGAAGAGCAGGTCAATATCATATCTTCTTTCGCAAGCTGGCTGAAAATCTCTCCCATGCGGCTGCAATTCAAGTCTATCACCAGGAAAGCGGATTCGGATAAGCATATCGCCCTTCTACGAAAGGATTTGGAAGTCGAGGAGAACCTAAAATGCCGGGAACTTGGAGAGGACTATATCCGGTTGATTCAGGATATTGGGAACAGGGAAGCGCTGACAAGGCGCTTTCTTTTGATTTTTCAATATGAGGCCATTGACAGAGCCAGCAGTGATGACTATGGGAAGATTTACAGTATGCTCCAGACTGCGGCACAGAATGCCAAAGCGTATTTTATACAATGCGGTAATACCATTGTGGAACCCCAGGACCCGGATGAAGCGACGGCGGAAATCCTGTATCAGTATTTCAACCGGCAGTCCTGTATAGAGGAGCCCTTCTCTTCCCGAGTTCAGAGGGTTGTAATGGATACCATGGCCGCAAAGAACAAGGTGATCGGCCTGGATCCGGTCCCCAATATCCGGATTTCCCATTTTATCGCACCTCGGGGCATTGATTTGAGCCATTCCAATTACATTGTTATGGACGGCCTGTATTACTCGTTCCTATATATCAAGAAGGACGGGTATCCAGGCATGGTCCGGGGCGGCTGGATGTCCTCCCTCATTAACGCTGGGGAAGGCGTAGATGTGGACGTCTTTTTGTTCCGGGAAAATCGAAGCAAAACGATCGATAAGGTGGCGCAGCGAATCCGACTGAACCGCACGAAATTGAAAGGTCTCCAGGACACCAGCACAGATTATGAGGAACTCACCAATTCCATCATGGCGGGTTATTACATAAAGAACGGGATCGCCAACCAGAACCAGGATTTGTTTTATCTTTCCGTCTTTATCACCATATCCGCCAAAAGCTACGAGGAGCTGATGTGGCGCAAGAAGCAAATGGCGGATATGCTGAAATCCATGGATATTTACACCAGCGACTGCCGGTTCCAGCAGGAAGCGGCTCTGCGGTCGGTGATGCCGTTTCTGCAAATGGACCCCCACCTGGAAAGAAAATCCAAACGGAATGTCCTGACTACAGGCGCCGCCGCCAGCTATCTGTTTACCAGCTTTGAAATGTCGGATGATTCCGGAGTGCTGCTGGGCGTAAACCGCTATAACAATTCCCTTTGTATTGTGGACCTGTTCAACACCCAAAAAAACAAAAACGCGAATATGACCATGTGCGGAACCAGCGGCGCCGGAAAGACCTTTACCATGCAGCTCCTGGCTTTGAGAATGCGGATGCGTGGGATTCAATGCTATATTGTAGCCCCCATCAAGGGCCATGAGTTCAAACGGGCCTGCGACCGGATCGGGGGCGAATTTATCAAAATCGCCCCCGGCTCTCCCCACTGCATCAATGTAATGGAGATCCGTCACACCATCTCCCCTGAAATGGAGCTGATTGATGATGTGGACTATAACGACATGGACTCCATGCTGGCAAAGAAAATCCAGCAGCTGATGATCTTCTTCTCTCTTTTGATCCCGGACATGACTAATGAAGAGGAACAGATGCTGGATGAAGCCCTTATTAAGACCTACCATGACTTCGGTATTACCCATGACAACAGTTCTCTTTATGAGGACGCGAGCGCAACCCCTCCCAAAATGAAAAAGATGCCCATTCTCGGGGATCTTCATAAGCACTTGCAGGATAATCCTATGACAAGACGGATTGCCGCGATTGTAAGCCGGTTCGTATCTGGTTCCGCCCAGAGCTTTAACCGGCAGACCAATGTGGATCTGAGCAACAAGTATATAGTGCTGGATTTGTCGGAACTGAAAGGGAAATTGCTGCCAGTTGGCATGATGATCGCTCTGGACTATGTTTGGGACAATATCAAAGCGGACCGAACCAAGAAAAAAGCAATCCTCATTGACGAGATCTGGCAGCTCATCGGAGCCGCCTCCAATCGTCAGGCGGCGGAATTCTGTTTGACTATCTTCAAAACCATCCGAGGGTTCGGTGGCGCCGCCATTGCCGCGACACAGGACCTTTCGGATTTTTTCGGGCTGGATGACGGAAAATATGGCCGCGCTATCATCAACAACAGCAAAAACAAGGTTATTTTGAACTTAGAGCCGGATGAAGCGGAATATGTTCGGGAAACGCTGAAACTCTCCCGGACAGAAATACGATCTATTACCCAGTTTGAACGAGGGGAAGCCCTGATTTACAGCAACAACAGTAAAATCCCCGTTGTCATCAAGGCATCTAAGGCGGAACAGGAGATGATTACAACAGACCGGGCAGAGCTGGAAGCCCTGCTCAAACAAAAACAACAGCAAACGAATTCCGAATAAAATGCGTATTTCTTCCATTATACGCACAGGAGGTGTCAACTTTATGTTATTGGAAGATGAACAAAACGTCGTCAGGTGGCTGTCCCAATACGGATCCCTGCCCAAAACACAGGTGATCCGCCTGCTGCACAACAAGCCGCCCCAGACAGCGGAAAGGATCATCCGCAACCTGAAGAAAGAACAGCAGGTTACCGAGATCGGCGGCTATTACCTGGGGCTGGATAAAATGAGCAAGCCGGATCAGCGTCTGATTTTGGCCGTTTGGGTATTGCTGAAATTTGTGGACCGGGTAGGCCCCCAAGCCCATTACCCGGCTTCCTATCCATCCCAGCTGTTTTTTCTGAAAGAAAATATAGGTTATGAAATCGTGGTGCTTTACGATGGAGAACAGCACCTTACCAGGCTTTTACAGCCGCAGGAGGATCTGAAATACATCATTGTGGTTCCCCATGTTTCCATGATCCCAACTCTTTTCCTTCCCAAAGCCCCCTGCCTGTTTGCAACGGTGGATTTTGACGGGCAGGAGGAACCCAATGTGACCTTTTACGCGGGAAAGGAGGACGGATCAAAATGACGGAATTTGAAAAAGCATTGACAAAGGCCAAAAAGTTTGTCAGTCAGATCACGCGGGAAATCCATTTGATTCAAACTCTTCTGGATCATGGACAAATTCCGGCGGCATACGGAGCTGCTTTGAGCCTGGAGCAATACTCGGAACGGCTCACCTTATTGACCCGCACCCTTCCGGCGTATACCGGCAACCCGGCGGCAAAATATGATGTGGAACAGATCATGGAAGAGGAAATCCCGGTGGACATTGGTTACACTGCGGAAGGCTGGTTCAGCGTCCGGCTCCCCGCGCTGCTCCCCAAAAAGGAAAGTGGTTCTCCCTCCTATATCCGGTCTTGTCTGTACCCGGCCATGCAAAAATTCTTTGCGCGCTCTCCTCCGGTCCGCTATGAAGATTGCGTCCTGGTATTTCGTCACATCTATAACCGGGAACGGCCGGAACGCCAGTATCGGGATCACGATAATATCGAAGTCAATATGGCAGCGGACATTGTCGCCCTGTATGTTCTGCGGGACGATGCGCCTATGAAGTGCTGCCATTACTACTGCACGGCTGTGGGAAATACGGACCGCACCGAAATCTATGTGGTTCCCAAGAGGGACTTTCCCAGGTGGTTCATCCTGGAAAAAATCTTGCCGGAAGAAGGTGAAAAGCTCCATGAAATCCCCTTTTTTGAAGCCAAAAAAGATATGTAAAAACGCCCCCAAAAAGCCGGTTCAAAATTACATATCTTCCAAGAGGCCGGGAAAGCCCGGAAATCCTGCATTTCGACGTCATGTTGCTCATCAAAAATCTGAACAGGAGAGCAGGCATCGTGTCGGAAATGAGTACATTGCGGGCGGTTCGCCATGATGACACTGCGGCCCGGCAGTCACGCTTATTCGATCCTTTCCATCCTGTCCATAACCGGGGAAATTCCTGTGCGTTCTCTCAAACTGGCCGGCAATGAACGGGTTCTGAAAGCTCTGGTTCATAAAATGACAGAGGAACAGGAGTACCGTTTCCAGCCTGAATGGACAGAAGAAAAATTCCGGGGAAAACTCCTTCGCATTACCGGAAAAGGAAGGGACAAAGCCGTCCGGCTCACGAAAAAAGCCCTCCCCATTCTGGACTGGATCTATCCGGGGGCATATCGCTATTATATGGCTTCCTTCTGGAACCATCGATTTCCCGGGGATAAGATCCACATAGACCGGATTCACCGGGTGGCCGAATCGGTCCTGATGTGCCAAATGGCCGGGATCGAATGCCGGGCATACTGCCTTCCCCCATTGCAGAATCAAGAAATCCGGCGGGTTGTTCCAGCCGGCCCTTCCTGTTATCTGGCCAGGGATTTGAAAAAAGTAGGCGGTTCTGAGGCAAATAAAACCAAGTTTACCAGATTGACCGGAGTGGTTTATTCCGGAAAGGAGGTTTATGCAGTGTACAACACCCGAAACGCCCTGATGAAATGGAAGGGCATGGGGGAATTCAAGGCATTGCAGAATCTGATTGAGATCACCAGGCTGAATGCCGGGATTTCTGCCCTGGATTCCGCTATCCTGTTTGGAGAGTCCGATGAGACGGCGCTGAAAACCCTTCGGGAAACTGAGAAAAATCATCGTCTGGAGCTTCGCTTTGACAGCATCTATCAGCAGATATACTTTGTTCCTATGAACAGCTTCGGCGCCCGGCTTCTGAAAATACTGACCATACCGGGTTGGAAACAGAAGCTCCTGAATTTGCTGTTTGAGAAGGAAATCCAGTCCGGCGGAACCGGGATGATGGAATATGACGCCTACCTGGGCGGCAAGTACGTCTACTCCTTTCTGGACCAGAATCTCGCCCGTTTGATCCGGCTGCGGGAAGCGTTCCAAGCCCAGGCGGACTCTTTTGAAATCCTGTGTTTTCCGGAACAGCAGCGGCTGCTTCGGGAATTCCTGGGGCCCCATATTTCCCTGAAGCTTCTGGACATCAAAATCGTAGAGGAGGCATTGAAAATGGAGGGATGAGGATTGCCGAAAAAATACCGAAAACTGATTTTGATTGCCGCCGCCATTCTGGGTGCGGCGGTGCTTTTCTATCTGGGAGGAGTGATGGCGCAGATATTTACCAATTATTCTGTCTGGATGGAGGGCGGCGGCCTGACCGGACAGCAGGTTATGGAGCCGGTTCGGTTTGATCCCGGAACCTGCTTTGTACAGGCCTTTACTCCTAATGGGCTGAAAGGGATGCTGCTTCTGCTCGCCGCAGGAGCAGTAATTACAGGGTCAGTCCTTTATCAGCTGAAAAAAGGAAACAAAGATTATGATGAACGCGGGTTCCGGATCCTGAAAGACGGCACCTACGGGACAGCATCCTGGATGAGTGAAAAAGAGATGGAAGAGGTTTTGGAGATTTCTCCCATTGAAAAGGCGGAAGGCACGATCCTGGGCGAGTATCAGGGAAAAGCCGTCTGTATGCCAAAGGACACCAGGCTCAACCGGCATATTGCCATTTTCGGCGCGTCCGGCACCATGAAGTCCCGGGCAGTCATCCGCAACGCTTTGTTTCAGACCATTGTGCGCGGCGAATCCGTCGTCATTACCGACAGCAAGGCGGAACTGTATGCCGATACCGCGGAACTATACCGGAAATACGGATATGAGGTGAAGGTATTCAATCTGGTAAATCCGTCTCACGGGGATTCCTGGAACTGTATGTCGGACTTGAACGGCGACACTCTGATGGCGCAGGTGCTGACCAGCGTGATTATCGGCAATACCAGCACCGGAAAGGACGATCCCTTCTGGGACAACGGGGAAAGCAACCTGCTGAAGGCCCTGATCCTATTGGTGGACCAGGATAAAAGCCGGAAGCCGGAGGCAAAACATCTTCCGGCGGTCTACCAGCTGCTGACGCAAAACGATACAGCGCGGCTGCTGGCTATTTTTGACCATCTGCCGATGGAACATCCGGCCAGAGGTCCTTACAGCCTGTTCGCCCAATCCAGCAGCAATACGGTCCGCTCCGGCATCATTCTGGGTCTTGGAACCCGGCTGCAGGTACTGCAAAATGAGGCGGTACAGCGGATCACCAGCCGGTCGGACATTGATCTGACGGCGCCGGCCAGACGCAAATGCGCTTATTATATCGTCCTGAGCGATCAGGACGCGACCATGGCGTTTCTGTCATCCCTTTTCTTTTCCTGCCTGTTTATCAAACTGACCCGATATGCGGACTCCAGACCAAATGGACGCTGCGATGTGCCGGTAAACTTGATATTAGATGAGTTCAATAACATCGGCAAGTTGGGGGCAGCGCCGGACGGCTCAGATTTCTGCCGGGCCCTCAGCACCATCCGTTCCCGGGACATCCGGGTTATGCTGGCGGTGCAGAGCCTGGGTCAGCTTCAGAACCGCTATCCGAAAAATCTGTGGTCTGAGATTGTGGGAAACTGCGACATCCAGCTGATGCTGGGCTGTACCGACGATCTTACTGCGGAATATTTTTCCGCCCGCAGCGGCGACATCAGTATTGAAGTGAAATCCACTATGACGGTCCGGAAAACCATGGCGGTGACTCAGATGATCCCGCAGTACCGCCAGACGGAAGGGCATGGAAAACGGCGGCTGCTGACCCCGGATGAGGTGCTCCGCCTTCCCAATGAGGAACTGCTCTGCATCATCCGCGGGCACAACATTGTGAAACTGAAAAAGCTGGATTACACCAAACATCCCATGTCAGCGGAAATATCCAAAACATCCATCATGGATTATGTGCCGGCAGCGCCGCCGGAACAGCCCTGCAAAGTACATGAACCGCCAAGGGAGGGAGAGGATACGCCGAAACCGGCTCCGGCAGCCCGGAAAACAACTCTTTACAGCTCAGCAAAACCGCCGGATGAATTTTAGTTAAAGTCCAATGGTATGAAGTCAAGTAGGTGATGTGAGAAAAAATTAAGCGAAACAGCGCAAAACCCACTATGCAGGCAGCAAAAAGGCAGCACCAAACTAAGCCCTGTTCTCTGCGATTTTTGAAACAGGGCTCGGAGGCCAGAGAGGCAAGCGATGTGCTCAACCCTCCGGCGGGATATACAGGCGGTTGTCCTTCAGCAGTCGAAAGACCAACCG
>DVJP01000033.1 GCA_018716725.1 Candidatus Merdivicinus excrementipullorum | reverse complement strand
GAACGAAAAGAAAAAAGCGGAGTCATGAATTGATGTATCAATTCATGACGTGCAGACCCGCCGCGGATGACCCCGCGCCGTCATTTTGCTTGCAAAATGACGGGTTAGAATTTTCCAAACTTTTATCGGCGACTCATTTGCGTCAGCAAACAACACCTCTTTATGCAATTTGCCAGACCATTCTCTCTTTTTCGACAGGCTGAAAACTCCTCCTTTGGGGGAGTTTTTCCTTTTGGATAGAAAATCCGGGATTTGTTGAAATTTGTTAAAAAAACAAGGGTTTCTTGCCAAAAATGGCAATTTATGCTATGATAAAAAATATATACAGTTTGTTAAAGGAGAAAGCGCTGCTATGCGGAAGAAAAAAGCGTCTTTAAAATCGCTGTTTGTCCTGATTATCCTCCTGATTTCCCTGTCCACCATTGTTTCCGTATGCCTGGCGGCATATTTTTCAAAGGCCATGAAGGAATACAATACGGATTTTTACGCACTTCAGACGGAAAGCCTGGAAAGCAGCCTGCGTCAAACCCTGCGGGACCATTTAATGGCGGTACGCAGCATGGGGCTGAATTCCGCTATCCGGGATAATATCTTCCGCACCGACGTCACAAGCTCCGAAATGCGGCAGCTCAGTACGGAATTAAACGGCATCATCAATTCCACCCTTTATTATTTGATCGATGATATTTATTTGCAAAGCTGCGTTTTTTACGGATACCTGCCTAATGATGGCCGGCATTTTGTGCCAATTGAGGAGGCGGAGGGGCAGACCTGGTACCAGGAATATCAGGAATCCCGCCAATCCGGCGGAATCTATAACGGAATTTTTGTATCATACGAGCCTCGCCCCAATTACTTGGGGAAGAATATTGTTTACAATATGAACCTGATCCAGCCTATCAACAGCTTTAATTCCGGCTATACTGCCAGCAGGGGGACTGGACCGTGCTATCAGGTACTGACCGTCAGCATGCAGGGGATTGTAGGCGAAAACGCGGACAACGCCGGAATGAGCCTGCATATTTTTGAAGAAGGGACGGACGGCCTCGTTTATTCCAACAATACCGCCATGGATTTGACTGCTAAGGAGGCCATGCTCTTTGCCAAAGAAAACGGCCTGACGGGCTACAATAATTTTGACGGCTCCTTCCAGCGGGTTCATCCGGAAACGCCCTTATCCGTTTTTTACGTGGAGGAAATCCATGCTTATGTTGCGGCGGTGTTTGAGCCGGCGGAAAATAACCTTTGGGATAAATTCGGCTGGACCGCCGTTTTCCTTGTCCTGCTGATTTTTGCTTTTCTCATTTTAAACGTGATTTCCTTTTACCGCCGTTTCCGCGGACGGATTGAAGAGGTTGTGGGCTTCCTTGACCGGGTCAATGTTTCCGGTTCGCCGGCCCCGGCGACTGGGAACAGCGGGCTGGACGAAATCCAGCGCATTGAACGCCATGTGGGGCGGATGCAGGACCGCATTACCCTGCTGGTCAAAGAAGAATATGAACTGAAGCTCCAGAAGCTTTCGGCCCAATACGAAGCGTTAACCGCCTGCATCAACCCCCATTTCCTTTACAATACCCTGAATACCATTGCCGCCATGGCCTCCTTGGAAGAAGCGGAGGGCACCGAGCAGATGGTAGTGGCTTTAAGCGATATGTTCCGTTATTCCTCAGATATCCGCACCCGGTATGTATGCTTAAAAGACGAGCTGAAAAATATCTCCGACTACCTTTACATCCAGGGCATCCGCCACCGGGATACCTTCCGCTATAGGGTGGATGTAAACCCGGGCTTAGAAAACTGCCGGGTGCCCAAGCTGCTTTTGCAGCCCTTGGTGGAAAACTGCTTTAAGCACGGCTTCCGGCGTACAGGGGACCAGTCCAGGAAAAACGAAATCCTCATCTGCGCCGTCCGGGAAAACGAGCTGCTGAAAATTTATGTTATGGACAACGGCGGCAGCTTTTCCCAGGGGAGGATGGATGAAATGAACGCGCTGTTCCAAGGGGCTGGGAAGCCTGATCCGGCGGACGGCGCTCCCATCGGGCTGTTAAATGTCCACAGGCGGCTGCAGATCTTATACGGAGACGAGTATGGGCTGCGCCTTTCCTGCGAACAGGGCGCCTATACCTGCATTGAAGCGAAAATGCTGTACCGGGAGGAGGACGAAGATGTATAAAATTCTCGTAGTGGACGATGAAAGCTTAATCCGGGAGGACATCGTTTACAAAATCGGGACCAGCAATTTCCCGGTAACCTGGCTCATGGAGGCGGCCAGCGGCGAGGAGGCGCTGGAAATCGTACGGGAGCACTATCCGGATATTATGCTGGCCGACATTAAAATGGACGGCATGAACGGGCTTCAGCTGGCGGAAAAAGCCGGACAAATAGCCCCGGGAATGGCGATTATTATGATCAGCGGCTATTCGGATTTTGCATTTGCCCAGAGCGCAATCCGTTTGGGGGTGCAAAATTACCTCCTGAAACCGGTTAAGGCCGCGGAACTTGCCAAAGCCCTTTCCCAGGCCGCCGCGCGGCTGCGGCAGGCCCAGGAACAGCGGGGCTTGTCGGCGGCTAATTATGTGCTGACCCAGAGGTGCGAGAACTACCAGCTGCGGGAAAAGGTAAACGCCTTCATCAACGAGGGGTTCTGCCAAAATACAGGGGAAATCCAGTCCCTGCTTCCCCAGGACGCCGTATGGTTCCAGCTTTGGAACATCCGCATGGTTGAGAGAGAAATCAGCATCGACCGGGACACGGGGGGGGGTATATCCTTTACGGGGCCTGCAATATTATCCGGGAAATCGGCGATGCAACGCGCCCCGGCTGCCTACTGCCGGTGGAGAAGGCAGGGGTGGGATACAGCGTCGTGGTGCTGGCCGCGGCTTTTGAGGAAAAGGAGGAGGATGCGGAGAAACGGATGCTTGCGCTGGCAGGGCGGCTCCGGCATTTGCTGGAGCAGAGCCTGGGCGTACAGGCGGCCGTCAGCGTCAGCGGCTTAAGCCGCAGCCTGTCCACCGCCAGCACGGTGGAAGCGGACAGGGCCATGGACGTCCGGTTCTTTTACGAGAAAACCAATATCCCTGTTTTAAGCTACCGGCAGTTTGCCGCAAAAAGCGACCACACAGTATTTGACAATATTATGCGTTTGTTCCGGGAGGCCTTAAACGGCGGAAGCCTGTCAGGCGCTTTGGACGCCGTTTCCATGCTGGCCGCCAAGTGCCGGGAAGCGCCGGTTTTAGGGCTTCGGGACACTTATACGGATATGGTCCGCCTTCTTTCCCGGGCGTGCTACCGAAAAGGCCGGAGCATCCTCTCATTGCTTGGCGGGGAAAATCTAAGCGGCTCCATCCTGGACACCTTTGAAGCCATAGAAGAAGTGGAAGAAAATCTGCGCCGCATCGTTACTGCCGCTATGAGGGATTGGATGCAGCAGGAGGATACCACGGGGATCCTGGAACAGGTCCGGCGTTATATTGACGACCGTTTTATGGAGAGCAGCCTTTCGACAGCGGAACTGGCCAAGCATTTCTGCATTTCATCGGGGTATCTGTCCGCATTGTTTACCAAAACCTACGGGATTCCCATTACCAAGTACATTACCCGCAGGCGGATGGAATACGCGGCGGGACTTCTTCGTCAAACGGCAACCTCCCTGGAAACCATTGCAGAACTGTGCGGCTTCAACAGTTTCAGCTATTTTATGCGCGTTTTCAAAACGAATTACGGCGTGACCCCCTCTCAGTTCCGGAACGGGGAGGAGGGAGGAGCCTCCTGATTTTTTGATAGATTACCGGTATGAAGCCCTGCGCTTCCTACCGGTAATCGTTTATTTGTCCTAAAAATATCATAAATCTTTGAAATTTATAAAAATTCTTCATATGAAAAATGAAAAAAGTGAATAGAAAAACATTGTCAATTATGGTTAAATAAGGATAAAGAAAATGTACGAAATCTTGAAAGCAGGAGGGCATTTACCGTGAGTATGAATTCAGCAGCAATTCCCCGCAAAAACGTGCGTCCTAGAAGGCAAAAGGAGGGCGCCAGCAGCAAACCCCTTTGGAAACGTATCTGTGAGCACAAAATCCTTTACCTATTTATGCTCCCCTGCGTGGTTTCCCTGCTGGTCTTTAACTACCAGCCAATGTACGGCGCAACGCTGGCTTTCAAGGAGTACCACTACAATCTGGGCATTCTTGGCAGCCCCTGGGTTGGCTTTGAGCATTTTGAACGGTTCTTAACCTCCCCCCAGTTCTGGATCACCTTAAAAAATACGGTGATTATCACATCCTTAAAGCTCTTAATCTGCTTCCCGGCGCCCATTGTCCTGGCGCTGATGCTCAATGAGATGCGGGCGCCCAAATACAAACGCTTTGTGCAGACCATGAGCTACCTGCCGAACTTCGTTTCCTGGGTTGTTGTGGTACAGATTATGACCGCCCTGTTTTCTCCTTACGGCGGCATTGTCAACGACATCCGTAAGGCCATGGGCCTGGAAACCATCTTCTTTATGGGCGAAGCCAGCTATTTTTACCCCATTGTCATCCTCTCCGACCTGTGGAAAACCATCGGGTGGAACTCCATTATCTACCTGTCCGCCCTTTCCAGCGTCAGCACCGAGCTGACAGAAGCGGCCATTATTGACGGGGCCGGACGGCTGCAGATTGTGTGGCATGTAAACCTTCCCGCCATCCGCGGCACCGTAGGCATCATGTTTATCTTCGCCGTAGGCGGCATTTTAAACGCCGGCTTTGACCAGATTTTGCTGCTCCAGCAGCCGGGCAATATGCAGTATGCAGAAGTGCTGGATACCTTCGTCCTGAAAACCGGTTTAAGCCAGGGTAAATTTGAATACGCCACTGCCATCGGCCTTTTCAAATCCCTGTTCTCGTTCCTTCTGGTTATCGTTACAAACTATGTGGCCAGCAAGCTCTTTGACATCAGCATTTGGTAATGGAGGCGCAGCACTATGTGGAAAGAAACACTCGGCGTTAAGATTTTCAAGGTTTTCAACTATGTTTTTATGGCGCTTTTCGCCTTCGCTACCTTTTATCCCTTCTGGTATGTGCTGGTGGCGTCCTTCAACACCGGACGGGATTTTTCAAGAGGCGGCGTTTACTTCTGGCCCCGGGCTTTTACCCTGGAAAACTACGCGGAAGCCTTTAAGGATTCCCAGATTTACACTTCTTTAGGCATCAGCGTAGCCCGCACCTTGATCGGCGTGGTTTTGGGCATCTTTTTTACCGCCCTGGTGGCCTACGCTTTTACCGTCAAGACTATGCCCGGCCGCACCTTCTTCACCTTCTTTTTCTACATCACCACTATTATCAGCGGCGGTATGATTCCTTACTATATGCTGCTGCGGGACTTGGGGCTTACCAAGAGCTTTTGGCTTTATATTCTGCCCAGCATCTTCAGCTTCTTTAATGTGGTGTTGATGCGGACCAATTTCAGCACCATCCCGCCAGAGTTAAGGGAAGCCGCCATGCTGGACGGCGCAGGCCACGCCCGGGTGCTGTTCCAGGTATACCTGCCTATTTCTATGCCGGTTATCGCCACTTTGATGCTCTTTATCGGCGTTGGCCACTGGAACGACTGGTACACCGGCGCCTACTACATGAGCGACCAGACCCTGATCCCGGCGGCTACCCTTTTGCAGAAACTGTTAACCCAGTCCACAGCGGGACAGAACTTCGAAGTGGGACGGGAGCAGATGATGGAAGGACTCAAATCCACCACTTCCCAGTCCTTGCAGATGGCCTTCGTAATGCTTCTGACCATGCCTATCGTGGTGGTATACCCCTTCCTGCAAAAATATTATGTCAAGGGCGTTATGGTTGGTTCGGTCAAGGGTTAATTCCCGGAGTTTCAACATAGTCATTAATTTTTAGGAGGTTTCATATGAAAAAGCGCGTATTATCTGCAATCCTTTGTTCCATCATGGCCGCTTCCCTTTTGGCAGGCTGCGGCGGTGGCGGCGAAAGCAGCGCCCCTGCTGCTGACGGCGGTTCTACCGGTACGGAAAGCACCGCAACAGAAGAAGTAAAACGGACGGAGGACGGCTACCAGATCTTTGACGATGTTACCCTTTCCTATCTCTACTGCTGGAACGGCGGTTTCCAGCCCCTGGAAAACCAGTATGACAACGACGTGGCTAAAGCCATCCGGGATAAAATCGGCGTTACCATCGAAATCGAAGGCGTTATGATGACTGAGTCGGAAAAGCTGAACCTGATGTTCGCTTCCGGCGATATGCCCGATATTATTAACGCGCCCTATTGGGGCGGTTCCGACGCCTGCACCGTTACCATCCGGAAGGCCGGCGCTGAGGGGCGGCTCATCGACTTGAAAGATAAGCTCCCCAATTACCCCAACCTGGCCAAAGCCTATGAAGTGGGTGTTTCTTCCCTGCAGTATCTGGAAAACGAACTAAACCATGCGGACTTTAACGGCGGACAGTATGTCCTGCCCTGGCAGCTGCCCGGCAGCGCAGAGGACGAAACCAACTGGGCTTACGGCATCTTTGTCCGGAGCGATGTAGCCGAAACCCTGGGCGTAGACCCCACCTCCATTAAGACCCAGGATCAGCTTTGGGACTTTATGATGCAGGCCAAGGAGTACGGCTTTAAGGACGTCAACGGCAACGACACCATTGTAGCTTCTACACATGTCAACGGCTCCAACTACGGCGACTATGTAGCCGGTTTTACAGAAAAGAAGCTGACCGGCTATATCCTGGACGATGAAGGCAATATTACTACCCCGATTCTGCAGGGCGGCAAAGACTGGATGGAGAGCGATCTGTACCTGTGGAGAATGGTTCAGGAAGGGCTTTTGGACCAGGAGTGCTTTAAACAGTCAAACGAGCGGGCTGTTGAAAAGATCGGTAATGGCACGCCATTGTTTGTCAGTTTCCAGTATTCCGGCATTGTAACCGCAACCCAGCAGTCCGGCCTCTATGACACCCATCCGGAAATGCGGTATACCCCGGTAGGCCCGCTGAATTATAAGGACGGCCAGTCCCTGGTTCAGACCGCTACCGACGGCCGCACCGGTTCTCCCTGCCTGATTTTCCCCACCACCTGCAAGAATGTTGACGCCGCTTTGACCTACCTGGACTACATCAACAGCGAGGAAGGCATGATGCTGGCTTCTTACGGTATTGAGGGCGACACCTACGAACTGAACGAAGAAGGCCAGCCTCGAATGACTCAAGAATGGTGTGATAAATACACTGCTGATGCGGCGGCTACTAAAGAAGAATTGCGCCAGAGGGGCATTGGTTACTTAAATACCACGAACTTCGTTGTAGATCTTCGCAAAACTTGGTGGGGCGAACAGAATCCTTTTGATTCTAATGCCGCAGTACAAGAGGTGGAAGAATACAAAGAGATGCGTCCGGTTGAGCGCATTAAGGGCTATCCGCTGTCCGCTTTTGAAGCCAGCTTCGAACGCTATGACGACTGGATGGACTTAAACGCCCAGCTGCAGGAGGGTGAGTATCAGCAGCGCGCTTATTTTGCGGAAACTGAGGAAGAAGCCAAGGAAATCCTCAATGAATACAGAGATATGCTTCTGAATACTAACGACGGCGTATATCAGGAAATGATCGATTATCTGAATGAAATGTATCATTCCCGCGACGACATCGCCCTGTAAAATTCAATACAAACCCTTTGGAATCAGCGGCCTGGCCGGTATGGCCGGGCCGCCTTGTTCTGTCCCCGGAATATCTGGGGAAGCCGGCAGAAAAGAGGAATGAGTAATATGACACACAAAGAACGTTTTATCAAGACCTTGAAGCGGGAAAAAATTGGCGGGCAGGTGCCCACCTTCGAACTGGTGTTTTTCTTAACCATGGAAGCCTTCGGCAAGGTGCATCCCTGCCACCGGGCCTATTCCCAGTGGAACCAGATGAGCTTAAACGAACGGAAGCTGCATGTGAACGAAATCGCGGATATTTACATCGACACCGCCAAGCGTTACGACCACAGCGCCATTTTCGTCCAGCCCAATCCCGGGGATTTTGAGAACGCCAAATGGCTTTTGGAAACCATCCGGGAAAAATCCGGGGATGAATACTACATCATGATGCACGGCGACCCCACCTGGGCCATCCCCGACGGGGACAGCATGTTTGAGTTCTCCGCCAAAATGTACGAGGAGCCGGAAAAGCTCAACGAGGAATCGGAACGCCGGCTGGAACAGTGCCTGGATTTCGCCCGGAAAATCAATGCGGAAGGCTGCCTGGTGGACGGCTTTACCCTTTGCTCCGACTACTGCTTCAACACCAACCCCTTCTTCAGTCCCGACAAATTTGATGAACTCATTGTCCCGTATCTCCGGGAAGTCATTGACGAATACCACAAAATGGGGTATTATGTCATTAAGCACACCGACGGGAATATCATGCCAATCGCCAAGCAGATGGCGGACTGCGGCCCCGACGCTATCCACTCTTTAGACCCTCAGGGCGGCGTCAGCATTCCGGAGCTGCGGAAGCTCATCGGCGATGATATTACCCTGGTGGGCAATGTCAACTGCGGTCTTTTGCAAACCGGCACCGACGAGGAATGCCGGGCCGACGTGCTTCGTTCTCTGCGGGAGGGCATGGAACGGGGATATGGTTTTATCTTTTCTACATCCAACTGCGCCTACACCGGGATGCCTCTGGAACGCTACGAAATGATGATGGACCTTTGGCGGCAGTACGGCAACTACGACCGGCAATAAGGAGGAACTCCCATGGAAAAATTAAAGCTTTACGTCATCTCCCACACCCACTGGGACCGGGAATGGTATCAGTCCTTTCAAAACTACCGTTACCGGCTGGTGCGGGTCATGGACGACCTGATTGAGGGCCTGGAAAAGGACCCCGAATACAAAGTGTTCCACATGGACGGCCAGACCATCGTCCTGGAGGACTATTTGGAGATCCGGCCGGAAAACGCCGGCCGGCTGGCCAAGCTCATCCGGGACGGGCGAATTCTTATCGGCCCCTGGTACGTCATGCCCGACGAATTTTTAATCAGCGGCGAGTCCCTGATTCAGAACCTGCGGATGGGCCACAAAATCTGCAAGGATTACGGCGCAGCCCCCATGAAAAACGGCTATGTCACCGATATTTTCGGCCACAACAGCCAGTTCCCCCAGATTTTGAACGGCTTTGATATCCATTCCGCCACCCTGTACCGGGGCATCGGGGACTACGAGAAAGACGCCTTCCGCTGGCGTTCTCCCGACGGAAGTGAAGTCATTGCCGCCAAGCTGGAAGCGGAACGCTCTTACTCCAACTTCTACTTCGCCGTCCGCTGGCCCTATGAGGAAACAGGCTTTGACCCGGAGGACGCCGTAAAACGGATGCAGGTTCTGGTGGACCGGGCCAGGAAAATGGCGGCCACCGACATGGCGCTGATGATGGACGGCGTGGACCACTGCGGCATGGAGCGCCACCTGCCGGAGATGCTGAAACTCTTTGAAGAAAAAATCCCGGACATTGAAATCGTCCACGCCAAGCTGGAGGACTATTTTGCCCGGATCAAAGAGGAAACCCTGGATATTATCGAAGGCTCCCTGTACAATGTGGCCAAAGAGGGCCTCAACAACCAGGTGCTGAAAAACGTCCTGTCCTCCATGGTCCATGTGAAGCAGGCCAACGACCGCTGCGAAACCCAGCTGACCGCCGTCACCGAGCCTTTGAACGCCTACTGCGAAATGCTGGGGGATGAATTGAAGGCATACCGGGAGGACGATTACTCCTTATCTCCCCGCCGTACTTACCTGGATAAAGCATGGAAAACCCTGATCCAGAACCACCCCCACGACTCTATCTGCGGCTGCTCTTTGTCCGACGTCCACCGGGACAACATTTACCGCTACCGCCAGGCCCAGCAGATGGCGGAAATCGCCGCCCAGGACTGCGTCAACGTCCTGGCCCGCAACATCCGCTGCAATGGGGAGCACCAGGAGGCCGTCCTCCTTTACAACCCCTCCCAGAAGCCGGTGAAGGGTATCCACGTCTTTGAACTGCCGGTGGCGGCTCATCCCTATCCCAATCGCCGGTTCTATGACGCCAACAATAATCCCCTGGAAGTCCAGGTCCTGGACCAGCGGGAGGAAACCTTCGCCAACGAGCGCCTGCGCCAGCTGATCCGGTTCGACCCCATGTCGGTGCTGACAGCCGCCGCCGAAATCGAGGTTCCCGCTTTCGGCTATACGGTGATTTACTGCGACAACCTACAAAGCGAGTTCCATCCGGAGCGCAAGGCATACGGCCACGACGTCTACTATCCGCCCCTGCGGCTTTCCGGCAGCCAGATGGTTTCCCACAACCGCCTGGACAACGGCGCGCTGGTTGTGGAACTGAACAGCCTGGGCCTTTTGGATGTAACGGTGAAAGAAACCGGCAAAACCTACCGGAACCTGCACCTTTTGGAGGACCGTTCCGACGCCGGGGAAGGCTGGAACTGGCGGCCGGTGCGGTATGACTCCGCGGTTTATGGGGACAACGCCTTAGAGCAGTTCCAGGTGACGGCGGACGGCCCCTTCTGCACCGTCTGGAAACTCACCTACAGCGTGAAACTCCCTCACGGCCTGGCGGCGGATTACCAGCACCGGGGTGAAGGGGAGAAATTCCAGCGGGTTACCACCTGGCTCACTATCCCCAAAGACAGCCAGCAGCTCGCCTTCCGCACGGTGGTGGAAAACGAAACGGAAAACCACCGCCTGCGGGTGCTGTTCCCCACGGAACTGAAAACCGACTGCTTCTACACCAAGACCCCCTTTGATATGGCCAAATGGCCGGTGGCCCATCCCGACAACCGGCATCATGTGGAGCTGGAAACCAAGGTGCACCCCTCCCAGGGCGTTACCTGGATGACGGACGGCAAGGATTGTGCTGCCATGTACGCCAAGGGCCTTTACGAGGTGGAAGTGACGGACAACGAAGAGCGGGCCATGGCCCTGACCCTGTTCCGGGCGGCCCAGCATGAAACCGGCACCTGCCACCCCGAGGACATCAAGATGCTCCGGAAGATGGAATTTGAGTACGCCCTGGATTTCGGCGCGGCAGAACAAGCCGCCGCGTTAGTGGAAGGCGAGGCTTACCGTGCAGGCGTTCGCAGCTATCACTTTGCGCAGAACCCCGCCGCCGGCCCCCTGGAACCCACAGGTCAGATGCTTTCTGTCACCGGGGACCGGGTTGTGTCCTCTGTCTTTGAGGACAGCGGCCGGATTTACGTCCGCCTGTACGACGTCAGCGGCAAGGATGGACAATGCAACCTCACCTTCCCCCGGAAGGTGAAAGGGGCGCAGTATGTCAACCTGAACCTGGAGCCTCAGTCCGATGCTGCTTTTGACAAAAATTCTGTCACCCTTTCCTGCCCGGCCCACAAGATCGTCACTGTGGCGGTGGAAGTGGAATAAGGCGAAAACCCGGCCGGCTAACCAAATGTAAACCTGAGCACACCTGCCTTGTATAGGCAGGTGTGTTTTTTTGCCGCTTTCGGACAATTATCCGCACTTCAATTGAGATTACCGAGGCAGCTCCTTTCCAAACATACTGGACAGGCTTCCCGGCATAGTTTAGTATAAACATTTCAATAAGGCGGTGGAACAGCAAATGGATTGCAGCCAGCAAAAATCTTCCTGTCCAAAAATCCCGGGAAAAAATCCTAATATGCCGGCAAAACGGCGGACGCTGCCGCATCCGGAGCAGAACCAGGATCCCTGCTGCTTCCTGTGCGGCGAAACACCGGTCTGGGTCCGCTTTTCGCCGGACGGCAGGGATTTGGGGCAGATTCTCAAAAACTACCTTTTAAGCCGCAGGCGGTGACAAAGGATTGGAGGAGACATGGCGCGAATTCGGCGAAACCCCATGGGGAAAGGTCAAACATCCCCGCCCCAAATCTGGAAGGTTGGGAAATATATCCGCCTTTCCCGGGACGACGGAAATAACGAAAGCGAAAGCGTCACAAACCAGCGGAAAATCTTAGACGAGCAGATTCCCGATTATTTCCACGGGGACTATGACGTGATCGACGAGTATATTGACGACGGCCGGACCGGTACCTCGGACGATACCCGGCCGGAATTTCTCCGGCTGGTGGAGGATGTGAAAAAGGGGAGGATTAACTGCATCATTACCAAAAACCTTTCCCGGGCTTTCCGCAACAGTGCAAACCAGGGAAAATTTCTGGAAGAATTTATCCCCCTTTACAACACCCGGTTCATTTCCCTTTACGAACCCCGCATCGACACCTTTTTGAATCCGGAAGTGGTCCACAGCCTGGAGGTCAGCATCACCGGCTTTATGAACGAGCAGTACGCTTATAAAACCAGCGTGGACGTCCGCCGCACCTTGGACACCAAGCGGAAAAAAGGGGAGTTTATCGGGGCATTCGCCCCCTATGGCTACCAGAAAAGGCCGGAGGATAAGAACAGGCTGATGATTGACGAGGAAGCGGCGGCTGTTGTCCGGGATATTTTCCGCTGGTTTACGGAGGAGGGCATGAGCAAAAGCGGCATTGTCCGCCGGTTAAACGAGCTGCGGATTCCAAATCCCACGGCTTATAAGCATCAGCGCGGCTTTCTTTTCCGCACGCCCTTTTCAGCCCAAAACGACGGCCTGTGGAATACAAGGACAGTGAGCGCGATTTTGCTCAATGAAATGTACATCGGCAATATGGTGCAGGGAAAGCAGAAGGTCATCAGCTATAAAATCCACGACCGTGTTTCCACCGATGAAAAAGACTGGTACGTTGTGGAGCATACCCACGAAGCCATTATTGACAAGGAAACCTTTGCAAAGGCCCAGTTTTTGCATCAGCGGGACACCAGGGCTGCTCCGTCCCAAAAGGCGCTGTATCTTTTTTCCGGGTTTTTGCGCTGCGCGGACTGTCATAAGAGCATGACCCGCAAATCCGCCAAAGGGCTTGTATACTATCATTGCTCCACCCACGCCCGCAAATCCCCAAACGCCTGCACCAAGCACACCATCCGGGAGGATGTTCTGGAAAAGGCCGTGCTGCTGGCCATTCAAAAAGAGATTTCCCTGGTTGCCAACCTGACGGAAATCATTGGGGAAATCCAGTCGGCCCCCATTCTGCACACGGCTTCCAAGCGGGCGGAACACCTGCTGGCCGCCAGAAAAAAAGATTTGGATAGGCTGACGGCTGCGGCGGATCATCTGTACATGGACTGGCGCACCGGGGAGATTTCCAAAGAGTCTTACCGGCGGATGAAGGAAAAATATGAGGCCCGGGAAGCGCAGCTGAAGGAAGCCATCGCCAATCTGGAAAAGGGAAAAGAGATGTTGGAATCGGAGGTAAAGGGCGATGAGCCGTACTTAGCCGCTTTTTTAGAGCACCAAAACATTGACCATCTGGAACGCGGGATTCTGGCGGAACTGGTGGATTTTATTGAGGTCCACGAAGGCGGAGGTTTGACCATTCATTTCAAATTTGCGGACCAGCATAACTGCCGGTAAATCATTTTTTCGGAATCAGGTTGTGCATATAAGAATGCGGCCACTGGCGCAACCGGGGCAACTGCTCCGTCAATATATGCACAACACGGAAATTGCCGTAACCATGCGGCTTTCCACTATCTTAAAGACAATTAAACAGCCCCTATGATTACACCTAAAACGCCGTAGCAAGGTTGGACAAGCCTTGA
>DVJP01000032.1 GCA_018716725.1 Candidatus Merdivicinus excrementipullorum | reverse complement strand
ACCAGCGCATCCAACTGAAAACAAAACTGACACCTCTTGAAAAGCGATCTCAGTTTGTCTGCTAAAATTTACATTTTTACTACCATTGGGGGTTCTTTTTGTTCTGTCCGTTCAATTTGGGGCAGTCCAGTCAGAGGGGATTCCTTTCAGCTTTGGAAATAATCCAGCCATTCCTGCAATTCATTCAAAAGCCGGGATACATGGAACCCGTCGCAGACGGCGTGATGTACCTGCGTTGCCAAGGGCAGCTTGGTTTTCCCGGCCTCTTCGAAATATTTTCCCACGGTAAAAATGGGGGCGAAATAACCGTACCCTTTGGGCAGGTTCAGGTTGAAGCCGGTGAAGGAGGTCCAGGGGATGCAGGACACGTCAAAGGTGTTTCCCTCTCCCATGGATTTGGAAGCAGTTTTGCCCCCGTACTTCTCCATGTCTGCCAAATACCGCCGGTAAAAGGCGGAAAAATCCGGTTCAAACTCTGTCCAGACGTCAGAAAAACATTCCTGCTCAGGATGAAATACCGTGTAGCAGGGATTTACCGTGTCAAAATACCCCAGCCTTCCTTCCTCGTCCAGCCGCATCCGAAATTCCCGGTGTTCATTGACTGTAAGGGAAAGGCCGTAAAGAAATGCTGGGAAAAACCGCAGCCCCCTTTCCCGGACAGCCGGCAGGAACCGGCTGATGTCCAGGTTGACGCAGATGCTGTAGGTGCAGGGGACTTCCTCCATAAAATGCCGGTAGGTTTCCGCCCGGGGCCAGGTTTCCAGAGAAATGGGATGAAACATCATTTTGCTCCTTATTTCTTAGCGTCCTCCATGGCCTGGGCCGCCAGAAGGATGCCAAGCTTTCCGGTGTTGTAGGTGAGGCCGCCCTGAACCCAGACGGAGTAAGGCTCCCGCAGGGGGCCGTCGGCGGACAGTTCCAGAGAGGCCCCCATGGTGAAGGTCCCCGCCGCCATAATCACCTCGTCGCTGTAACCGGGCATGGCCCAAGGCTCCGGCGTTACATGGGAGTCAACCGGCGAGCCGGCCTGGATGCCCCGGCAGAAGGCGCAGAGGTTTTCGGCGCTGCCCAGCTCAATGGCCGCGATAATGTCGGTGCGGTAATCATCGCATTTTGGCGTGGTGGGGTATCCCAGCTCCTCAAAGAGGGCGCAGGCAAAGCAGGAGGTTTTCACGGCGTTTGCCACAGCAGACGGCGCGTGGAAAAAGCCCAAGTACAGCCCCCGGTTCTGGTCCTGGGTGCAGCCGGATTCCCGGCCGATGCCCGGACAGGTGGCCCGGTAGCCGCAAAGCTCTACCAAATCGTGCCGCCCGGCAATATAGCCGCCGGTGGGGGCGATGCCGCCGCCGGGGTTTTTAATGAGGGAGCCTGCCATTAAATCGGCCCCAACTTCCACCGGTTCTTTTGTTTCTACAAATTCCCCGTAGCAGTTGTCCACAAAGACGATGACCTCCGGGTTGCCCTTTTTGGCTGCCGCCGCCATTTTCCCGATAGTTTCCACAGTCAAGGAAGGCCGCAGGGAATAGCCCCGGGAACGCTGGATGTAAACCATTTTGGCGGTTTTGGCTTCCCGTTCAATGGCTTCATAATCCGGCGTGCCATCGGGCAGCAGCTCTAATTGCCGGTAGGAAACGCCGAATTCCCGCAGGGAGCCGGTGTTGCCGCCCCGGATGCCGATGACCTCCTCCATGGTGTCATAGGGCGCGCCGGTGACGGACACCATGGTGTCCCCCGCCCGGAGGACGCCGAAAAGGGCGGTGGAAAGGGTGTGGGTGCCGGACACCAGCTGGTGCCGCACCAAAGCGTCCTCGGCGCCCAAAGCCTGGGCGAACACCTTGTCCAGGTTGTCCCGGCCCATGTCGTCGTAGCCGTAGCCGGTGGTGCCCACCAGATGGGCCGAGGAAACCCGGTTGTCCGAGAAGGCCTTCAGCACCTTCGCTTCGTTGTAGGCCTGGATCTCCTCGATTCGCCGGAAAGCCTCCCGGCATTTTTCCTCCGCCTGCCCGGCCAGTTCCAGCAGGCGGGGGCTGAATGAATAAAGTCCTGTCAAATCCGTCATGATTTCATTCCTTTGCTTATTCTCCCAGCTTCTCAATCAAAGCCAGGGTCAGGTCCCGCACCGCCTGGACGTCGCTTTCCTTCACTACGCAGTAGGGGGAGTGGATGTAGCGGCAGGGGGCGGAAATGGCGATGGTTTTCACGCCGCCCACAGCCTTGTGGATGGCTCCGGCGTCGTTGCCGCCGGCCACCATGGTTTTGGTCTGGACGGGGATGCCCTTTTCTTTGCCGATTTCATGGCAGAGCCGGTACAGGTCCCGGGGATAAATGGTGCTCCGGTCCATAAAGCCCACAACCGCGCCGTCTCCCAGCTTGCAGACGGTTTTGGGTTCGGAAACCCCGGCCAAATCGGCGGCGGTGGTGGCTTCCAGCACAACGGCCACGTCGGGCTTTACGGAGAATACCGCGCCCTGTGCCCCCCGGCAGCCCACTTCCTCCTGGACGCTGAAGGAGAACCAGCAGTCATAAGGCAGCTCCGAACGGATGAGATCAATCATCACGGCGCAGCCGAACCGGTCGTCAATAGCCTTGCCCTTTAAGTACCCGTTTCCGAAGGGGGCGAAATCCCCGCAGAAGCAGACCGGGTCGCCGGGCTGCACCAGCTCCATGGCTTCCTCCTTGGAGGAGCAGCCCAGGTCGATGTACAGCTCGTCCGCCGGGACGGCGGTTTTCCGTTCCTTCTCGTTTTGCAGGTGGATGGGCTTGGTGCCGATGACGCCGGGAATCTCGTCCTCGCCCACCAAGACCTTCCGGCCCAGGATGACCCGGGAATCCAGGCCGCCCACGGTGGCGAAGGTCAGGCCGCCGTCAGAAGCAAATCCGGTGACAATCATGCCCACCTCGTCGGTATGGGCGTCAATGAGGATTTTTCTCGACGGGGTTTTGGCCCCTTTCTTAAAGGCGATGACGCTGCCCATGTTGTCCACCCGGACCTCGTCGCAATGATCCTCGATCTGTTCGATGATAAAGCTGGCGACTTCGCTTTCATCGCCGGAAATGCCGTTTAAATTGCAGAGTTTTGCCAAAGTTTCTTCAAAAGTCATGATGGAATCCCCCTTACCGCAGAATGTAGGCCGCAATCAGTTTCCCAACCGCTTCCACGTCCGAAATCTGGACCATTTCCACGGGGGTGTGCATGTATTTCATGGGAATGGACAAAAGTCCGGTGCGGACGCCGCCGGCCGCTACGGAAATTTCGTCGGCGTTGGTGCCGGTACGGCCCCCCATGGCTTCCAGGGTGTAGGGGATTTCCCCTTCTTTGGCCAGGTTTACCAGCTCGTCGAACATGCCCCGGTTTAAGATGGGGGAAATGCCGATCATGGCCCCGGTGCCCATATCCGGGATATGCTGCTGCTTCAAATCGGCGGTTTTGGCAAAGCTTACGTCCACCGCAATGGCTTCGTCGGGGGCGATGCGGAAGGCTGTGGTGGCAGCCCCGGTTCCGCCCACTTCCTCCTGGACGGAGAACACGATGACCAGGTTATAAGACAGGTCTTTCCCCTTTACCTGCTCCAGAGCATAGAGGATAGCGGCCACGCCGGAACGGTCGTCTAAGGATTTGGAGGAAACCCGGCCGTTTGCCATTTCCAGAAAATCCCCGTCGTAGGTGACCCGGTCGCCGGGGCAGACCAGTTCTTCCAGTTCCTCTTTGGTATAGCCCACGTCAATGGCAATGTCCTCGACTGCGGGGACCTGCTTGGTTTCCTCGGCGGAGGTCAGGTGGGGGGGCTTGGTGCCCACAATGCCCACTAAGGGCTTTTTGCCGTGGACAACGACCTGCTGGGCCAAAAGGAGCCGCCGGTCCACGCCGCCGCAGCGGCTCACCCGGAGGAAGCCCTCGTCGGTAATGTGGGTGACAATCATGCCGATTTGGTCAATATGGGCGTCCAGCAGGAGGGTGGGGCAGTTCTCCCCTTTGCCGGGAATCCGGCCGATGACGCTGCCGAAGCTGTCGATTTCCACGTTATCGGTGTAGGCCCGCAGAAGTTCCGCCGCCTTTTCCGACGCGGAAAATTCCTCCCCTGTGACGCCTGTGGCGCCGCAGAGTTCCTTTAACATTTCCAAAGTTGTCATATTGGGACAATCCTTTCTATATTTTACTTGAGATCCATAACCAGCCGCTTAAAATGACGGCCCCGTTCCTCAAAGTTGCGGTACAGGTCGAAGCTGGCGCTGGCCGGGGAAAGGCTCACCACATCCCCGGGAAGGGTGTTTTTCCGGGCAATCTGCACCGCCTCCTCCATGCTGGCGGCGTGCTCGATCCGGATGCCGGAATCTGCAAAGCCGGGGCATTCCCGGACGGCCTTTTCGATTTTGGGGCCGGTGGCCCCCATGACGATGAGGAGCTTCACCTTTTCCAGAATTTTTGGGGCCAAAGGTTCATAGGGGATTTTTTTGTCGTACCCCCCCACGATGATGCAGATTTTTTCAGGGAAGGAATCCAATCCCGCAATGGTCCGGGTGGGGCTGGAGGCGATGGAGTCGTTGTACCATTCCACCCCGTCTAATACCCGCACCAGCTCGATGCGGTGCTCTACCCCGCCGAAGGTCCGGACCACTTCCCGGATGTCCTCCAGGGAAACTTCCCCTTCCACAGCGGCAATGGCCGTCAGGACGTTTTCCACGTTGTGCATCCCCCGGATGAGGATTTCGTCCTTGTGGAACAGCTTTTCCGCCTTCCCGTGCCGGGCAAAGCAGAGAAAGCCCTTTTCGTCCAGGAACGCCCCGTGTTCCGGCTGGCTCTTCATGGAGAACCAGGACAGTTCCCCCCGGACTTCCGGCGCAAAGGACCGGGTAACCGGGTCGTCCAGGTTCAAAACCGTCCGGGAAAAGGCGTTTTGGTGGAGGTAGACGTTTTTCTTGGCGTTTGTGTATTCCTCCATGTCCTTGTGGACGTCCAGATGGTTGGGGGTGACGTTTTTCACCACCGAAACATCCGGGGCGCAGCGCATGGACAAAAGCTGAAAACTGGACAATTCCACCACCGCCGCGTCATCTTCCCCGATTTCTTCAATTTCCGGCAGCAGGGCCTTGCCGATGTTGCCCCCTAGGTGAACAGTGCGGCCGGATTTCTCCAAAAATTTGGCGATGAGGGTGGAAGTGGTGGTTTTGCCGTCGGAGCCGGTGACGGCGTAAAGCTTGCAGGGGCAAAGTTCACAGAAGCACTCCATTTCGGAGGTGACCACCTTCCCGGCTTTCCGGGCCTCCTGCAAAGCGGGGGAGAGGTAATACATCCCCGGGGTGCGGAAAATCACGTCGGCGTCCTGTAAGGCGTCCAGGTAGTTTTCCCCCAGGCGGAATTTGGCGCCCAAAGCAGAGAGACGCTCATAATCCTCCCCCAGCTGTTCCGGGGAACGCTTGTCGCAGACGGTGACGGAAATCCCTTTTTCCAAAAATTTCTCAATAAGCCGGGTGTGGCTGACGCCGATGCCGATAAACAGCACCTGCTTCTTCTGCAAATCCCGATACCACCGGGAAATAGATACTGGCATAAAATCGCTCCTTATCATAGAATTACTTTACCGCCGGATAGTAAAAACGCCGGAACAGAAGGTGATTTTTTCGTATTCCAGATTGGGGACCAAGGGTTTTAAGGTTTCCTCCACCATGTAAATTTCGTCCTCATCCCAGCTGTCCCCGCAGGCGGCTCTGCATTCCGAAAGCTCCCTTTCCGTTCGGAAAGCCACGTCGCCCATGAGAAGCAGGCCGTTTTCCGACAGATGCGGCGTCAGTTCCCGGATGAAAGCGGTTTTCTGGAGGGTGTCCAGGTGGTGGATGGCGTAGGTGCAGACCATGAAATCAAAGGTTCTGCCTTGAAAATATTCCGGGAAGCCTTGGGAAAAATCGTGGCGGATTAAATCCGCCCCCGGCATCTTTGTTTTGGCGATGGAAAGCATCTGCTCCGAAAAATCCATGCCGGAAATCTCGTACCCGTCCGCGTAAAGCTTCTGGGTTAGAACGCCGGTGCCGAAACCGATATCCAGCACCCGTTTTCCGGGATTTTCCCGGATGGTTTGATAGATGGTTCCCAGCACCTGCTTATAGCCCGCAAAGGGGTAGGAATTGCTCTCCTCGCTGAGCTGTACGTCCTTGTCGTAATCATTGGCCCACAAATCGAAGCCCTTGCTGTTTAACATCCTGTATCCTCCCGGCAGTTCAATTCGTTTTTAGTATAATGCTTTTCACCCGGATTATCAAGGGGTTCCCCTAAAAGGGCAGGCCCTTCCAAAGCAGGAAGGCGCAGGCCGCCAGCCACAAAAGGGAAAAAAGGGGAATGAGAATCCGGAAGGACCAGCGCCGGGTTTTGTGGTGAAAGCAAAACATCCCCAGCAGAAAACCCCAGGCCCCGCCCAGTCCGGAAACGAGAAACAGGGTTTTTTCCGGGATGCGCCACCGGCCTTTCCGGGCTTTCCCCTTGTCAATCCCGCAGAGCAGGAAGGCCAAGAGGGACATCCCGGCCAGATAGCAAAGCAGCCATTTCATATTTGGGTTCCTTTCCATAAAATTCTATACGCCCGGCCGCAAGAAAAGCACTCCCCATGCGGGATGGGGAGCGCAGACCACAGCCGGTTAAATCCGGACCAGCTTTTGAATCAGCAGATCCACGCCCAGCCAAAGCAGAAGATAGCCGCAGAGGACCGGCGCTGAGAATTGGGACATGGATTCCATCACCGCCAGCATCAGCACCAGGCCAATCCCCAGAAAAACGCTGACCAGCTGGATAATGTTGCTGACCATCATCATGACCCGCATCCGGCGGGAAACCATGAGGGAGGCCGCCATGGAGAGGAAGCTGCCGTTGTTGGCCAGGGTGGCCGGCTTCATTTTTACTAAAGTCCGGCGGCTTTTCCATTCCTCCTCCAAGCGGGTTGGCAGGATCTTAAAGCAGGACGGCTCGCAGTAATAAAGCTGGGCCAGCCGTTTTTTGGTCACAATGGAGTCCACTGTGTGGACTGTCATGAGAATATCGTTTTCTAAAAGCATCTGGATGGCGTTGTCCGCGTCCTGGGAAGGCTCCAGGGTGATGACAAAAACCGCCGTCAAATTCCCGGCGGAGGACAGATAAACCAGGTCGCAGCCCTCTTCCCGGAATTTCTGTTCATAGGCTTCGCTGGGAGTGCGGACCCCGTGGCTCTCCAATAAATCCCGGTTGCCGATGAGCACCCGTTTTTTGCCGATCCAGGCGGTAAGCCCCATGCCGTCCTCATAGGAAATGGAATCCACCTTCCGGAGCAGGTCCTTCCGCCCGCCGATGATTTCTAAGAAAATCTCCGACAGGATGCTGCCGGACTGGACCAGAATGGAGGCGGCGTCCAGAATCGCCTCGTCAATCCGCATTCCCTTGGAGGTTTTGATGCCGCTTAGAGTGACGCTGGAAGGAGGGAGCAAATCCCGCGCGTCAATGACCACGGCGTTTACCTCCCCGCCGTCCTGGGTGCACTGCTCGCTGTTGGCCAGGGCGCTGACCCGGTTTAAGAGCCTTGCGCCTCGCCGCAGGGGATGGGCCGTGGCAAACAGGTTGGTCATGGGGGCCAGGACTAAGAGCATTGCCGCAGCCGCCGTCAGGGCCAGGTTTTTATGCTGAGTAAAAAGGAAAGCAAACCCGGCCACGGCGGCCCCGGCCGCGATTCCGATAAGCCCTAAGGTGCGGCCTGCGGAATCGCTGCTGTCCGGCCCCAGGGAAATGGGGAGAAAATCCCCCAAAAGGTCCGTGGGGCGGTTGATAACCGGCACGCTGTACCCTTCCATAAGCCCTTTGGTCATGTCGGCGGCCAGGCGGCTGTTGTCCACCGGCTGGCACACATATTTGTCATGGTCGGACAGGGCGAATTTGGCGTTGACAGCGGCGGTTTTTAAGGTCATGGCCCGGCTGAGCCAGCCAAACCCCAAAAGCATGAGCCCTACGGGCATATAAAACTGGATATTGACGTTCACAAGCCCTTTGGGGAACAAAAGCTGCCCCAAGGTTTGCAGCAGGCAGACAATGTACCCCACTGCCAGGGGGATTTCCCGGTTGGGTTCCAGCTTAAACAGGGAAGGGATGCCGCTTGCCAGAATCTCCCAGCTCACCGCGCCGCCTGCCGCCCCAACGGCCAGCAGAATGCCCAAAGGCAGCCGGCTGGGGACGGCGCCGGGGTTCTGCGTCCGCCCGATTTGCAGGGTGAGGACAAGCCCCAGGCAGCAGACCGCCGCCGCCAGCAGGCAAAGCCCTAAAATCATGGCGCTGCGGGAAGCCCCGCCCAGCATCCCGGCCTGGGCGGAATAGGGGGCTTCCTTTAACCGCTGTCCCAGCCTGCGGAAAGCCGGGGCAAACCGGGCGGAAACACTGTTCTGCACCGGTTCCAGGGGCTTTTCCCGGACTTTTTCCGCAGGGCGCACCCGGGGAGGCTCCTGGTCCTCCGGCAGCTTTTGGGCCGGGATTGCCTGGGGGGCCGGCTGCTCCGCCCGGATTTTGTCCACGTCAATTTGGAACTTTCCGGATTCTTCGGATGGGGGCGTATAGGTATTTTGAAAGTTTTGGAAAATAGGGGGGAGGGAGGCCGTCTGTTTTGGCTCCGGCCGAGGCTCCTGGACCGGGGTTTTGGGGGCGGTGCGCCGTTTGGCCCGCTGATAAAAGATTTTGGTGGGATCTTCCTCCGGCGGGCGGTTTTCCTTGGGCTTGGCCGCAGGAGGGGATTTTTTCTCCTGGATTAAGCTGGCCAGCAGGGAGTCCACGTCAACGTCGTCTGCCGATGGGGCAGAATTTTCCCTGGCCCCGGACTCAATGCCGGCCTCCAGCAGGATTTCTTCAATGGATTTGTTTGAGGAGTCCATGGGGTGGTACGCATCCTTTCTGGACCGCCGGATTTAGCTCCGGGGGTTTTTGGCAGTAATCCCCAGGCGCTGGCGGGCAACCTCATACATGATGATGCCCCCGGCTACCGAGGCGTTTAACGAGGTGATCTGCCCCTGCATGGGCAGGGAAACCATGACGTCGCATTTTTCCTTCAAAAGGCGGCTCATGCCCTTCCCCTCGGAACCGATAATCAGGGCCACGCCGCCGGAAAAATCCGTTTCGCACCAGTTTTGGCCTTCCATATCGCAGCCGTAGACCCAAAGGCCCTGTTCTTTCAGTTCCTCCACTGTAGAAGCCAGGTTGGCAACCCTTGCCACCGGCAGATGGGCGGCGGCCCCGGCGGAGGATTTAAAGACGGCGGCGGTGAGACCCACGCCCCGGCGTTTGGGGATAATTACCCCGTGTGCCCCGGCGGTTTCGGCGGTGCGGATAATGGCTCCTAAATTGTGGGGGTCCTCAATGTCGTCGGCGATGATGACAAAGGGCTTTTCCCCTTTTTCCTCGGCTTTTGCCAGGATGTCGGCAACTTCCGCGTATTCCACGGCGGAAACGGACAGGACGACCCCCTGATGAGCGGTGCCGCCGGCCATTCCCTCCAGCTTCTGGGAGGTGACCTCTTTAATGGGGCACCCGGCCTGTTTGGCCAGGGCGATGATTTTGGACATGCTGCCGCCAGTCTGGCCTTTTTCGATGAAAACCGTGTCGGCGCTGGCGTTGGCCTTTAACGCCTCCATGACGGCGTTGCGGCCCGCAATAAAGGCGGTGTTTTCGTCTTCCAGCCGGACGCGGAAATCCTCGTCGCTGTCTTTGCGCAGCTGGCGCATGGGGTCGGGCTTGCGGTTCAGATTCCTGCCGCCGGGACGTCCGGCGGGTTTATAGGAGGGCTTGCCGCCGGGGCGGCGCTTGTTGTCGTAACTCATGGCAAATCCTTTCCTTTTATAAAATTCTGTTATGGCTTGGGCGGATATTTCCCGGTAATTTCCAAGAGGTTGCCGTCGGGGTCTTTGATGTTGAAATACCAGTAGGGCATATGGACGTTGACATACATCAAATCGGAAAGCTCCCCGATTTTTAACGCGCGGAGCCGGGCATATTCCGCCGCTAAATCTTCCGTTTCAAAATTAAAGATCACCTGGTTATTCTGCTTGGGGCCGGTATCCCTGCGGAAATCCTCCAGGTAAGCTTGGTTGAAATGGGAAGCCGGCTCTGTTTTGATTAGTTCTTCGTCAAACCGCTTGTTGTAGAGGGAGAGGCAGTTCCCGCAGGCGAAGGTCGCCCAGCGGCTGCCGTTTTGCTCCACGGGTTCCCTTTGGAGCAGGGTTTTATAAAACGCCAGGGATTTTTCCATATCCTCAACGCAGATATAGGTGGTGCCAAGCTGCATAGTTTTATTCCTTTGCATAAATCATTTTAACATGTCTGGTGTGTGGGCGGATGCCCACATCTGCCCGTAAATTTTGCGTTTTCTGTAATTGGGACGATGCTGTGCGGCCGCGTCGAAAATTCCAGCGGGGGTACCCCGCCCGCTTAGTGGAGAATAAAAAATTCTTCATACCAGAGAATGAAGCTGTAAATGGTCCAGATTTTCTTCATATTCAGGGCGACGCCGGATTTATGGTCGTTTAGGAGCTTTAAGATGGCCTCCCGGTTAAAGAACCGGTCCGCAATCTCCCCTTGGAATTTTTCCAGCACCATGCTGTAATACTTATCCTGCCGGAGCCAGTCGTTTAAGGGGACCGGGAACCCCAGCTTTTTCTTGTTGGCGGTGCGCTCGGGGATCTGCTTGATGGCCGCACCCCGGAGGGCAACCTTGGTGGTATTGCCGTCGATGCGGTACCGGGTGGGAATCTGCACCGCCAGTTCCAGCATCTTTTTGTCCAAGAAGGGAACCCGCAGTTCCAGGGAATTGGCCATGCTCATCCGGTCGGCCTTTTGCAGAATGTCGTAGAGCATCCAAGTGTGGATGTCCGCGTATTGCAGCTGGGTGGGTTCGTCAAAATCCTTCATCTCATCGAAAAAAGGTTTGGCGTATTCCACCGGGTCCTTGGCCGGGATGCGCTTTTTCAGGTACTGCCAGCGTTCGTCCCGGGTAAAGACGTAGTTGGCCCGCATAAACCGCTCATACGGCTCCATGGCCCCCCGGACAAGGAAATGCTTGCCCTTAAAGTCCGGCGCACGCTTGGCCAAGGCCGCCGCGCCTTTCCGGAGGAACTTGGGGATGCGGGAATATTTCTCAAAATGCCCGCCCGCCAGATACATGGGGTAGCCGCCGAACAGCTCGTCCGCCCCTTCGCCGGAGAGGACTACCTTCACATATTTGGCGGCGTTTTCCGCTAAGAAATAAAGGGGCACTTCGGAGGGGTTGGGCAGAGGCTCGTCCATGTACCACTGGATTTTGGAGGCCATGCGGAAATAATCGTCCGCCGACACTTTATTGGAGATATTCTGCACCCCGATGGTTTTGGAAAAATCCTGGGCGTAGGGAAGCTCGCTGTATTTTTCCTCCTTGTAGCCTACGGAGAAGGTTTTCACGTCCTTTGTGACCTTGGAAACCTCCTTCACCACATAACTGGAATCCACGCCGCTGGACAGGAAGCATCCCACCTCTACGTCGCTGATTTTGTGGGCCTCTACAGATTTGGTGAACTCGTCGGTAATGAGCTGTTCCCATTCTTCCAGGGATTTGCTCTCGTCGATTTTATACTGAATGTTATAATACCGCCAGATATTCAGCTTCCCGTCCTTGTACTCAAAGCAGTGGGCCCCGGGGAGCTTGTAGACGTTTTTAAAAAGGGTTTCGTCGCAGGGAATGTACTCGTAGCACATATAATCGGGGAGCCGTTCCTCGTTGACTTCCCGGACAAAGGAAGGGTGCTTCAAAAAGGACTTGATTTCGGAGCCGTAAAGGAAGTTCCCGTCCTTTTTGTAGTAGTAAAAGGGCTTGATGCCGAAAATATCCCGGGCGCCGAAGAGCTTTTGCTCTGTCTTGTCCCAGATGACAAAAGCGAACATCCCCCGGAGCTTCTGGAGAAGCTCCGCCCCGTATTCCTCGTAGCCGTGGAGCAGCACTTCCGAGTCGGTAGAGGTTTTGAAGATGTGGCCTTTTTCGATTAAGTCTTTCCGCAGTTCCCGGAAATTGTAAATTTCGCCGTTAAAGGTGAGGACCTTGGCGCCGTCCTCGTTTAAAATGGGCTGGGAGCCGCCTTCCAGGTCGATGATGGACAGCCGCCGGAAGCCCATGGCGATGCCCTCGTCCACATAGTAGTCGTCCTGGTCCGGCCCCCGGTGGATGATCTGGTCAGACATGGCCTTGATGACGGCCAGACGGTCGCCGGTATAGCCGTTGGTGGTAAATCCTGCAAATCCGCACATGGGAAGAATTCATCCTTTCTTGGGGTTATCGGGTAATTAAAGAGAGATAAGCCGGCCGCAGGGGCTTTTCGCAGTATTCGATGGAACGTTTGGCCAGCACTTCCAGGGCGTCCAGGCAGCCGGGGCCTACGGGGAAATCCCGCTTAATTAGGGAAAGCTCGGTGCAGCCTAAAATCATGCACTCCGCGCCCTTTTGACGCAGCCCGGCGCAGACCTCCTGAAAAAGGGGCAGCTCCGGGGGAAGCCCGGCTTTTACATTCTCATAAATCAGGTGCATGACCTTTTGCTGGCCCTCCTCGTCCGGCACAGCCCAGCCGATGCCTTCCGCCTCCAGGGCCTGCTGGAAAAGGCGGGTGGAAACTGTCCCGCTGGTGGCTAAAATCCCGGCGGTTTTCACGCCGTTTTCCTTTAAATGGGCGGCGGTTTCCTTCACCAGGTGGATAAAGGGGATGGACACCGCTTTTTGCAGCTCCCTAAAATAGTAGTGGGAGGTGATGCAGGGGACGGCAATACAGGAGGCCCCCAGGCTTTCCAGGGTTTTGGCCGCTTCCGCCATCATGGGGACGGGGCTTTCCTTGCTTTTTCCCAAAATGCAGGCGGTGCGGTCAGGGACAGCGGGCCGGTTTAAAATGGTAATGTCCAGATGCTCCTGGTCGCAGGAGGCCTCGGTCATTTTGACAATCAATTCCAGAAAATAGGCGGTGGCCATGGGGCCAAGCCCGCCGATGACACCTAAGCTTTTCATCAGTCGGTTAATCCTTTGTTTCCAAAATAGCGTTTGTACTTCTGGTAGTAGTGGAACTGGTTTTTGAGCCACCCAATGCGCCGTTTCATGGACATATCCGGCTTATAATAGAGGGACTGGCAGTATTTTCCTTCTTTAATCAAGGCTTTTGCCTGGGCTTTTAAGGACTCGTCCGCCACATAGCGGTAAATGACCCCTTTGGGGATGATGCTCCACAGAACCTTATTGTCGGCGATGGTCAGGGGCTGCTCTTTGCGGTAAATCACGTCGTCCGCCAGCCATTTGGCCAGGTTGTAGCCGGAGGCGGTGACGAAAAAGCTGGACCGTCCCTGGCGCAGGTTCATTTCAAAGAGCTTGTATTTGCCGTCCCGGGGGTCCAGCTTCATGTCGAAGTTGGCAAAGCCCACATAGCCGATGCCTTCCAGGAAATCCTTCATCTGCTGGGCCAGGGCGTCGTCCCGGGTGTTGATAATGGCGGCGTAGCTGCCGATGCCCTCCGGGGAATGCTCCTCCAAAAGGGCCTGGCCCAAGGCGATGAGCTTTACCTTTTTGTCGGAACCGCAGTAGCAGTTCATCACCCGCATCTGGGAGTCGTCGCCGGGGATGTATTCCTGCAAAATCAGGTGGTCTTTATAGGAAGAACCGTAAATGGCATTGAGGATAGCGGTAAATTCCTCCTTATTTTGGGCCACGAACACCTTTTTCTTGTGGGGGAACTTGCAGTTCCAGTAGGCCACCGAGTTGGAGGGCTTGATAATCACAGGGAAATCAAAGGGAAGCTCCACGTTTTTGTAGTTTTCATAGGAACAGGCCGTAGTCTTGGGGAAAGCGAAGCCGTGTTCGGTGCAGACTTCGTAAAAGCTTTCCTTAATGGACAGCCGCATGAGCAGCTCCTCGCTGATGCATTCAAAGCGGTAGTAGGGGCGGAGCTTGTCCTGGTTGCGGACTAAGAGCTTGATGTAATTGTCGCCGCAGGGGACCAAAAGCAGGGTCTGCTCCTTGGGGTAACGGCCGGCAAAGTCCATGAGGGTCTTGCAGAAAACCTCGTCGTCCTCCAAATTTGGCTCCACAACCTCCACCGAAACAATGCGGCTGTTGGAGGTGGCGTTTAAGCGGCCCTTGCCGATGGCCACGGAGGGAATGCCGTAGGCCTCGTGGAAGGAACGGGCCATGCCGTATACATTGACGTCGCTGCCCAGCAGGACGGGGATAAAATCAGTTTTGGACAAAAGAATCGGTCCTTTCCGGATGTTTTTTGATGGAGAAAAAGAGAAAACTATATCCCTTCTATTATACACAGATTTTGCGGGAATTACAAGGAAAATCCGAAAATTGGCGGAGCCGCCCCAATCAGGACTGCCGCATTTTGGCCGCGGCCAGGAACCGGCCGGTTTCCTCCCGGCTTGGGATGGAGGAGGAAGCCCCCATGCGGGATACCGCTATGGCGGAGGCCGCCGAAGCCAGCTCCAAAGCCTTCGGCCCGGAAAGGCCCTCTCCGATAGCCGTCAGGAAATAGCCGGTGAAGGTGTCGCCTGCCGCTGTGGTGTCCACTGCTTTTACCGGGAAAATAGGCTGGAAAAAGGTCTGTTCCCCGTCAAAATAGCAGGCCCCCGCTTTCCCCAGGGTCAGGACGATTTTTGCCCGGGGGAACCGGCGTTTCAGCCCTTCCAGCATCTGCTCCGGGGAGCCTTTTCCCCCAAGGGCCGCGCCTTCCACCTCATTTACCAGGAAGTATTCCACATTGTCAAGCGGGAAATGTGGAATATCCGGCGTAATGGGGGAGGGGTTCAGGGCAATCCGCATCCCTTTTTCCCCGGCGGCCCGCAGGATTTCTTCCATGCCGCTGATTTCGTTCTGCAAAAGGAGCCAGTCGCCGGAATTAAAATGGGACAGCGCTTCTCCGATCAATTCGCCGTTCACCATTCGGTTGGCGCCGCCGTAAAGCAGGATGCAGTTCTGGCCGGCGGCGTCCACCTGGATGACCGCATGGCCAGTCCGGGCGTTTGGCAGGGTTTTCACAAACCGGGCGTCCGCCCCGGCGTCTATGAGCTGCCGCCGCAGCATTTCCCCGTCCGGCCCAATGCAGCCGGCGTGGAAAACCTCAGCCCCGGCCCGGCTTAAGGCAATGGACTGGTTTAACCCCTTGCCGCCCGGGAAGGTTTGCAGTCCTTCCGCGGAAAGGGTTTCACCGGGCTGCACAAAGTGCGGGACAGTGTAGGTAAAATCCAGGTTTAAGGAGCCAAAATTTAAGATCCGCATAAAATCCCCCTCTCTGTTTCCATTATAAAAGACTGGGGTTAAAATTGCAAGGCTGGGGAAATAATTAGTAAGTTTATCACTGATGAAAGCGTATGTAAAATACAGGTAAAATCTAGCGGCGAAATGTCAAATCCCTTGTAAATCCGTGACGCAACATGTTATAATAGTAAAAGAACTGAAAACAATTTGAAAAGTTTATTCGGCGGAGGAAAATTATGAGTATTTTTAACGTCATCAGCCTGGGCGGCGGGCTGGCCTTGTTCCTGTTCGGAATGAACATCCTGGCCAGCGGCATGGAGAAAATGTCCAACGGCCGGGCTGAAAAAATGCTGGAGCGGATGACCGGCAACATCTTTTTCAGCATTCTGCTGGGCGCAGGCGTTACCGCCGTGGTGCAAAGCTCGTCTTTGACCACGGTTGTTGTGGTGGGTATGGTAAACGCCGGCATTTTAAAGCTGCAAAACGCGGTGGGCGTAATTATGGGCGCCAATATCGGCACTACCGTCACCGGCCAGATCCTGCGGCTGGGCGATTTGGAAAATAACGCCAACGCCGGTTTGATTATGCAGATTGTCAAGCCCACTACCCTGGCCCCTATGGTGTCCATCGTGGGTATCATCCTGCTTTTAATGGCCGGCAAAAACACCATGCAGAAGCTGGTGGGCGAAACCTGTCTGGGCTTCGGTATCCTGTTCCAGGGCATGTTCGCCATGGAGGCGGCTATGGAGCCTCTTCAGCAGTCGGAAACCTTCCGGAATGTTTTCGCGTCCCTGCAAAACCCCTTCTTAGGCGTTTTGGCCGGCGCTGTCGTGACCGGCATCATCCAGAGTTCCTCCGCGTCTATCGGTATTTTGCAGGCCCTTTCTTCCACAGGGGCAATTACCTGCTCCGCGGCGTTCCCCATCATTATGGGACAGAATATCGGTACCTGCGTCACCTCCCTTCTGTCCAGTATCGGGGCCAACAAAAACGCCAAGCGGGCCGCTATGGTGCACCTTTACTTTAACCTCATTGGTACGGCGATTTTCCTGATCGGCGTGTACAGCATTAACGCGGCCATCGGGTTCTCCTTCTGGGACGATCCTATTACCAAAGGCGGCATCGCCAATTTCCACACCCTGTTTAACATTGTTACCACCTGCTTGCTGGCCCCCTTCTACAAAGGGCTGGCCCATCTGGCGGAAATTACGGTCCGGGAAAGCAAAAAGCAGCCTGTGGAAAAAGCCGAAATTTCCCTGGCCACCAATCCCAGCGAGGGCGAAAAGAACGTCCTGGACCCCCGGTTCCTGTCCACCCCCGGCCTGGCCATCGAGCAGAGCCATGTTGTGGTCCAGGAAATGGCCCAGTACGCTTTGGAAAACTTCCGCCTTTCGTACAGCTTGTTCCGCAGTTATGAGCCGCGGATTGCACAGGAAATCCAAAAACGGGAGCATGAAATCGACGTCCGGGAGGACCAGCTGAACAACTATCTGAACCATATCGGCGAAGGGGAGCTGACGGAACCGGAACAGAAGGACCTGACGCTGCTGCTCCGGCTGATCCTGGAGTTTGAGCGGATCGGCGACTATGCCGTGAACCTTCTGGAAAAAGCGGAGGAGTTAAGCCGGGCGGGCGTCCGCTTCAGCGACAAGGCATTGGAGGAGCTGGAAACTATCTGCGCCGCCGTTGAGCGGGCAGTGACCATGGCCGCCGATGCTTTCCGGGACAACGATTCGGTTCTGGCGGCCAAAATTGAGCCGCTGGAGGAAACTGTGGACACCATGGAGAACCTTCTGAAACTCCGGCATATCCGCCGCCTGAAAAACGGCCAGTGCACCATCGACGCCGGTTTGGTGTTCTTGGAAATCCTGACCTACATCGAGCGCGTTTCCGACCACTGCTCCAACATCGCCGTTTACCTGATTGCCCGTAAAAACGGCAGCAAGATGCTCAACCGCCATGAGTATATCACCAAAATGCACAAAGGCGAAACCGAGGATTACAAGCAGCAGATGCAGATCTTTATGGACAAGTATTATAACGCCCTTCCTCCCGAGGAAGCGTAAGCGTGAACTGAACGAAAGCCCCGTTTCCTTTGGGAAGCGGGGCTTTTGCATGTCCGGCAGTTGAAAAATTCCTGTTTGCAGGTATAATAAAAAGGAACACCTTTGAAAGTACGGAGGGAATGGTATGACTTACCGGATTGCGGTCTGCGACGACGAGCAGGCCTCTTTGGACTTTATTGCCGCTTTGGCCCGTTCCTGGGCAGAGCAGGCCGGGCAGCAGGCGGAGATTTCCGCCTTTGACAGCGCGGAAGCGTTCCTGTTCCATTATGCGGAACGCCGGGATTTTGACATTCTGCTTTTGGACATTGAAATGGGCGGACTGGACGGCGTTTCTTTGGCCCGGCGCATCCGCAGGGACAAAGAAACCGTACAGATTGTGTTTATCACCGGGTATTCCGAGTATATATCCGACGGCTACGAGGTGGCGGCCCTCCACTACCTGATGAAACCGGTGGACCGGGACAAGCTCTTTGCCGTACTGGACCGGGCGGCCCAGAAACTTCGGAAAAACGAGCGCGTTTTGACCCTGTCTTTGCCGGAGGAGACAGTGCGGGTACCCCTTTACGAAATCCGTTATCTGGACGTGCGCCAAAATTATGTCACGATCCACGGCAAGGAGGACTACACCGTGAAAAAGCCACTGCGGGAACTGGAACCTATGCTGGACGACCGGTTTTTCCGCATTGGGCGTTCCTGCATTTTAAACCTGCTTTTCATCCAGCGGGTGACCAAAACGGACGTATATTTGACCGACGGTTCCGTCCTCCCTCTGCCCCGGGGGATGTACGAGCCGCTGAACCGGGCCATTATTGACCGGATATAGGAGGACGCCATGAACCTTTTTGACAGACAGATTGACAAGCGCATCGCCGCCTACCAGCGGGAGCTGATCCAGACCCACTTTGCCGAAGTGGAAAATATGTACAAGCAGATCCGGGGCTGGCGGCACGATTACCGCAACCACATCCAGGTGATGAAGGTCTACGCCGCCCAAGGCAACATGGACGCCATCCGGGACTACCTGGACAAGCTGGACACCGACCTTTCCACGGTGGACACGGTGGTGAAAACCGGCAACGCCATGGCCGACGCCATTTTAAACAGCAAGATATCCCTGGCCAAATCCCGGAATATCCCGGTGCGGGCCGACGCACACATCCCCACAAAGCTGGACATTTCGGAATTGGATTTGTGCGTCATCATCGGCAACCTCTTCGACAACGCCATTGAGGCCAGCGTGAAACTCCCGGAGGAACAGCGGCTCATCCGGGTTTACATGGACATCAAGGGTTCCCAGCTCTACCTGTCCTTTACCAACTTTACCGCCGAAAAGAAGCTGCCCAAAATCGGCGGGCGGTTCGCCACCACCAAAGGGGCGGGCCGCGGGTTGGGCTTAAAGCGCATCGACGCGGTGATCGAGCGGTTAGGGGGCTACGTCAGCCGGGGCAGCGAGGACGGGGCATTCACCACCGAGGTTTTACTGCCCCAGGCGTGCAATTCGTCCCCCGAAAACGACAATTCGTCCCCAGAATAACAAATGCCCCTTGTTTTGTGCTACAATACAAGCGAGGTGAGAATGATGACGCAATCAAAGAAGAAAGAAAAGCCCCTCTACAACCTGTGGCAGAACACTGCCTGGATGATGGGCAGCGCCTGGAAAACCAGAAAAAGCGTCCTGTTCCTGTGCGTGGCTGTGGCGGCAGGGGCGGTGGCTTTGAGCTTAACCGAGCTCTTTGTGACGCCGGCGGTCCTGCAAAAGGTGGAAACCGCCGCCCCGTTCCCGGAGCTTTTAGGGGCTGTCATCGGTTTTGCACTGCTGTTGATGCTTGTTTCGGCACTGAACGCCTACTTGGGGAACATTACCAGTTTGGGGCGGATTGAAGTGCGGATAGCCCTTTTGCAGCAAGTCGGCCTGAAATACGAGATGACTTCGTTCCCGAATACAGAAGATCCGGCAGTTCTAAAAAAGATGGAAAAGGCCAACGAGGCTATGTATGGCAATACAACGGCATCCGAGGCAGTTTGGACGACTCTGACCGATTTGCTGAAAAATATTGCGGGCTTTGTCATTTACCTGGCTTTGCTGTCCTCTCTGGATCCGGTTCTGCTGATTGTGGTGCTGGCCACCACCGTTGTCGGCTTTTTTGTCAGCCAGCGCATCAACCAGTGGGGCTACCGCCACCGGGAGGAAGAATCGGCCTACTTGAAAAAATTAAACTACATTACCTATAAAGCCCCGCAACGGGCTTTGGGCAAGGACATCCGGATTTTCGGCCTGCGGCCCTGGCTCCAGGACGTGTTTGACAGCGCTATGCGCCTTTACAGTGATTTTATCGCCCGGCGGGAAAAGGTCTATCTTTGGGCGGATGTGGTAGATGTCCTGCTGTCCTTTGCCCGCAACGGCATTGCCTATGTGTACCTGATTACCATGGCGTTGGGTCAGGGCCTGCCCGCCTCCCAGTTCCTGCTGTATTTTACGGCGATTGGGGGCTTTACCACCTGGATCACCGGAATTTTGGCGGGGTTTTCCACACTGAACCTACAAAGCATGGACCTTTCCACTATTCGGGAATTCCTGGAAATACCGGAGCTATTCCTGTTTGAGGACGGAAAGCCTTTGAAAGCGGAAAATATCCCCTACGAAATCGAGCTGCGGAACGTCCGGTTCCGGTATCCCGGCGCGGAGCAGGACACTCTCCACGATTTGAACCTGACCATCCACGCCGGGGAAAAGCTGGCGGTGGTGGGCCTAAACGGCGCCGGTAAAACCACCCTGGTGAAGCTCATCTGCGGATTTTACGACCCGACGGAAGGGCAAGTGCTGTTAAACGGCCAAGATATCCGGCAGTATAACCGCCGGGATTATTACAAGCTATTTACGGCCGTGTTTCAGGATTTTTCCATCCTGGAAACTACTTTGGCGGACAATGTGACCCAGTCCACTGAAAACATTGACCGGGACCGGATGAAGGACTGCATCGAAAAGGCCGGCCTGACGGAAAAGATTGACAGCTTGAAGGCTGGAATGGAAACCCATGTTGGACGGTCGGTTTACGAGGACGGCATGGACCTTTCCGGCGGCGAAACCCAGCGGCTGATGCTGGCCCGGGCCCTTTACAAGGGCGCGCCCATTATGGTGCTGGACGAACCCACCGCCGCTTTGGACCCCATTGCCGAAAATGACATGTATTTGAAGTACAACCAGATGGCCGCCGGGTGCACCTCGGTGTATATTTCCCACCGGCTGGCCTCCACCCGGTTCTGCGACCGGATCATCCTCCTTTCCGACGGGGGCATTGCCGAGGAAGGCACCCACGACTCCTTAATGGCCCAAGGCGGGAAGTACACGGAGCTGTTCGGCATCCAGAGCCGGTATTACGGCAAAGAAGATTTGCGGAAAGGGAGTGGTTCTCATGAAGAATGAGGAAAAAATGACTTTCCGGGAAGCGTTTTCGCTGAGTTTCCGGGCCTTCAAAATCCTGCGGAAAAACTGCCAGGGGCTTTTGGAATCCATTTTCTGCAATGCTGTTGTGACGGCAATCATCCCGTATATCGGCATTTATTTTTCCGCCCGGATCCTGAATGAGCTAGGCGGGGAGCGGCGGCCGGAGGTTTTGTGGAAATGGGTGCTGCTGACGGTGGCTGTAACCGCCCTTGCCGTCCTGTTAAAAGCGGTAACAGCCCGGTGGAAGTATATCCGTTATGAGCTTTTCTGGCAGAATGAAGTTTGTGTTTACAACGATAAAATGCTTCGGATGGATTTTTGCGTTTTGGACGAACAGCGCACCCACGACCTTTATACTCAAATACGGCAAAGTGAGAATAGCGGCGGTTGGGGATTTTATCAGAGCTGCAGAAGTTTTGAACAAGGAATCAATGCAGTAATCAGCATTCTCAGTGCATTGGCCTTATCTGTCAGCCTGTTTACCCAGCTTGTTCCAGAAACTTCAGAATATGCTTTTTTGAACAGCCCTCTTTATATTCTAGCTTTTTTGGCTGTAATGGGAATTACCGTAATTCTTGCGGCGTTCTGCTCTATGAAGGCTGAAAGCTATTGGGTTACCAAGGGATTTGAACTGAATAAGTTTGGCAACCGGCTTTTCAGCTTTTTTGGGTTTGTTATGTACCAGCGGGAACGAACGCTGGATATGCGGATGTATAATCAGCAGGAGATCAGCCAAAATTACATGTCCCAAAATAATCCTTTCAGTGTGGATTCTGTTTTTGGCCGCTGTGCCAAAGGACCTATGGGAGGGCTGATGGCCCTTTCCGCGGCTATTTCCACGGTGTTTACCGGGTTTGCTTACCTGTTTGTCTGCCTGAAGGCCTGGGCCGGGGCCTTTGGCGTTGGTTCCGTCACCCAGTACGTTGGGGCTGTCACCGCCCTGGCAAAAGGGGTTTCCGACCTGATGAAAACCCTTGGGGATTTGAAAAACAACGGGGTCTTTCTGCGGACCTCCTTTGAGTTTCTGGACCTGCCCGACCGGATGTATCAGGGCAGCCTTACCACCGAAAAGCGGGCCGACCGGCAGTATGAGGTGGAATTTAAGGACGTTTCCTTCAAATACCCCGGTTCGGAGGATTACGCCCTGCGCCATGTTTCCATGAAGTTCAAAATCGGAGAGCGGCTGGCCGTTGTGGGCCGGAACGGTTCCGGCAAAACCACCTTTATCAAGCTCCTTTGCCGCCTTTACGACCCCACGGAAGGGCAGATCCTCCTAAACGGCATCGACATCCGCAAATACAAATACGAGGATTATTTGCAGGTGTTTGCCGTGGTGTTCCAGGATTTCCAGCTTTTGGCTTTCCCATTGGGGCAGAACGTGGCGGCGACCCAGAATTACGACCGGAAGCGGGCGGAGAAATGCCTGCGGATGGCGGGCTTCGGCGAGCGGCTGGACAGCATGCCGGAAGGGCTTGACACCTGCCTTTACCGGGAATTTGACGAGAAGGGCGTGGAGGTTTCCGGCGGCGAAGCACAGAAAATAGCCTTAGCCCGGGCGCTTTATAAGGACGCCCCCTTCATTGTCTTAGACGAACCCACCGCCGCTTTGGACCCCATTGCGGAATACGAGGTGTATTCCCATTTTGACGAGCTGGTCAGTGACAAGACGGCTATTTATATCAGCCACCGGCTGTCCTCCTGCCGGTTCTGCGATGAAATCGCCGTATTTGACCACGGGCAGGTGGTCCAGCAGGGGAGCCATGACAGCCTGCTGGCGGATGAGGACGGGCAGTACGCCAAGCTCTGGCACGCCCAGGCCCAGTATTATGAAAAACATAAAGACGGGGAACCGGAGGAATTATAGTCCGGGAAACGAAAAGAAGTCCGGCTGTGCCATCCATTGGGTGGCACAGCCGGACTGTTTATTTATGCGCAAAAATGTTTCGTATGACCAGCGGGCCGGGAAACCCGGCCCCTACAGTTTTTGGAAGATTCAGCGGATTGACGGCCGATTCCTGAGATATGCGCCGCATTTCGTGGGAAATTCTACCAGAGGCGCAACTTGTTTGCGCCAGCCAAAATCCGGCGCGTGGCTGTGCGGCCGCGGCGGCTTAACAGCCCGTTTATCGGGCCGCTGACTGGCCCGCCAGATAGCCGGTGGAAAAGGCGATTTGCAGGTTGAATCCGCCGGTGTAGCCGTCCACATCCAGCATTTCCCCGGCGAAGTAAAGCCCCTGACAGAGCTTCGACTCCATGTTCCGGGGGTTTACCTGCTTCACATCCACCCCGCCGGAGGTGATGATGGCCTCCTCGATGGGCCGGAATCCCACAGGCGTCAAGGTAAACCCCTTCAGTGCGCTTAACAGGGCGTGACGCTGTTCCTTGGTGATGGAATTGACCTTGGTTTCAAAGGGGATTCCCGCCCGGCGGAGGATCACCGGGATACTTTTCCGGGGAAGCAGTTCCCCTAAGCTGTTGATGACGTCCTTATTCTGGTATTTGGCGAAGTCCCGCAGCAGGCGGCGGTCCAGCTGTTCCTCGGTAAGGCCCGGTTTCCAGTCGATGGAAAGGGAATAGCCCTCCCCCTTTAACATGGAGGCGTAAAACTTCTCCCCGCAGTCCCCGGCGGGCTTTTTCCCGGCCATATGGGCTGAGGCGGACAGCACCAAGGGGCCGCTTAATCCGAAGTGGGTGAACAGCAGCTCCCCCAGCTCCTCATAAACCGGTTTGCCTTTTTTAGAAACTGTCAAAGTGACATTTTTTAGGGACAAACCCTGCATTTCCTTGGGATCGCTTTCTTCTGTCAAAATGGGGATCAGGGAGGGGACCGGCGGCACAATTTTATGCCCCGCCTGGGCCGCCAGGGCGTATCCGTCCCCGGTGGAGCCGGTGAGGGGGTAGGATTTCCCGCCGCAGGCTAAGATTACGGCGTTCGCCCGGTATTCCGTTCCGTCCTCGCACAGGACGCCTTTGACCGCCCCGTCCTCCAATAGTAACCGTTCCGCCCGGCCGGTGCGGACTTCCGCGCCAAAGTCCCGGACGGCGGTTTCCAAAACCCGCTCCACATCGGCGGCCTTGTCCGAAACCGGGAACACCCGGTTCCCCCGTTCGGTTTTCAGCGGCAAACCCCGGCTTTCAAAGAACGCCATGGTGTCCTCCGGGGAAAACTGGGCGAAGGCCGAATACAAAAACCGGGGGTTCCGGGGGATGTTGTTTAACAAGGTATCCCGGCCGCAGTTGTTGGTGACGTTGCAGCGGCCTTTCCCGGTAATCAGGAGTTTCCTCCCCAGACGGCTGTTCCGTTCCAGCAGGAGGACCTTCGCTCCCTGGCCCGCAGCAGAAACCGCGGCCATCATGCCCGCCGGGCCGCCGCCTATAATGAGAATCTCATACTGTTCCATAAACGCTCCTTAATTTTTCTGATAAACATGATACTCGTCCCAAAGGCCTTCCAGCCGTTCAAAAGTGCTCACCACGTCGTCTTGTTTGAGCATTCCCACCTGGACCAGCAGGGCGTTGATAAGGCTTAAGGGGGCGACTAAGGAATCCACGAAGGAATTCATGTCGCTGCGGGCGGCAAGCAGGCAGGTGGCGTCCTGGGCCAGGGGGGAGTTGGGGCCGTCGGTGATGGCCACGATCTTTGCCCCGGAACGGGCGGCAAAGGAAAACGCCTGGATGGTCATATTGGAATACCGGGGGAAGCTGATGCCGATGACCACGTCTTCCTCCCCGATGCGCATAATCTGCTCGAACAGCTCGCTGGAGCTGGTGGTGGTGACCAGCTTCACGTTCTCAAACATCAAATTTAAATAATAATGCATGAACCGGGCCAGGGCGGATGCACTCCGGTCGGCGATGACGTAAATTTTCCGGGCGTTGGCGATGGCGGTGGCGGCCTTTTCAAAGTCCTCGCGGGAGGTTTCCTCCAATGTGCGCTTGATCTTTTCCATATCCCCGCTTAAGACCTCGTCCAGCACGTTCCCGCTGCCAATCCGGTCCCGGGTCACCTCGATGCGCTGGACCGAGGTGAGCTGGGTGCGGATGACCTGCCGCAGCGCCGCCGACAGCTCCGGGAACCCGTTATATCCCAATTCATAGGCGAACCGCACCACGGTGGACTCGCTGACCCCGACGGTGGCGCCCATGCGGGCCGCCGTCATAAAAGCGGCTTTGTCGGTGTGGTCGGTGATGTAATTTGCAATTTTTTTCTGCCCTTTGGAAAAGTTTGGGTAATGCTTCTGGATGGCCGAAAGGATATCCATTGCGCTGCCTCCTTGCTGTGGAAATCATTCTGTCTTTCATTATATACGTTTTGAAAGATTTTTGCAAGAAAAAGCAACGTTTCATGCAAAATCCTTTTTCTGGAATGAACCGCCCCTTTTGTGGGAAAACTGTTGGCGAGAGGATTTAAAAAAAATTCATAAATATTTTGATTTCCCCCCTTGACAATCCCTTGTATTCGTGCTAATCTTATATTAGCACTCGAGGATGATGAGTGCTAAGAATATGAAGACTCGAGGTGAGCGTGGTGAAGGCGCTGGATGCGCGGAAGCTGAATATCCTGAAACTGGTGGTTGACCGTTACATCCGCACCGGCGAGCCCGTTGGCTCCAAAGCCATTGCCGAAGCCCTGGATAACGCCGTTTCCCCCGCTACCATTCGAAACGATATGGCGGCCCTGGAGCGGCTGGGGTATCTGGAACAGCCTCACACCTCCGCCGGACGGGTCCCGTCCTACCGCGGATACCGGTTCTACATTGCGAACCTCATGACCAGGCAGCCCTTGTCGGAATACGACCGGCGCATGATTGAGGATACCTTGCTGAAAGGCGATTTAAACCCTCGCACGCTGGTGACAAACGCCGCGGAGCTTCTGGCCCAGGTAACGGGATGCGCTGTGGTTTGTTCCTCAAGCCGGGTGGACCTTTCCGTCATCACCAGGCTGGATGTGATCCCTGCGGGCAGGCGGCTTTACGCCCTGCTGCTGATTACTTCCAGCGGCGCGGTGGAAAACCGGGTGTGCCGGCTGGATTTTGAGCTTTCCAGCGAGCAGATTTCCTTCTTTGTAAACTTTATCCGCCAAAACCTGACGGGGATGCGGATCGACGCTTTGACCAGCGAAAAGCTGGTGGAGCTGGGCGTTTCCCTGGGACGGTACGGCGCGGCCCTGGCCCCGCTGCTTTACGGTATTTACGATATTGTCTGCAAGCTCAGGCAGCAAAAGCTGGAAGTGATGAACGAAAGCGGGCTGCTGGCAAGGGAAGATTTCCAGACGGACAATATCAAAGCCTTCCTGGAGGCCAGGAAAAACCTAGGCTCCCTTTTAAACCAGGGATTCAACGGAATCCAGGTGATTTTTGGGGATGAAAGCGAAACCTTTGCCGTTTCCAATTCCAGCCTGATTGTCACCGGCTACAGCCGGGCAGGAAAGCGGGCAGGCGCTTTGGGGGTCATCGGCCCCCTGCGGCTGGACTACAGCCGGGTGATCCCGTATATCGAGCATTTGTCAGACACCGTTTCCCGGCTGATTACCGAGGAGTATGACGAAAGGAATGATTCTCAAAGTGGGTAAGAAAGAAAAAGAAAATCAGGCCGCCTCTGAGGAGGCTGTTTTGGAGCAGGAAACCGCGGAAGCCGTGGAACCGGAAAAAGAAACAGCCCAGCCGGAGGAACAAAAGCCCAGCCAGCTGGAAGAGCTTCAAAAAGCAAACGCGGACCTTTCCGACAAGCTCCTGCGGCAGATGGCCGAGTTTGACAACTTCCGCAAGCGCACCGCCCGGGAAAAAGAGGAGATCGGCGCTGTGGCAAAAAGCAAGTGCATTGCCGAGATCCTGCCGGTTTTGGATAACTTTGAACGGGCTATGACAACGGAATGCACCGATGCGGAATTCAAAAAAGGCATGGAGATGATCTTCAAATCCATGAGCGACGCCCTGAAAAAGCTGGGCGTGGAAGAAATCGAGGCCCAGGGCCAGCCCTTTAACCCGGACCTTCATTACGCCGTTTCAACGGTGGAAAACGAAGAACTGGGCAGCAATGTGGTGGCCAGCGTCCTGCAGAAAGGCTACCAGCTGAACGGGAAAGTCATCCGTCACGCTATGGTGGCTGTTGCCAATCCGTAACAAACATCATTCATATAAATTTTGACGATTCATTTTAGGAGGAATCATTTATGGGAAAAATCATTGGTATCGACCTTGGTACGACAAACTCCTGCGTTGCCGTTATGGAAGGCGGCGAGCCTGTTGTTATTACAAACCATGAAGGCGCCCGCACCACTCCTTCCGTTGTGGCCTTCTCCAAAGACGGCGAGCGTATGGTGGGCCAGGTGGCAAAACGCCAGGCTATCACCAACCCTGACCGGACCATCAGCTCCATTAAACGCCACATGGGCTCCGATTACAAGGTAAATATTGACGGCAAAGCTTACACCCCTCAGGAAGTTTCCGCGATGATCCTGCAGAAACTGAAATCCGACGCCGAGGCTTACCTGGGCGAAACTGTCACCGAAGCGGTTATCACCGTTCCCGCTTACTTTACCGACGCCCAGCGTCAGGCTACCAAGGATGCCGGACGCATTGCGGGCCTGGATGTAAAGCGCATCATCAATGAGCCTACCGCGGCTGCCCTGGCTTACGGCATGGACAAAGAAGGCGACCAGAAGGTTATGGTTTACGACCTGGGCGGCGGCACCTTCGACGTTTCCATTATTGAAATGGGCGAGGGCGTTCAGGAAGTTCTGGCTACCGCCGGCAACAACCACCTGGGCGGCGACGACTTCGACCAGCGGATCATCGACTGGATGGCTGATGAATTCAAGAAGGAAAACGGCATCGACCTGCGCAACGACCGCATGGCCATGCAGCGCCTGAAAGAAGCCGCTGAAAAAGCGAAAATCGACCTGTCCGGCATCACTAACGCCGACATCAACCTACCCTTCATCACCGCTGACGCCACCGGCCCCAAACATCTGGCTATGACCCTGTCCCGGGCCAAATTCAACGAGCTGACCGCCGACCTGGTGGACGCCACCATGGGCCCGGTAAACCAGGCTTTGAGCGACGCCGGCTTAAGCGCATCCCAGCTTGACAAGATCCTGCTGGTTGGCGGTTCCACCCGTATTATCGCGGTTCAGGAAGCTGTTGCCCGGGTTACCGGCAAAGAGCCTTCCAAGAACCTGAACCCGGATGAGTGCGTCGCAATTGGCGCGGCTATCCAGGGCGGCGTTCTGGGCGGCGAGGTCAAGGGCCTGCTACTTCTGGACGTTACCCCCCTGTCCCTGGGCCTGGAAACCCTGGGCGGCGTGTTCACCAAGATCATTGAGCGCAACACCACCATTCCCACCAAGAAATCCCAGATCTTCTCCACCGCCGCTGACGGCCAGACCTCCGTTGAGATCCACGTCCTCCAGGGCGAACGTGAATTTGCCAAAGACAACAAGACCCTGGGCATGTTCCGCCTGGACGGCATCCCCGCTGCTCCCCGGGGCGTTCCTCAGATTGAAGTAACCTTCGACATCGACGCCAACGGCATTGTCCATGTTTACGCAAAAGACCTGGGCACCGGCAAGGAACAGCAGATCACCATTACCTCCTCCACCAACATGTCCAAGGAGGACATTGACAAGGCTGTTAAAGAGGCGGAAGCCTTTGCAGCTGAGGACAAGAAGGCCCGTGAAGCGGTGGATATCCGCAACGGCGCCGACCAGATGGTGTTTCAGTCTGAAAAGACCTTGAACGAAATCGGCGACAAAGTGGACGCTTCTCAGAAAGCGGAGCTGGAAGCCAAGATCAACGAACTGAAGGAAGCTCTGAAAGGCTCTGATATTGAGGCCATCAAGGCGAAACAGGATGAACTCCAGAAAGTGTTCTACGCTGTTTCCGAAAAGCTCTACCAGGCTCAGGCTGCCCAGCAGCAGGCCGCTGGCGGCGCTGCCGGCCCCGACATGGGCGCAAACCCCGGCGCCAACACTGCAAACAGCGACCCCAACGTGGTAGACGCTGATTACCGGGAAGTAGACAACGACAACAAATAATTGGACACGGCCCCAGGGCAGGCGAACCGCCTGCCTTGCCGTGCTGTTTGGAAATTGTACGACATAACGGGAGGTACCGTCATTGGCTGAAAAACGAGATTATTATGAAGTACTGGGGGTACAGAAGGGCTGTTCCGACGATGAGCTGAAAAAGGCTTACCGCCAGATGGCAAAAAAATACCACCCGGACTTAAACCCCGGCGACAAAACAGCCGAGGAAAAATTTAAAGAGGTCAACGAGGCTTACGAGGTTCTTTCCGACCCGCAGAAACGCTCCCGCTATGACCAGTTCGGCCACGCGGGCGTGGATCCTTCCTATGGCGGCGGGGCCGATCCCTTTGGCGGGGCAGGCGGCTTCGGCGGGTTCGATATGGGGGATATCAGCGATATTTTCGACGGCTTCTTCGGCGGCGGTTTCGGTTCGTCCCGCCGCTCCAACCCCAACGCACCCCGCCGGGGCAGCGATATCCGGGTACAGGTGACCATTTCCTTCTTTGAAGCCTGCGCAGGGGTCAAAAAACGCCTCAGCGTAGCCCGCAGCGAAAGCTGTTCTGCATGTAAAGGGACCGGCGCGGAGAACGGCACCGCTATGAAAACCTGCCCGGACTGCGGCGGCACCGGCCAGGTCCGGGTGCAGCAGCGGACGCCCTTCGGCATGATCAGCAGCCAGCGTCCCTGCGACAAATGCGGCGGCCGGGGCAGAATTATTGAGAAAACCTGTCCGGTCTGCGGCGGGCGCGGCTCCACCTCCAGCACCAAAACGGTGGAGGTTCAGATCCCTGCTGGTATTGACGACGGCCAGACCCTCTCTTTGCGGGGCCAGGGCAACGCCGGGGCAAACGGCGGCCCTGCCGGCGATCTGCTGGTGCTGGTTTCTGTCCGGCCCGACAGCTTGTTTACCCGGAAGGATTACGATATTTACTGCGAGATCCCGGTTTCCTTCTATCAGGCGGTTACCGGCGACGAGCTGACTGTTCCCACCATTGACGGCAACGTCAAATACAACCTGCCCGAGGGCACCCAGCCCGGCACTGTATTCCGTCTCCGGGGCAAGGGCGTCCAGCGCTTAAACGGCAGGGGCCGGGGTGACCAGTATGTAACCGTTACGGTGGAAGTCCCCAAAAACCTGACCAAGGCCCAGATCGACAAGCTCAAGGAATTTGACGAGGCCATCACCGAAAAACAGACGGCTAAGAAAAAGAAATTTTCCGACAAAATCAAAGAGATGTTTGAAGGAAAAGAGAATCAATAAGAAAAAAGCGGCAGGATTTTCTGCCGCTTCAGCCTGTCGAAAAAAGAGAGCATGGTTTGGCAATTTGCACAAAGAGGTGTTGTTTGCTGACGCAAATGAGCTGTGGATAAAAGCTTGGAAAATTCTAACCCGTCATTTTGCAAGCAAAATGACGTGCGCGCGTCATCAAGCTGGCTTGATGACTGCATCCGCGGCGGGTCTGCGGACCCGCTTTTTTCTTTTTGTTCGCGCCCGGGGCGCGAAGAGTAAAATTTCGCACTCTGCGGAGTGCGACCGAGGGCGTTGCCCTCTGGACTCCCACCAACTTTTGAAAAAGTTGGACCAAAACTTTTCTTTTTCTCTTTTGTGAAGCGGCAGGATTTCCTGCCGCTTTTTGTATTGTTTATTTTCCGCAGTAGGCGATGAGTTCGATTTCCACCTTGGCGCCTTTGGGCAGCTTGTCCACTGCATAGCAGGCCCGGGCGGGGCAGTCCTTTTGGAAATACTCGGCGTAAACCGCGTTGACTGCGGCGAAGTCGTCGATATTTTCCAGAAGGACCGTTGTTTTTACCGCGTTTTCCATGGTGCAGCCCTCGGATTCCAGGATTGCCTTCAAATTTTCCAGAGACTGCCGGGCCTGGACGGAAATGTCTCCCTCAGCCATGAGGCCGGTTTCCGGAACCAGGGGCAGCTGGCCGGATACAAAGATGAAATCCCCTGCCCGGACTGCTTGGGAATAGGCTCCCACAGCCGCCGGCGCTTTTTCTGTTGCAATGATTTTTTTCATCATAAACACTCCTTTATTTTGGAATACCTGGGCAAAGGCCTGAAAGGAATTTCCTATCTTCCTGCCAGTCCTGCTGGGATGCGGTTCCGGAAGAGGCTTAATCCCGGGAATTCCAGGCATTTCCGGGCGCTGTCTAACTTTCCGGTTTTTACTATATTACGGCATGCGAAAAAGCCGCTTTCCCTGGGGCGGGAAGGCGGCTTCCTTGCATATTCAGGACATGATTTCCGAAATGGTGCGCATAATTTCGTCGTGGCAGCGCCCGCAGCCGGTGGAGCAGTGGGTAATTCTCTGGACATCGGCGAAGGCTTCCTCCACCTGTGTAAAGGTCTTGCTCTGATGCAGGGCGTTTTCCACGTCGGCGTAGGTGACTTTCTTGCAGTGGCAGATTTCGTAGTTTTCCTTCATTTCGCTCATTGCGCTCGCTCCTTCTTTCTCCGATAATGGACGATG